>CACFIH010000005.1 GCA_902566365.1 uncultured Pelagibacteraceae bacterium
GAAAAGATTTTTCTTAATAAAGTGATGTTTAAAAATTTTATAAATGATTTTTTTAAATCCTATTCTGGATAAATCATTTTTTTTGGATCAACTATTTTATTATATTCCTTTTCTTTAATTAATCCTGATTTAAGAGCTTCAATTTTAAGTGTAGTCTTATTTTTTAAAGCTAACTTAGCTATTTTTGCAGCTTCATCATAACCAATTTTGGGAGCTAAAGCAGTTACTAACATCAAAGAATTGTCTAAATAGTATTTTATTTTATTTTTATCTGCTTTTAATCCTTTAATACAATAAAGAGCAAAATTTTTTGAACTATCAGCTAATAGATCGATTGATTGAAGAATGTTGTGTGCAATTAATGGTTTGAATACGTTTAATTCAAAATGACCATGTGAACCTGCCATTGTAATACCATTGTGATTTCCAATTACTTTTACACAAACCATTGTAACAGCCTCAGATTGTGTTGGATTTACTTTGCCTGGCATAATTGACGAACCTGGCTCATTAGCTGGAAGAATTAGTTCACCATAACCTGCTCTTGGCCCTGAGCCTAAGAATCTTATATCATTAGCAATTTTCATTAAGCAAACTGCTGTAGTATTTAATGTTCCAGAAAAGTTTACAATTTCATCATGCGCAGCAAGTGAGGCAAATTTATTTTTTGTTGGTTTGAATGGGATTTTAGTTAATTTTTTGATTTCATTTATAATTTTTTTATCAAAACCCTTTTTACTGTTAATTCCAGTTCCAACAGCAGTCCCACCTTGAGCTAAAAAATAGATTTCATTTAAAGCATTTTTTATTCTCTTAATGCAATCATCAAGTTGAGCATGATATCCAGAAAATTCTTGACCCAAAGACAAGGGTGTAGCATCTTGAAGATGAGTTCTTCCAACTTTAATTATTTTTTTAAATTGAGATACTTTCTTTTTTAATTCTTTATTTAATAATTCCAATGAGGGTAATAAATTATTTTTAGTCTCAATAGCAATAGCTATATGCATTGCAGTAGGGAATACATCATTGGTTGATTGTGATTTATTTACATGGTCATTAGGGTGAACAGGTTTTTTAGATCCTTTTTTTCCACCTAAAATTTCAATAGCTCTATTAGCAATGACCTCATTTACATTCATATTAGTTTGAGTACCAGATCCAGTTTGCCAAACTTTTAGAGGGAAGTGTTCATTTAATTTTCCTGATATCACTTCATTCGATGCCTTGATTATAGCTTTTGATAAATTGGGTAAAATTTGTTTTTCTCTTCCATGAACTATTGCAGCTGCTTTTTTAATTATCGCAATAGATTTAATAAGAATCGGTCTCACAAAAAATTCTCCGATATCAAAATATTTTTTTGATCTCTGAGTAGACGCACCCCAATATTTATCATCTGGGACGCTTATTTTGCCAATACTATCGAATTCTTTTCTTAATTTCATGAATATTTTTTTTTAAAGTATATGTAATAGATATATATTAATTTTATTTAAACTTACAGGAGCAAAATGACAAATTTTGATAAAGTAGGAACTTTCATGAAAACTTTTGGGCAAGAAGTTAAAACAAAACCCTCTTTTAACACAGATAAAATTAATAAACTTAGAATAGATCTAATTAAAGAGGAACTTACAGAACTTACAGAGGCAATGAACAATAAAGATTTATTAGAGGTAGCTGATGCACTGACTGATATTCTTTACGTTACTTATGGAGCAGGGCATGCTTTTGGTATTAATCTAGATAAATGTTTTGAAGAGGTTCAAAATTCAAACATGAGTAAATTAGATGAGAATGGTAAGCCAATTTATAATGAGCATGGTAAAGTAATGAAAGGACCAAACTATTTTAAACCTGATTTATCAAAATTTGTAAGTTAAATTTCTAATTTGAAATCTATGGCTGGAGCGCTATGAGTAATGCTGCCAACAGAAATTCTGTTTACACCAGTTGCAGCAATTAATTTAACAGTTTTAAGATTTATATTGCCTGAAGCCTCAGTTTCATAATTTTTTTTTACAAGCTTTATACCCGCTCTTAGATTTTTAATAGTCATATTGTCAAATAAAATAGTATTGAATTTAAGCCCAATTATTTCTTTTAATTGTTTTAAACTATCCACTTCAACAGTAATTTTTTTTCCTCTCTTGTTTTTTATGGCTAATGAAACTAATTCTCTTAAATTTGAACTGGCAATATGATTATCTTTAATTAAAAACTCATCACTTAAATTGAATCTGTGATTAGTGCCACCACCTAATCTCACTGCATATTTTTGAATAACTCTATAATTTGGGATAGTTTTTCTAGTACAACAAATTTTACATTTTTTTCCAGCTAGCTTAACAAACTGATTTGTTTTTGTGGCTATACCAGAAATATGAGACAAAAAATTTAAAGCAACTCTTTCAGCAACCAATATTGAGCTAGCTTTACCTTTGATGATCGCTATCACAGAATTTTTTTTGACTGAAGAACCGTCTCTTTTTTTTAATATGAATTTAATTTTTTTGTCAACTTGATTAAAAGTATGTTTTGTAAACAATAAACCCGCAACTATCGCTTTTTGATTAGATATTAATTTTGCGGTTATAATTTCATTTTTATTTAGTAAGTTAGTTGTTATATCTCCATCTGGATATAAATCTTCAGCTAATGCAAGTTTGACTCTGTCTTTGATAAAAGTTTCACTTAATCTAATTTTTGACACGAAGTTTTATCTACCAATAGTAACCATTTTTTCTACTGATAATCTTGCCTTGTTAATTGTCTCTTGATCCATAATGATTTCACCTGTTTCATTTTCAAGACAATTTAAAATTTTAGGCAATGTAATTTTTTTCATATGTGGGCATAGATTACATGGTCTAATAAATTCCACATTTGGATTTTCTACCTGAATATTATCACTCATTGAACATTCTGTTACCATCATAACTTTTTTTGGTTGATTATTTTTTACATAATTAATCATTCCAGACGTTGAACCTGCAAAGTCACTTGCCTTGATTACTTCTGGAGGACATTCTGGATGTGCAATAATTTTTATACCTGGATTATTTTTTCTAATATTAATTATTTCATTTTCATTAAATTGGTCATGGACTATACAAATTCCTTTCCATGAAATAATTTCAACATCTGTTTGAGTGGCAACATATTTTGCGAGATAATCGTCAGGTAAGAAAATTACTTTTTTGACACCTAATGATTTTACAATTTTTACAGCATTAGCCGAGGTACAACATATGTCTGTCTCTGCTTTTACATCAGCAGAGGTGTTTACATATGAAACAACAGGAACTCCAGGATATTTTTCTTTCAACAATCTTACATCTTTACCGGTAATTGATGATGACAAAGAGCAACCCGCGTTCATATCTGGTAATAAAACTTTTTTATTTGGGCTCATTAATTTTGCGGTCTCAGCCATAAAATGGACTCCTGCCATCACAATTATATCAGCTGAGGTTTTTGAAGCCTCCACTGCAAGCGCTAAAGAGTCAGCAGAGAAATCTGCAATACCATGATAGATTTCTGGAGTTTGATAGTTGTGAGCAAGGATGACTGCATTTTTTTCTTTTTTAAGTTTATTAATTTTATGAATATAAGGAGCATGTACTGACCATTCAATCTCAGGCATTACCTTTGATATTTTTTGATAAATAGGATCAGTTGCTTTTTTTACTTCTTGATTAAATTCCATATTAAAATTTATCAATTTGAAACCTACTTGTCATTGATTTATTGTGGGTCATATTTGCGGCTATGCTGAAATTGGTAGACAGGCACGGTTGAGGGCCGTGTGGACCTAGTCCATGAGAGTTCGAGTCTCTCTAGCCGCACCAAACCCATCTTAAATTATCTAATTATTCATCTAATATCTTAAAATTGATGCGAATCTATTCAACTTAATTTCAATTTTTAACTTTTTTTCTTTTACTATTTTGTCTACAGCTGTTTTTACTCCCTTAGCTTCTTTGTGACCATAATCGTCACAAAGTATATAGCAATTTTTTTTTGTATTTTCTAAAAGATGATTAAGTTCAAAGTAAACAGTATCAAAACTATGTCCACCATCTACATAAACCATATCAAAGATACTTAAATCAATATCTTTTAATGTATTTTTAGTATCTCCTTTAATTAAGGTTATATTTTTTTCAAACTTTTCTAAAAATTTTTTTACACTTTTTTCTGAATTTAATTGTTCTTTTTTAATTATATTATAATAGATATGCTTAAGTGGATTTGAGAATTTTTGTTTATTTTTTCTTACTGTAAATGGAGCTATTTCATTTTCATTTTCAAAATTGTAATCCTCAAATAGATCTAATCCAAAATATTTAAAATCATCATTGTAAATTTGGAATAAATATTCACAGATGTTTCTGGCATTTACTCCAGTGTAAACTCCAATTTCTAAAAAATTTTTTGGTTTAATTTTTTCAACAATTTTAAGAAATTCATTTCCCTGAATATCCATGGAAGATATTCTCCAAAATTTTTTATATTTAATCATCTATTAGAATAGTATCTATTATAACTTTAACCACTCGGGTATAAAAATTTTTAAAGATCCATTTTGAGTTTTAAATATTACATCTTTTTTAAATTTTTCATTTGAATACTTAATTAATGCAAAAGGATATTCCTCATTAATTAACACTTTTCCAATTTCAATATTATCTGAGTATATTGTTTCATCTTCATTTAGTTTTCCATCTATAATTTCTATTGGCAATAATCTCTTTGAAAGTTTATTTTTTAATTTTATTCTTGCGGTGTTTTCTTGGCCAACGTAGCAACCTTTTTTGAAGTCAATACCATTTAGTTCTTCAAAATTACACTCAATTCCAAATAATTTATTTTTTAATTTATTTAAGTTTTTTGGAACGATACCAAGTTTGTGGCTACGACTATAATAATTCTCAATTTTATCATTTTTTAAATTGAGTTTTTTTAAAGATAAATAAAGTTTTTCTAAATTTATTATTAATCTAGCACCTAAATATTTATTTCTAGGGTCTAGTAAAATTGGATCTTCTCTGAATTTAAAAGTAAAACCTAGAATATCTTTTGAGCCTGCAATAGTTAGATATTTTTCATATCCAAAACTAGCGACCACAAATTCATTACTTAAGTTCAGAATTTCTACTTTTGATCTGATTTTATATAAATTGAGTTGATTAAATATTTCTTTAGATTGAGATTTTTCACAGTCAATAAAGTAACCTGATTTATGTTTTACAATTATTAATTCATATAAAAATTTTCCTTGTGGAGTTAATAAAGAAGCAAAGCAACTGGAACTATCAGAGACCTTATTTATGTCATTGCTAATCAGATTTTGAAGAAAATCTTTTGCATCTGAGCCACTTATATAAAGTATGGCTCTATCTTCTAATATAAAAACACCATTATTCATATTTGATTGATATTTAATTTTAATATAATAACTTTTTTTACAAATGTTAGATCTAATAATCAAAAATGGACAATGTTATATTAATGGGGAGTTAAAACATAAAGATATTGCTGTTAAAAATGGGAAAATATTAAAAATAGGTGAGATAACGGAAGAGGCAAAAGAAGTTTATGATGCAAAAGATCAAACTGTATTGCCAGGATGTATAGATACTCAAACTCATTTTAGAGAACCTGGTTCGACAGATACAGAAGATCTTTATTCTGGAAGTAGAGCAGCTGTTGTTGGAGGTATAACAGCAGTATTCGAAATGCCAAATACAAATCCTCCAACATCAAATATAAAAGAATTTCAAAGAAAATTAGATCTTGCAAAAAAAAGGATGTATTGCAATTACGCTTTTTATTTTGGCGCAACAGCAGACAACGTAAATCAATTAGCGGAATTAAAAGATTTAGAAGGATGCTGTGGTATAAAATTATTTGCTGGTTCTTCAACTGGCAATCTATTAGTAGCAGAAGAAAAAGATATTGATAAAGTATTCGAAAATTGTTCAAAAGTTGTTGCAGTTCACTCAGAAGATGAGGAAGTTTTAAATAAGAATAAAAAACTAATCAAAAATGGAGATGTACACTCACATCCTATTTGGAGAAGTGAAGAGTGCGCAATGTCTTCCACAAGAAGAATAGTTAGACTTGCCGAAAAGTATAATAAGAAAGCTCATGTGCTTCACATTACAACAAAACAAGAGATTGATTTTTTATCTCAACACAAAGGAAATATTACTTTTGAGATTACTCCACAACATTTAACAATTTATGCACCAGATTGTTATGACAGACTTGGAACATACGCACAAATGAATCCTCCTATAAGAGACAAATCCCATTATGATAGATTATGGTATGCTGTGAAAAATAACTTAAATGATACTATCGGATCAGATCATGCTCCACATTTGAGGGTAAATAAAGATAAAGAATATCCAAACTCTCCATCAGGTATGCCAGGTGTTCAAACTCTTATGCCTGTAATGTTAAATCATGTCAATGATAAAAAATTATCACTTAGACAACTAATAAATCTTGTGTGTGAAAATCCAGTTAAAATTTTTGGAATTCAGAATAAAGGATTTATTAAAGAAGGTTATGATGCTGATTTTACAATTGTAGACATGAATAAAGAAATTCTCATTAAAAATGAAAATATTGAAAGTAAGTGTGGATGGTCGCCTTTCAATGGAGTTAAGTTTAAGGGAACACCAGTAGCAACCATAATTGCAGGTTTAATAAAAATGAAAGATGGTAAAATTTTAGGTGAACCTGAAGGTACCCCATTAAAATTTAATTAATTTTTCCAGCAAAACTATTTACTAGTACTACTCCAATAACAATCAAAAATAATCCTGCTACAGCTTGCCAAGCTAAAGTTTGTTTGAAGAAGAAATAACCAAGTATAGCTATTGTAAAAACGCCCAATCCACTCCATGTAGCATACACAATTGCAATCGGAAGCTTATCCATTACAAAGGTCATTAAATAGAAAGATACAAGATAGAATATTGTCAGACAAATTGTTGGAATAATTTTTGTAAAATTTTGTGATACTGGCAATAACATTGTTCCAGCTACCTCGCAAAATATAGCGATTAGTAAAAAAGAATATGTTTTAACCATTATTTAGTATCTTATTATTTATTAAGTCTTGTTTTATTTCATCTAGAATAACAGGGTCATCAATAGTTGGAGGCATCTTATACTCAACATTATCGGCGATTTTTCTAATTGTTCCTCTTAAAATTTTACCTGATCTCGTTTTTGGAAGTCTTTTTATCACTATTGCAACTTTAAAAGCAGCAACTGGTCCAATTTTATCTCTAACCATTTGAACACATTCTTTAGAGATTGTTTCATTATCTTTATCAACACCGGCTTTTAAAACAATTAAACCTATGGGTAATTGTCCTTTTAGTTTATCAGCAATTCCTAGCACTGCACACTCTGCAACAGATTGGTGCTCAGATAATACCTCTTCAATTGCACCAGTAGATAATCTGTGTCCAGCAACATTTATAATGTCATCAGTTCTAGACATGATCCAGATATATCCGTCTTCATCAATGTGTCCTGCATCGTAAGTTTGATAATAGCCTTCATAATTAGACATGTAGTTTTCTTTATATCTTTTATCTGCATTCCAAAGAGTTGGAAAAGTTCCAGGTGGCAAAGGTAATTTTACAACTATATCTCCCATTTCATTTGGTTTAGCTAAAGTTTGATCAGATTTAATAATTTTTACATCATAACCAGGCACTGCTTTACAAGCTGAGCCGTATTTTGTTTTCATCATTTCAATACCAGTACAATTTGAACTAATCGCCCAACTTGTCTCTGTTTGCCACCAATGATCAATTACTGGAACTTTCAATAAATTCTCTGCCCACTTAATTGTATCTGGATCAGCTCGTTCACCTGCAAGAAAGAGACTTTCAAATTTACTCAAATCATATTTTGAAAAAAACTTACCTTCTGGATCCTCTTTTTTAATAGCCCTAAAGGCTGTTGGTGCAGTAAATAAAGATTTAACTTTATAATCAGAAATAATTTTCCAAAAAGCTCCCGCATCAGGTGTGCCTACAGGTTTACCTTCAAACAAAACAGTGGTGCATCCTTTAAATAAAGGTGCATAAACAATATAAGAGTGACCAACGATCCAACCAATATCGCTAGCTGACCACCAAATATCATCCTCACAAATATTATAAATATTTTTCATCGTCCATTTTAATGCAACAATATGACCCCCAATGTCTCTCACAATACCTTTGGGTGTGCCTGTAGTACCTGATGTGTAAAGAATGTAAGCAAATTCATTGGAATTCATTTCAACACAATCTGCATCTTTAGCATTTGTATGAACCTCATCCCAACTTATCTCCTTTGGTGCATTTAATTTAACCTCATGACCTTTCCTTTGAAACAAAATCATCTTACTAATCTTATGTTGAGCTTGTTTAATTGCTTCATCTACTAGTGGTTTGTATTCAACAGTTCTTCCAGGTTCAAACCCACAAGAGGCAGTAACTAAAAGTTTAGCTTTACTATCATCAATTCTACTTGCAAGTTCATTTGAAGCAAATCCACCAAACACAACTGAATGTATTGCCCCAATTCTTGCACACGCCAACATAGCCACAACAGCTTCTGGTATCATTGGCATGTAAATAATAACTCGATCACCTTTATTTACACCTTGTTCTTTAAGTGCACCTGCAAATTTTGATACTTTTGATCTTAATTCTTTATAAGTAAATTTGCTTTTGTTTCCCGTGATAGGACTATCATAGATTAAAGCAGTTTTATCTCCTTTTCCTTGATCAATATGGATATCTAATGCGTTGTAACATGTATTTGTTACCCCATCTTCATACCATTTATAAAAAGGAGGATTAGATTTATTTAAAATTTTATTTGGTTTTTTAAACCAGAAGATATCTTGTGCTGCATCTTTCCAGAATTCTTCAGGATTTTTTATAGATTTTCGATAAATTTCGTTAAATTTGTCTGACATAGGTTTATCGATTCGATAGTGCCTTTTTTATTGATAATTAAATTATAAATTGTATTTAATTTTAAAAAGTCAGTAAAATCAATGGAAATTAATGACAATTAAGTCTTCAATAATCTCCTTTAATTTGGTATCTAACGCACAACTTTGGCTTAGGGAAGCCTAAGCTTAGTTTATATAAACTAAATAAGTAAAAACTAACTAAAGAGGGAGTTTTTTATGAAAAAACTTAAATTGTTTGCTCTTACTGTTGCAGCATTAATTGGTGTAACTGGAGTAGCAAACGCAGCTTCTGCTACGATGTTAGCTCAAGATGACTTCGTTGGAATATCTTTTTGGATAATTTCAATGGGTATGTTGGCTGCTACAGCGTTTTTCTTCATGGAGAGAAACACTGTTGCTCCTGGCTGGAAAACGTCAGTAACTGTTGCAGGGCTAGTAACTGGTATTGCATTCATCCACTACATGTACATGAGAGAAGTATGGGTGATGACTGGCGATTCACCGACAGTATATAGATATATCGATTGGTTAATTACTGTGCCATTACAGATGATAGAGTTCTATTTAATTCTAGTAGCTGTAAGAAAAGCAAGCTCTGGAATTTTCTGGAGATTGTTAATCGGTTCATTAGTAATGTTAATCGGTGGATACTTAGGAGAAGCAGGATACATCAATGCTACACTTGGTTTCGTAATCGGTATGGCAGGTTGGGTATACATTCTTTATGAAGTATTCTCAGGTGAAGCTGGTAAAGCTGCTGCTAAGAGTGGAAACAAAGCTCTAGTAACTGCGTTCGGTGCAATGAGAATGATTGTAACTGTAGGTTGGGCTATTTACCCATTAGGTTATGTATTTGGTTACCTAACAGGTGGTGTAGATGCAAACTCATTAAACGTAGTTTATAACTTAGCTGACTTTATAAATAAAATTGCATTTGGTCTAGTAATCTGGGCTGCTGCAGTAAGTTCAGCTGGTGCGAGAAGCAGATAATAACTATTTAATTTAAATTAATAGGGCGAGTATGTTTTTGCATACTTGCCCTATTTTTTTTTGAGCTTATATATAACTCATGACAAAAATAACCTATATCACTTATGACAAAAAAGTTCACACGGTTGATGTTCAAAATGGATTGACTGTTATGGAAGGAGCTGTGCAAAATGATATTCCTGGAATTGATGCAGATTGTGGTGGAGGAATGGCTTGTGCTACTTGCCATGTTTATGTCAAAGAAGACTGGTTTAATAAACTTCCTAAAAAAGAAGATGGTGAGGAAGATATGTTGGACATGGCATTTGAACCAAAAACAAACAGTAGACTTAGTTGTCAAATAGTAGTCTCAGATGAAATAGATGGAATTGAAGTAGATATTCCATCGAAGCAAGCATAAATGATTAAAACTGATGCATTAATAATTGGAGCAGGACCAACTGGTTTATTTACTGCTCATCAGTTGAAATTAATTGGTCTTAGTTGTGAGGTGGTGGATAATTTAGATAAGATTGGCGGTCAATGTATTGAGCTGTATCCAGATAAACCGATATATGATATTCCTGCAATACCCGAATGTACTGGTGAAGAATTAACAAATAATTTAATCAATCAATTAAAACCATTTGATATTAAATTTCATTTGAATGAGAGAGTAGAGGAAGTTAAAAAAGAAAATAATATTTGGTTGGTTAAAACTAATAAAAGCACTGCTTTTTTAACACCCAATGTTATAATAGCTGGAGGAGTTGGTTCATTTGAACCTAGGAAATTTTCACCAAAGGAATGCCAAAAATTTGAAGGCAAATCATTATTTTATTCAGTGAAAGATAAAAATATATTTAAGAGAAAGGTTGTATCAATATTTGGTGGTGGAGATAGTGCATTAGACTGGGCTGTTGAATTATCTAAAGATTGCAATGTTAATTTAGTGCATAGAAGAGATGAATTTAGAGGCGCTCAAGTAACGATAGATAAGGTGCACAGTTTAGCTAAAGCAGGAAAAATAAATTTATTTACTAAATATCAATTAGCAGCAGTTGTAGGAGATCAACAAATAGAAAGCATTGATATTAAACATGACTCTAATGAAGTCAAATCTTTGAAAACCGATTATGTTTTGGGTTTTTTTGGTTTAATCATGAAATTAGGACCAATCGCTAATTGGGGGCTAAATATTGATAAAAAAACTGTCGAGGTTGATACCGAAAAGTTTGAGACCAATCAAAAAGGAATTTATGCGGTAGGAGATATTTGTAATTATCCTGGAAAATTAAAGTTGATTTTATCTGGTTTTCATGAAGGCGCTTTAGCTGCAAGAGCTTGTTTTAAATTAGCAAGACCCGATGAAAAATACAGATTTGAATTTACCACCTCATCAAAAATAATCAAAGAGCGTCTTGGTGTAAAAAGTGATTGAACTTTTTTCTGCTAATACCCCAAATGGAAAAAAAATTAGTATCATGCTTGAGGAAATTGGTTATGAGTATGAGGTAAAAAAAATTGATCTTGATAAAGATGAACAATTCAATTCCGAATTTAAGAAAATAAGTCCGTTTAGTAAAATTCCAGTAATAATTGATCACAAAACTAATCAAACTGTTTTTGAGTCAGGTGCTATTCTTATTTATTTGGCAGAGCAAAGTGGAAAATTTTATCAGGAAAAAAATCGTTTAGAGATAAACCAATGGCTAATGGCCCAAATGGGTTATGTTGGTCCTATGTTAGGGCAGCACCATCAATTTCATCATTATAATCCTGGTAAAAGTAAATTTGGTGAAGATAGATATTTTAAGATTGCTAAACGAATATATACCGAATTAGACGAAAGATTATGTAATTACAAATTTTTATCAGGTGATGATTATACTATTGCAGATATAGGAACATTTCCCTGGATAGCAAGACATGAGTGGCACGATATTGGTCTTAAAAATTTTAAAAATCTAACTAGATGGTATGAGAATATTTCTGAAAGAGATGCAGTAAAAAAAGGCTTTGCATTTATGAATAAAAATGAATTGCCGCCAAAACCTTAATTAATTCATTGAACTTATTAACCTAAATAATGAAGCAAAAATTCCATGTCCTGAAAGTTCAATAGCAACTATTGCTAAAATGATTAATACAAATTTTTTGTTCATCTAGTAAATACAAATAATAGCAAAAGTATCCAAAAAAATGCGTAATAAAAATAGATATATTTTTTTGTAAAATTATATGTGATTGGATTATGAACAGTTTTCTTTTTTCTTTTTTTTTTAGTCATCTGCGTGGACCTTTTCATCTTTTTCATGCTTCTCTTGAGCTGCAATAGTATACTTAGCTACTGGTCTGGCCATTAGTCTTTTTAACCCAATTGGTTCTGCAGTGTCCAAACAATAACCATAAGTATCCTCTCTTATTCTTGCAAGTGCTTTATCTATTTCAGAAATTAATTTTATTTGTCGATTGATTGCTTTCATTTCTACATTTTTATCTGTATATGAATTTGCCTGATCTACGATATCGGCAGAAATACTATTGTCGTCCATACCACCGTTATATAAGGCTTCGTTATTTGATTTGACCAACTCTTTCTTCCATTCTAGAAGTTTAATCTTGAAAAATACTTTATGTTTTTCACACATATATTTTTCAGTATCTTTGGGAATATAGCTTTTCGAAATTTTTATAGGTGATTTATTAACTTCTTTAATTTTGGGTTTACTAGAGACTTTAGTTTTTGGTTTACTAATAACTTTCGTTTTAGTTTTAACCACCTTTTTTTTTGCTTTACTAGTTTTAGGCATGTTTTAAAATTAAATGCGAGGCAGTATATTCAGCAAAATAGGGGTGTCAAGTAACCTTAATTATTGTAAATATTTACTTATGAATGTCACGAACAAAAATATAAATAATATTTTTTTTATTTTTGCATTATCGCATTTAATAATTTGGACACTGATTCCTTCATTAACAAATAAAAATTTACCATTAGACACAATTGAAGCTTTAGCATGGGGAAGTAATTTAGATTGGGGTTTTAATAAACATCCACCCATGAGCGCTTTTTTTCCTGAAGTATTTTTTCAAATCTTTGGTTCTCAGGATTGGGTTTATTATTTATTAAGCCAAATATTTGTGATAATTGCTTTTTATTACGTATTTAAATTTGCTTTTGAAATTTTTAGAGATTTAAAATTAAGTTTAATTTCTGTTTTATTATTAGTTTCTATCTATTTCTATAATTTCACTACTCCTGAATTTAATGTAAATGTTTGCCAATTACCATTTTGGTCATTAGTTGTTTATTATTCATGGAAAATTTATTCCTCACAGGAAATAAAATTTTCAGATTGTTTTCTAGTTGGCTTATTTGGTGCGGTTGGTTTTTTATCTAAATACTTGTTTATCTACCTTTTGGTATCAATAGATTTATTGTTTATTTATTTAATCTTTTTCAAAAAAACTAAAAAATTTGATTTTAAATATTTGATAACAATTGAAGTTTTTCTAGTTTTATTGATTCCCCATTTAATTTGGCTCTTTAACAATGATTTTATAACCATAACGTATGGATTAAATCGAACAGGATTAGAAGGTTCTCGTATTTTAGATCATATTAGTAATCCAGTATTATTTTTATTAAAACAAATTGGAATACTTGTTCCTTTATTCTTTTTGATTTGGTTACTCACTAAAAAGATAAAATTTAAAGTAAATACAAAAGATAAAAAATTGATATTTCTTCTATTTATTAACTTTATGCCTATTATCTTAATGTTTCTGACATCATTGATTACTGGATCAAAAATTAGAACAATGTGGATGACGCCTTTTTATTTATTTTTTGGAGTGTTATTTTTATATCTTCTAAAATCACAAATTAATTTAAAAAAAATAAATTCGTTTCTTTATGGATTTCTTTTTCTATTTTTTATATCGCCTGGTCTTTATTCTTATGTCTCATTATCACAGACGGATAAAAGAACTGATTATCCTGGAAAAGAAATTGCAATGAAAATTCAATATGTTTGGGATCAAGATTTTGATAAAGAAATTCAATTTGTAACTGGTGATGAGTGGAAAGCTGGGAATCTCTCATATCACTTAAAATCTAGACCAAAGTGGGAGGGGTTTAATAATAAAGAGATACTCAATAACTCATCACAATTTATTTGTGTAGGTGATGTTTGTTTAGGAAGATATTGATTTTTGAATGAAAATTAAAATTTTAATACCTGTTTATAACGACTGGCAATCTACTTCTAAATTGCTGGACGAAATTGATAATAATATTTCGGATTTAGATCACGAAATTTCTGTGATTATTGTCAATGATGCTTCAACCCATGATCGTCAAGAGGAGCAAAAGGATTTTAAAAATATTCATTCAATCAAAATTCTAAATATGAAAACTAATCAAGGTCACGCTCGATGTATTGCAACTGGATTGAAATATATCTTTGAAAAAGAAGAATTTGACTTTGTAATTCCAATGGACGGAGATGGAGAGGACAGACCAGAGGAAATTAAAGAATTTATCAATCAAATTGATAATTCAAATAATAATCCAATAGTCGGTGAAAGAGTGAAAAGATCTGAAAAATTGATTTTTAAAATTTGCTATCAATTACATAAATTAATCACACTTACTTTTACTGGTAAATCAATTAAATTTGGAAACTATACATGCCTACCAAAAAGCACAGTTAAAAAAATGATTAAAGAAAAAGCTACGTGGAATAGTTTTTCTGGATCACTAAAAAAAATTGAAAATAATTTATTGCCAATATCATCTATAAGAGGCAGTAGATATTTTGGTCCATCGAAAATGAGTTTTTTCAATCTAATAAAGCATTCGCTTTCAATCATGAGTGTTTTTAGAAAAACATTTTTAATTCGTTCAGGTTTATTTATCATTTTATATATCTTATTTATTAAAAGTAATGCCTCAGTAGTGACAGCATTGCCTTTGGTATTTATATTAATAGCTGTTTACTCAATTTCGAATTTAGCTTTAAGAGAAAATATGGCTGAGTTTGATAAAGCTTTATCTAATATAAACGATATAGAAAATATTAAATAAGTTTTATGAAAAAAATTTTAGTTATAACTCTTATAAGTATAATTTTTTTAGGATCATCGAATTTTCTAAACAAAGTTGATGCAAAAGAAATTACAAATCTTCAATGGAAAAAAAGTGTAGCAAAAGGTAAAAAGCTTACTAAGTTTAGAGAAACTGTTACCTCTCCAGCTTTAGGGGAAAAAGCTTGGAAGATAACATTATTACCTAGAGATTGTGGCAGAGATCAAGAAGGCAATTATTCCGATTGTACAAATAATGGTAGAGATGCTGTTGTTGGTCATGGCGGAGGAGATCGAGCGAGAAGTGAGTATTCTGCAAAACCCAGATATACGGGTGAGAAGTGGATTTCATTAAGTATTTTTATTCCAAAAGATTTCAAAACAGTCGAGCCTGTTAGCACCTCTCTTTTTCAGATATATGAATGGGGAAACACCAATCAACAAAGACATCCAAGGATGATGCTTAGGGTTAAAAGAGGTAATTTAGAGCCCAGATATTTTGCTGTTAATGGAATGGACTCTCAAGGATTGATTTACAAGCATTTAAAGATTGATGACATGAGGGGTAAGTGGACAACTATTATATTTCATACCAAAATGTCTAAAGATCCAGACAAAGGATTTATCAAGATGTATGTCGACGACTTCCTTTATAACGATTACAAAGGTAGGACAGGTTATGGCGGCAAATTTTTTAATAAATTTGGAATTTATCATAGCTGGATTAGTAGATGGAACGATGAAGTACATGGAGAATACCCCACACAAGTTGTTTACTACGACAATCTTTTTAGAACAAGCAGTAAAGAAAAACTTTTAAAATTAATTCAAAATTAATTTTTTAAGCTCTTATCGTTGGTAGACAATAAAAATCAGCCGTATCTATTTTAGATGAATATTGTCTTCGCATATTCCATTTTTTATGAACCCCAGCGCTTGCAAGACTTAAAGTAGATCTTCCATATCTATAATTAGTATTATCTATTGATCTCATTAAGCTTTTTATTTTTTCATCTTTTTCTGATGAAAATAAATTTTTTCTACCATCATCGTTACGTAATCCTGTAAGCATAACACCTGCTTTCTGATATCGATAACCATTCTTGAATATATTTTCTAAAATTGAAACTGCAGTTTTAACTGTTTCAATACTATTATTTGTTGCAATCGGAAAATCAACTGTCTTTGCATTTGAATAATATCCGTAATCTCTTTGAAAGGGACTTGTTCTAACAAATACAGTAATTGCTTTTGCAACTAAAGATTCTGATCTAATTTTTTCTGATGCATTCAAACAATAGTTTGCAACTGCTTCTTTTAATTCTTGAAACTTTTCAATTTTTTTTCCAAAAGATCTTGAAACCACACAACTTTTTCTTTTTGTTTGTGTAGTTTCTAAATTGATACAAGGAATACCTCTAAGTTCCATCGCAGTCCTAGAACTTAAAACATTTGAACATTTTTTAATCCATGTGTTAGATTTATTTTTTAGTTGTTTTGCATTGTAAATTCCATTTTTTTGATAAAATTTCGTAAGCTGTCTGCCAACACCCCATACATCATTGATTTCAACTTTTTCTAAAATTGGATCTAAGTTTTCTACACCAATTAAACTAGTAACGCCTGATTGTTTTTTTTTTGCAATATGATTTGCAACTTTACTTAAAGTTTTGGTTTTAGCGATACCAATACTAGTTGGAATGCCAGTCCATTGTAAAACTGTTTCTCTAATTTCTCTTCCAACTTTTTCAACTTCAGAGTCTGGAAAATTAGATAAATCTATAAATGCTTCATCAATTGAATACACTTCTATTTCAGTATTAAATCTTTTTAGAGTTCTCATTACTCTTCTAGATAAGTCTCCATACAAAGAATAGTTTGATGAAAAAACTTCAACTTTATTTTTAATAATAATATCTTTTGCTTTAAAATAAGGTTCACCCATCTTGATCCCCAAAGCTTTAGCTTCATTAGACCTAGAAATAATACAACCATCATTATTGGATAAAACAACAACAGGTTTTTTTCTTATTCTTGGATTAAACAATCTTTCACAAGAAACATAGAAAGAATTACAATCAACTAAGCCTATTTTTTTAGTACGTTGAATGGATGACATAAGTCACAACTCCCCAAATAAAAACATCTTCTTCTTCATTAATTAAAATTCTATTTGAAAAATCTTTAGATCCAGATGTTAGAAATTTTTTATCTCTTTCTTGGACTAAAGTTTTAACCACAAGCTCATCATGAACGTTTGCAATAACTGTTGAAAAATTTTTTGGCTTTAAACTTTTATCAACTACTAATAAATCCCCATCATTAATTCCAACATCAACCATAGATTTTCCCTGTACTCTGATGATGAAAGTAGCTGGAACATTTTTGATTAAATGCATGTTTAGATCGATATCTTCTTCGATATAATCAGTGGCAGGCGATGGAAAACCAGCGCCAGCTTTATGCAGATAATAAGGAATAGTGAGCTTCATGTTCTTGTTTTGTTCTTATTTGTAGCGCAGTTATACAATGCAGTCAATAGGTTGTATTTTGAGTCCGTAATTGAATCAAAACTGAATCAAAACGTGAACATCAAAACTATATTTTGTATGCTTGTGGATAACTTTAACCAAGGATAGTCTAAATAACTGATGAAAGAGTTTTTTCAGATAGTAATCATGGTTTTTTTTGCCAGTGAAACTGTATTGGCTGATCATGGAACAATAGTTAAAGATCATAAATATATCGTTCCCTGTATAATTATTTTGATTTTAAGTTTAGTTTATATTGTTGTATTTAATTATTTTGCAAATAGTGAAACTAAAAAAAAAAAATCATATGATTTATTAGAAGGTTTTGCTTTTTTGACAGGTCCATTTTTATTTTTTGCTATTTCTTTAGTAGCTGCGTCTGTGTCGGGATTTATCTTATGGGGCTTTTATTTTTGGGAAGCAATTATTGGAATATTAATAGTTTGGGCTGTTGTAGCTGGTGGAATACTTCTTTTGGAAAAAAAATTAAAATAGTTGGAAATAATTATAGAGGTTTTGTATAATATATTATGACCAGTAAACAAGCGCAAAAAAAATTACAAAAAATTAATCAATTAACTTCTGAAGAAAGAGAATTTGTTAAAAGTACGTTTTTGTATGATTACTTAGTTTTAGTTGCTCATAAAGGAACAATTGATCCAAAAGGCTATTTGGATGATTCTGAATTTTAATAATTGGAGATAAATTGAAAAAATTAGTTTGCCATTGCGGAGCTGTAGAAGCAGAAATTAATTTAAATGGAGATTTAGCTAAAGTAATAAAATGTAATTGTTCTATTTGCAAAAGAAAAGGAGCAATTATGTCGATGGTAAAAAATGAGGATTTTAAAATTGTTAAAGGTGAAGAAAAATTAAAACTCTATCAGTTCCATTCAAAAGTTGCTAAACATTACTTTTGTTCTGAGTGTGGAATTTATACTCATCATAATCCAAGAATTAATCCAGCTATGACAGGATTTAATGTTGGGTGTGTTGATGAAATAAACACTTTTGAAATGAAAGATGTGCCAGTAAACGACGGTCAAAATCATCCTTTAGATAAAAAATAATTTTCATGCAACAATTCAGCTTATGCTTTGTAAAGGTAAAAAAAGATTGTTTGAAGTTTATTAAATCTCAAGAGACAAAAGCTGACAAATTTAAGAATAAAGAAAGAATGATTAAATTGTTCCTAATTCCATTATGTTTTTGGATAAGTAAAAAGGCTGAAAAGAAAAAACCTTATTTTGTGGGTTTAGCAGGGGGTCAAGGAACAGGCAAAACTACAATTAGTTCTCTAATCAGAATTATTTTAACTAAATATTTTAAATTAAATGTTTTTAGAATTTCAATAGATGACTTTTATAAAACAAGAAAAGAACGTAAAAATTTATCAAAAAGAGTTCATTCCATGCTTATAACAAGAGGGGTCCCCGGAACACATGATATTGATATGATGTTAAATTTCTTTAAAAAAGCAAAAAGTAATAAATTTAAAAGACTAAAATTACCAACATTTAATAAAGCTATAGATGATAGATTTAATAAAAAATACTGGTACGATTTAAAAGAAAGACCAGATGTAATTATATTTGAGGGATGGTGTGTTGGAGCGAAATCTGAAAAAAATAGCTCATTAAAGATAACAATAAATTCAATGGAGAAGGCTAAGGATCAAAAACAGATCTGGAGAAAATATGTCAACGACCAATTGAAATCAAAATATAAAAAATTATATTCCCAATTGAATTGTTTAATTTATTTAAAAGCAAAAAATTTCAGTTTGCTCCAAAAATGGAGATTAAAACAAGAGAGAAAACTTTGGGTAAAAAGTAAAGTAAAATCAAACTTAAAGATTATGAGTAGAGGGGATGTAATTAATTTTATGCAAACATATCAACGAATTACTCAAAATATGTTTAGAAATATGCCTAAATATGCATCAATTATATTTAATTTAAACAGTAACCATCAAATCAAATCTGCAGTATATAAAAAGAGATGAAACTATTTTTTAAGATTTTATTCATAATTGTTTTTTTAACAGGATCTGGTTTTGCAGAGACTTTTAATTCTGCATTAAAAAGAGCATATGAAACAAACCCAGAATTAAATGCAGAAAGAGAAAGTATAAGTATTTCTGAACAAGAATTAAAAATTTCAATTAGTTCTTATTTACCCAAAATTACTTTAGAGGGTACAAAAAGTGAGGAAGATACTGAAAAATTAACAAATAGAGATGGTTCAAATGCATCTATTACAGACGTAGATCCCTCAACAAAATCATTTAAAATTTCACAAACATTAATTGATTTTGGTAGAGGTGCTGAGTTAGCAAAAAGTAAAATTGGAATAAGTTTAGCAAAAGCTAAACTTTTAAAAAAAGAGCAGGAAATTTTGTATAAAGCTGTAGAAGCTTATACGAGCTTAATTACTGCAAAAGAAAAATTAGATATTAATGTATCAAATGTAAATTTATTAGAGCAACAAGTAGAAACTGACAAAATAAGATTAGAGAGAGGTCAGATAACTTTATCTGATGTTGCTCAGTCAGAATCCTCTTTAGCAGAAGCTCAAGCAAAACTAATTAAAGCCGAGAATGACTTGTTAACAAGCAGATTAAACTATGAAAATGTAATTGGAAAACTTAATAATATAGAAAATTTAAATAAAAACTCAATAAACGATATTGTTTTGCCAAACCAATTAAGTGAAGCAATTGAAATATCAAAAAAAAAAAATCCAGATCTTATTATTTCTAAACTTGAATATGAACAAGCAAAAAAAGATACCATCAGTGCTAAATCAGATTTAGCACCATCAGCAGAACTGTCATTTGACAGATCAACCACTGAAGATTTAAGTTCTACATATGATGAAAGGGAAAAAGACATATTGAAAGCAACTATAACATGGCCATTTTTTTCTGGCGGAAAAAATATTGCTAATTTAAATAAAAACAAAAGTGCAGAAACACAAAAAGGTTTATTATTAGATAATTCTATTAAAAAAAATCAAACAGATGTTGCAAGTGCATGGTCAACATATCAATCAAATAAAAGTTTGTTAAACTCTGTTCGTGCACAAGTTAATGCTGCCGAAATAGCCAATGAAGGTATTGTTGCAGAATACAACAGTGGCTCAGATAGAACTACTTTAGAGGTTATTCAGTCTAATTCTTTATTATTAAATGCTCAGATTTCATTAGCAGAATCGGAGAAAAATTATATTCTTTCTCAATTTAATCTTCTTAAGTCTATTGGATTGCTAAATAGCGAAAACTTAAAAATAAGGTAATTATTGAGTTTTTATGCTTAAATTAAATTAATCTTGCTAATGAGAACAAAATGTGTACATTTATTTTATGATTCGAATGTTAAAAAACGTAATAAAAGAGGCTAAAAATGACAAAAAATAACTTAAAAGTAGTTAAGTCTACAAAAGATCAGGAATTGGAAAATAAAGAGAAAAATAAGGCTTTAGAAGCAGCGATCAGTCAAATTACAGATAATTTTGGAAAAGGTTCAGTTATGAAGCTAGGCCAAAAAAGAGCAATGGATATTGAGTCAATATCTACTGGTTCTTTAAGCTTGGATTTAGCTCTAGGAATAGGTGGATTACCTAAAGGAAGAATTATTGAAGTTTACGGACCAGAGTCCTCTGGAAAAACAACATTAGCATTACAAGTTGTTGCTGAAGCTCAAAAAGCAGGCGGTATCTGTGCATTCGTTGATGCTGAACATGCGTTAGATCCAGTTTATGCTAAAAAATTAGGTGTAAACACTGAAGAACTTTTAATTTCTCAACCAGATGCCGGTGAACAAGCTCTAGAAATAGCTGATACGTTAGTAAAATCAGGCTCTATTTCAGTAATAGTAATTGATTCTGTTGCAGCTTTAACTCCTAAAGCTGAAATCGAAGGTGAGATGGGAGATCATCATGTTGGTCTTCAATCAAGATTAATGAGTCAGGCTTTAAGAAAATTAACAAGTTCAATTTCAAATACAAATACAATGATGATTTTCATTAACCAAATTAGAATGAAAATTGGAGTTATGTTTGGAAGTCCTGAAACTACATCAGGTGGAAATGCACTTAAATTTTATTCATCTGTAAGAATGGACATTAGAAGAATTGGTGCCATCAAAGACAAAGATGAAATTATTGGAAATACCACTAGAGTAAAAGTAGTTAAAAATAAAGTTGCACCACCATTTAAAGTTGTTGAGTTTGATTTAATGTATGGAAGAGGTATTAGCAAAATGGGTGAGTTAGTAGATCTAGGTGCCAAAGCTGATATTATTGAAAAATCAGGTGCATGGTATGCTTACAAGGGTGAAAAAATTGGTCAAGGTAGAGAAAATGCCAAAACTTACCTTGCTCAAAATCCTAAAATTGCTGCAGAAATAGAAATGGCAATTAGAGAAAAAGCAGGAGTGATTTCAGAGAAAATCGAGGGAAATCCACTAGATCCTGAAAAAATTGAAAAAGAAAAGAAGGTAGCTGAAAAAGAACAAGCTAATAAAGAAGCTACTCCTCCTAAAAAGAACTAGAATTAAAGGTCATCTTTAAATTGTAAAAAGGCGCTTATTATAAGCGCCTTTCCCCCTTAGCACTATCTAGACATACAACAAAAAAGCTGTATTTTAAAAATATGGCTCAAAAATCGTTAAATCAGATAAGAGAAACGTTCTTAAAATACTTTGAAAAGAATGATCATAAAATTGTTGAGTCTAGTAATTTAGTACCAAACAATGATCCAACATTGATGTTTGCAAATTCTGGTATGGTTCAATTTAAAAATGTATTCACAGGTTTAGAAAAAAAAGACTATCAAAGAGCAACTACTTCACAAAAATGTGTAAGAGCTGGTGGAAAACATAATGATTTAGAAAATGTTGGTTATACACCTAGGCACCATACATTTTTTGAAATGCTGGGAAATTTCTCATTTGGTGATTATTTTAAAGAAAAGGCAATTCATTATGCTTGGGATTTAATTACAAAAGATTTTGGAATAGATAAGAATAGACTTTATGTAACAGTATTTCATGAAGACGATGAGGCTTTTAATTTCTGGAAGAAAATAGCCGGTTTAAGTGATGATCGAATTATCAGAATTGCAACATCAGATAATTTTTGGTCTATGGGTGAAACAGGACCATGTGGCCCTTGTTCAGAAATTTTTTATGATCATGGAGATCATTTAAAAGGTGGATTGCCAGGAACAAAAGATGAGGACGGAGATCGTTTTATTGAAATATGGAATTTAGTTTTTATGCAATATGAGCAAGTAACAAAAGACAAAAGAATAAATTTACCTAAACCTTCTGTTGATACTGGTATGGGTTTAGAGAGAATTGCAGCTCTTTTACAAGGAACGCATGATAATTATGAAACTGATCATTTTAAAAAATTAATTCAATCAACTTCAGATATTGTTAAGAAAAAACCTGATCAAAAAAATCTTTCGAGTTTTAGGGTCATAGCTGATCATTTAAGGGCAAGCTCTTTTTTGATTGCTGAAGGAGTTTTGCCGTCTAATGAAGGTAGAGGTTATGTTCTTAGAAGAATTATGAGAAGAGGGATGAGACATTCACATTTATTAGGATCTAAAGAACCAGTATTTTATAATTTGTTTGATACGTTGAAAAATGAAATGTCTGGCAATTATCCAGAATTAAAAAGAGCAGAGTCATTGATTAAAGAAACCCTAAGAATGGAAGAAGAGAAATTCTTAGTTCTTTTAGATAGAGGTATAAAAATTTTAAATGATGAGATCTCCAAAATAGATAAAGTGCTTCCTGGTGATGTTGCTTTTAAATTATACGATACCTATGGTTTTCCATTAGATCTTACTGAGGATATCTTAAGAAACAAATCTCTTTCTATTGATACAAAAAAATTTCAATCTTTGATGAAAGAAAGTAGAGAACTTGCTAAAAAAAATTGGAAAGGTTCTGGAGATGCTACAGTTGAAGATATTTGGTTTGGTATTAGAGATAAATTAGGTGCTACAGAATTTTTGGGCTATGAAACAAACCAAGCTGAAGGGGTAATCCTATCTTTACTTAAAGATAATAAAGAAGTTAAAGAATTAAAATCAAATGATGAAGGAATGATTATAACAAATCAAACACCTTTTTATGGGGAATCTGGTGGTCAGGTTGGAGATTCAGGTGAAATTATTTCTGGAAATTTTAAGTTTGAAGTCAATGATGTTCAAAAAAAACTAGGAGATCTATTTGTTCATTACGGTAAAGTTACTAATGGTTCAGTAAAGTTAAATGATAGTGTTGAAATGAAAATAAATGAGACAAGGAGAAATGACACAAGAGCGTATCATTCAGCTACTCATTTATTACATGAATCTTTAAGAAGGGTTTTAGGTACTCATGTTACACAAAAAGGATCTTTAGTAGAACCAACCCGCTTAAGATTTGACTTTAGTCACATGAAACCGATTTCAAATGAAGAAATAGATAAAATAGAGTCTTTTGTGAATTCGATGGTTTCAAAAAAATCAGATGTTAGAACTAGGCTTATGACACCAGATGAAGCTGTTGAGAATGGTGCATTAGCGCTTTTTGGTGAAAAATATGGTGATGAAGTGAGAGTGCTTTCGATGGGTGATGATAATGGGAAGTATTTTTCAACTGAATTATGTGGTGGAACACACGTTAAAAACACAGGTGATATTGGTAAATTTAAAATTACAAACCAATCTTCAATTGCAGCAGGAGTAAGAAGAATAGAAGCTTTGAGAGATAAACAATTAGAAGAATATCTAAAAAATAAAGAAAAATTATCAAATCTATCATCAGAAAAAAATGATGAGTTAATAAAAGAATTAACTAAAAAAATAATTAGTCTAGGGGGTAAACCAACTTTAGATCAAACAGATCAAAAATTTTTGATAAAAAATTTAACAAAACAACTAGATACTTTATCAGTGAAATCTATTCTTAGTGATAAATCAAAAAATAGAGTTAACGATGAAGAAATTAAGGGTATAAAAATAAGATTTCAAAATGTTGAGGGTTTACCATCAAAAGAATTGAGAAAACTTGTAGATAATGGGAAGAAAGATTTAGGTGAGGGAATTGTAGTAGTTTTTGCAAGTAAAGATGACAAAGTAGGTGTTGCTGTTGGTATAACAGATAAACTAACTAATAAATTTGATGCAGTAAAATTTGTAAAATTAAGTTCTGAGATTATTGGCGGTCAAGGAGGTGGGGGCAGAAAAGACTTTGCTCAAGCAGGTGGCCAAGACCAAAGTAAGATTCATGAAGCTTTCGAAAAAATTAAGTCTTTAATTTAATTTCTTTTTAAGGTTTTGATCTATTACATCTAAAAATTGATTTGTAGTTAAATATTTACTAGATGGACCAATTAATATTGCAAGATCTTTTGTCATTGATCCACTTTCAACACATTCAATACAAACCTTTTCTATAGTATTTGCAAATTTAATTAATTCATCATTTCCATCCAGTTTACCTCTATGTGCCAATCCTCTTGTCCATGCAAAAATTGAGGCAATAGGGTTTGTTGACGTTTCTTTGCCCTGTTGATGCATTCTGTAGTGTCTCGTAACAGTTCCATGAGCAGCCTCTGCCTCCATTATTTTTCCATCTGGTGTTAATAACGTACTAGTCATTAAACCTAATGAGCCATAACCTTGTGCCATAGTATCTGATTGCACATCACCATCATAGTTTTTACATGCCCAAATATATTTTCCACTCCATTTCATTGCACAAGCTACCATGTCGTCGATAAGCCTATGTTCATATGTAATTTTAGTTTCTTCAAATTTTTTCTTAAATTCATTATTAAATACTTCTTCAAAAATATCTTTAAATCTACCATCATATCTTTTTAGAATTGTATTCTTTGTAGATAGATAAACTGGCCATTTTTTAATCAATCCATAACTAAAACAAGATCTTGCGAAGTCTTCAATTGATTTATCTAAATTATACATTGAAAGCGCTACACCTGGACCAGTAAAATTAAATACTTCATGTTTGATCTCTTTTTTACCATCTTCTGAAGTCCACTTAATTTCCATTTTTCCTCTACCAGGAACTTTAAAATCAGTTGCTCTATATTGATCTCCAAAAGCATGTCTTCCTATTACTACAGGGTCTGACCATGATGGAACTAATTTTGGAATATTTGAACAAATTATTGGTTCTCTAAAGACTGTACCTCCGATAATATTTCTTATCGTTCCATTTGGAGATCTCCACATTTTTTTAAGTTTAAATTCATCCATACGTGCTTCATCAGGAGTAATAGTTGCACATTTGATTCCAACTCCAATTTTTTTTATAGCATTAGCAGAATCAATAGTTATTTGATCATCAGTATTATCTCTACTTTTCATCCCAAGATCGTAATATTCAATTCCTAAATCAAGATATGGAAGGATTAGTTTATTCTTGATAAATTCCCAGATTATTCTGGTCATTTCATCGCCATCTAACTCTACAATAGGGTTTTTAACGTTAATTTTACTCACTTTATTACTATCTTAATAATTGAATTTCGTGATTTTATATACATATTAATGAAAAATTATCAAATAGAAGAATATGTTTAGCAAAATATTTCCACCAATACACGCTGAAGGGTATAAATTTTTAGTTATTTCAGGACTAATAACAATCGTTTTTTATATATTTAGTTCTTTCCTAGGTTTAATAGGTTTGGTTTTTACTATTTGGGTTTATTATTTTTTTAGAGATCCAGAAAGAATTATCATTAATGACGATAACTACCTTGTAAGCCCAGCTGATGGAGAAATTATTAAAGTAGAAGAAGTTGATGGACCAATTGAGCTAGGATTAGAAAATAAAAAATTTAAGAAAATTAGTATTTTTATGAATGTTTTTGACTGCCATGTTAACAGAACTCCCTGTAGTGGAAAAATCGAGGAAATTTTATATAAACCAGGAAAGTTCTTTAATGCATCATTAGATAAAGCTAGCACTGATAACGAGAGAAATTATTACAAAATTAAAGACTTACAAAATAACGATATATTATTAGTGCAAATTGCTGGTTTAGTTGCTCGAAGAATTGTTTGTGAGTCAGATAAAAATCAAGATTTAAAGCAAGGTGATAGAATAGGAATGATTAGATTTGGAAGCAGAGCAGATGTGTATTATGAAAATTATGAACCTTTAGTCAAAGTGGGTCAAACTGCTATTGCTGGAGAAACTCTTTTAGCTAAAAAATAATGGAACAACAAAAAAAAAATCTTAAAATTGTATCAGATAAAAAAAGTGCAAGGATAATTTTACCAAATATGTTAACTCTAATTGGAGTATGCATAGGGTTAACTTCAATAAGATTTGCATTGGATGGAAAATTTGAATTGGCAATTATTTCAATTATTTTTGCAGCATTAATTGATGGACTAGATGGTCGTATCGCAAGACTAATTAAAGGTACTTCAAAAGTTGGAAAAGAATTAGACTCTTTAACAGACATGATAAGTTTTGGAGTAGCACCAGCATTTGTAATGTTTTTTTGGAAATTGAATTCATTAGGTAAGTTTGGTTGGTTATTATGTCTAATTTACGTAATTTGTGTGGCGTTAAGATTGGCACGATTTAATATAAATTCTAATCAAGAACCTTCTTGGAAAGATAATTTTTTTGAAGGAGTTCCATCACCAGCAGGAGGAATTTTAATTTTAACTCCATTAATCATAAGTTTAAGCGGTTTTGATCTATATCCATTGAATTATGACATAATTGTTCCAATTTTTTTTATATCAACATCATTTTTATTAATTAGTAAATTACCAACTTATTCATTCAAAAAAATCATTATTCCTAGAAAAACTACAATTTTCTTATTATTTGGTATAGTTTTATTTTTTGGTCTTTTATTGGTCTACACATTCAATGTTATAGCAATAAGTGTTATTTTCTATTTAACACTATTGCCAATAAGCTTCATTAATTATCAAAATATTAAAAAAAAATATGAAATTGAAAAAATTCAAGAAGAAGAAGACCTTGAAGATATACTTTGATGAAAAAAAATGTAATTGTTTCCTTAGCTGATGCGAATTATTTTGATTTATTAAATGAATTAGTAGATTCAATAAAAAGATTCAGTGAAAGTAAAACTTTAGCTATTTGTATTTTGGATGCTGGATTAAAAGATGAACAAAAAAAAATTCTTTTAACAAAAGTTGATGAAATTAAAAATGCTGAATGGGATATTGAAGTTTCAAGTCTCAAAATAAGAGGCAAAGAATGGTTAAAAAGCCAAGTTTCAAGAGCTTTTTTGCCTAAATATTTTCCTAATTATAATAAGTATTTATGGATAGATGCTGATGCTTGGGTTAACTCATGGGAAGCAATCGATTTATATTTAAAAGGTTGTGAAAAAAAAAAATTATCTATAGCAACATCAGCTGATAGAGCATATGGAAGAGTATTAAGAGCTGAGTGGTTTTTTAAAAGCTTTGCCAGAATAAAATCTCAAAATTATAAGCATGCAAAATCATCAGGTTTTTCAGAAGAAATAGCACGAAAAGTGGCTTTGAAACCTCATTTAAACATTGGAGTATTTGCTTTACAGTCAGACGCTCCACACTGGGAGGTATGGCAAAAAAATTTAAAAAAAGCACTTTCAAAAGGAAAAGTTTGGGGATCAGAACAAATAGCGATGAATATTACAATTTATTGTGATGAGTTAGAAGTAGAAATTTTACCAGCATATTGTAATTGGACATTAATTCATGCTTTAAAATATGATAATGAAAAAAAAACTTTAGTAGAGCCTTATTTACCAAATCATGAAATAGGTATAGTCCATTTTGCTGGAAAAAATAACGATGAGATTAGAAAAAATAAAGATTTTGTTTCAAAAATTGAAACTTTAGATGGTGAAATTTTAAACAAAAAATTAAGATTTAGTAATTAATTGAAAAAAAATAAGATTTCAAAAAATTGGATAAATAAACAAAAAAGAGACATTTATGTTCGTCAATCTAAAATTGATGGATATAGAGCAAGATCAGCATATAAGTTAATTGAAATTGATGAAAAGTTTAAAATTTTTAAAGATGGAATGTCAGTTATAGATATAGGTGCAGCACCTGGTAGTTGGTCTCAATATGTTGCAAAAGCTTTTAAAAATGTCAAATTAATCTCGATAGATTTAAAAAAGATAGAAAAAATAAAAAATGCTATTCAAATTGAAGGAGATTTTACTGACTCAAATATACAAAATAAAATCAGAAATAATCTGAAAAAAGAGGCAGATGTTATAATGTCAGATATGGCAAAAAACACTACGGGAATAAAAAATATTGATGCTATTCAAACAGGAGAATTATGTAATGAAGCAATGTTATTTTCAAAAGAGGTAATTTCAAAAAATGGTGTTTTTATCTCAAAAATATTTATGGGAAGCTCTTTTAATGAAATTGTCGCAGCTGGAAAAAAGTTTTTTAAAGAAGTTAAGGTTTTCAAGCCAAAGTCAAGTCGAAAAGATTCGAAAGAAAGTTTTATAATTTGTAAAAAACTTAGATAGGCTCTTTTCTTTTATAAGGAATCATATATAAATCATTATGGTTCCTATAAATGAAGCACTTACCTTTGATGATGTTACTCTTGTTCCGAAGTACTCTGAAATTTTACCTTCTGAAGTTGATACAAGTATAAAATTAACTGAAAATTTAAAACTCAAAATACCACTTTTATCTTCTGCGATGGATACAGTTACCGAAAGTAAAATGGCTATTGCTATTGCAAAGTCTGGTGGTTTAGGAATAATTCACAGAAATTTAGATATTAAAGATCAAGTATCTGAAATCAAAAAAGTAAAAAAACAAAAATTATTGATAGGTGCTGCAGTTGGAGCTGGATTAAATGAATTCAAAAGAGCAGAGGCCATATTGAGAGAAAATTTAGATATGATTGTTGTAGATACTGCTCATGGCCATACAAAAAAAGTTTCAGAAATAATTAAATTTATTAAAAAGATTAAAAATAAAAAAACTGCACTTTGTGCTGGAAATATAGCAACACCTGAGGCTGCAAAGTTTTTGCTAAAATTAGGAGTTGATGTCATCAAAGTTGGGATTGGCCCTGGTTCAATTTGTACCACGAGACTTGTTGCAGGAATTGGTGTTCCACAATTAAGTGCGATATTAAATGTAAGAAATGGAGTTAAAAATAAAAATGTTAAAATTATTTCAGATGGAGGAATAAAATATTCAGGTGATTTAGCTAAAGCTTTTGCAGCAGGTGCTGATGCAGTTATGATAGGTTCATTATTTGCAGGTACTGATGAAACCCCTGGAAAGCTAATAAAAAAAAATGGAAAATTGTTTAAAAGCTTTAGAGGCATGGGTTCAGTTGGAGCAATGAATAAGGGTTCAGCTGATCGATATTTTCAATCAAAGCAAAAAGATTCATCTAAATATGTTCCAGAAGGTGTGGAGGGTCTGGCGAAATATAAGGGCAGGGTTGATAAAGTGATTTTTAAATTAGTTGGTGGATTAAGATCATCAATGGGTTATCTTGGTTCTAAACAGATAAAATTTTTAAGAAAAAAACCACAATTTGTTAAAATTACAAAAGCTGGATTTTATGAGAGTATGGTTCATAATGTTGATGTAGTAAAAAATGATAGTAAATACTAATGAATAAAATATTTAAGTTCATATTATTATTTTACTTAGCAATTACCACTTCTAGCTTTTCTTATGGAGACAGGAATTTTTTTAACAAAGGTTTAGAATTTTTTAAAGATAAAAAGTATGATGATGCTCGATTAATGTTTGAGAGAAGTATAGTGTTTAACCCAAAAGACTCAAATTCTTATCTTTATTTAGCAAAAATTTATAAAATTGAAGAAGATCAAAAAAAAGAGGAAAAAAATTTAGAAACAACTTTATTAATAGAGCCAGATAATGAAGAAGCTATATTAATGTTGATGCAAATAGCATTAAAAAGATCTAATTATTCAAAAGTTAAAAATTTATCAAACACTTTTATAAAAGTTTGTAAAAAATTATGTAAAGAGAATGAAAGTATTCTAGAAACACTTGCAAATATAGAGCCAAAAAAAAATGAGTCTTGATAAAAAGTTGAACAAAATCTTAATTATAGATTTTGGCTCTCAATTTACTCAGTTAATAGCGAGAAGAATTAGAGAGCAAGGTGTTTTTTCAAAAATTGTAAGTCACAAAAAAGTTAAAAGTAAAAATATTGACAACTCTATCAAGGGTATAATTTTATCAGGTGGACCTTTAAACGTTTATGAAATTAATAAATACTCATTCGATAGAAAAATTATTAAAAAAGAAATACCTATTTTGGGCATTTGTTTTGGTCATCAGATATTGTCAAAATTAAATGGTGGCAGAGTAAAACAATCTAAATATAGGGAATTCGGTTTAGTAAAAATAAATAAAAAAAAAGATAGTATTTTAATTAAAAATTTTTTTAATAGAGAAAATAAAAGCAAGGTATGGATGAGTCATGCTGATCAGGTATCAAAATTACCAAAAAATTTCACTGTGATTGCTTCAAGTCAAAATTCAAAATTTGCAATTATTGAGAATAAAAAAAAAAAATTTTATGGTGTACAATTTCATCCTGAGGTAACTCATACAGAAAATGGAAAAAAACTTATTAATAATTTTATATTTTTAATTTGTAAGATTAAAAAAAACTGGTCACCTAAAGATCAAAAATTAAAATTGATTCAAGAAGTAAGAAAAATAGTAGAAAAAAATAAAGTTATATGTGCTTTATCTGGTGGTGTAGATAGCAGTGTGGTTGCACAATTATTAAACAAAGCAATAGGAAAGAAATTATATTGTATTTTTGTTAATACCGGGCTGCTACGTAAAAACGAGGAAATGCAGGTGTTAAAAACTTTTAAAAAAAAATTAAAGATTAATTTAATATATGTTAATGCTGAAAAAGAATTTTTAAGAAAATTAAAGAATATTTCTGATCCTGAAAAGAAAAGAAAGATAATTGGAAATTTATTTATTAGTATTTTTGAAAAGTATGCAAAAAAAATAAAAAATGTTAAATTTTTAGCACAGGGAACTCTTTACCCTGATCTTATTGAAAGTAAATCAGTGACTGGAAGCCAAACATCTAAGATAAAATCTCACCACAATGTAGGCGGTTTGCCTAAAAAAATGAAATTAAAACTTGTAGAACCTCTTAAGTATTTATTCAAAGATGAGGTAAGAAAACTAGGTTCAGAGTTAAATCTTAGTAAAGAAATTATTTCAAGACATCCATTTCCAGGACCAGGTTTAGCAATTAGAATGCCAGGAATAATTACAAAAGAAAAAATAAACATTTTAAAAGAGGCAGATTTTTATTTTATTCAAGCTTTGAAAGATCAAAATTTATATAATGAAATTTGGCAAGCTTATGCAGCATTGTTGCCCGTAAAAACTGTAGGTGTTATGGGTGATAATAGAACTTATGAATATTTATGTTTATTGAGAGCTATTACATCAGAGGACGGAATGACAGCTGATTTTTATGATTTTAAAAAAACATTTATTCAAATGATTTCTAATAAAATTATAAATAATATAAGAGGTATAAACAGAGTAGTTTATGACATTACATCTAAACCTCCTAGTACGATAGAACTTGAATGAATAAAATTAGACAAATTATAAGAAAAAAAAATAAATCAAAAATCGTATGTTTAACAGCTTATTCAAAAAATATCGCAGAGGAGACTGATAAGTATGCTGATATTGTTTTGGTTGGAGACTCTTTAGGATCCGTATTATATAATTATTCAACTACAAGAAAAGTCTCTCTATCAGAAATGATAAATCATTCTAAAAGTGTGCGATTAGGTATCAAAAAAAGTTTAATGGTAGTTGATATGCCATTTAAAACTTACTCTACAAAAAATTTAGCTTTAAAAAACGCTAGAAAAATAATTAAAGAAACTAAATGTGATGCAGTAAAACTAGAGGGGGGAAAAAAGATTATTAATCAAATAAAATTTTTAATTAAAAATAAGATTCCCGTTATGGGTCATCTTGGACTACTTCCTCAGACAACGAAAGGAAAATTTAAATCTAAAGGCAAAACATCTCGGGAAATTAATCAACTTAAAAATGATGCATCATTACTTCAAAAAAGTGGTGTTTTTGCAATTGTATTAGAGTGCATAAAAGAAAATGTTGCAAAACAAATTACTAAAGATCTCAAGATCCCTACTATTGGAATAGGGTCATCAGTTTATTGTGATGGACAAGTTTTAGTAACTGATGACTTAATTGGATTGAATAAATCAAATATTAGATTTGTTAAAAGATATATAGATGTAAAAAAATATATTAACACTGGATTAAAAAGGTTTGCTTTAGAGGTAAGATCAAAAAAATATCCCACAAAAAAATATTCTTATTAGAAATATTTTTTAAATTGTTGGTTAATGGATAGAATATCTAAATCTACAAGCCCACCTATCACCAATTGAAGTGCTACTAGCAAAATAAAGCCTAAACCAACATACGCTATCCACAAATGTTTTTGTATATAACTAGCAAGATAAGTAGCCATTGCTCCTGTTAAAATAACAGACAAGACAAGACCAAAAATCATAAACCCAAAATTACCTTTAGCAGCACCAACAACACCGATAACATTATCGAAACTAATAGTAATATCTGCAAATAGCACTTTATAAACACTTTGAATATATGAGGGCTCCTTAGATTTTTTTGTTGGTGATTTAATTTTTTTTATTTCAAATAAATCTTTTCTCAAATCATTTACAATCCAAATTAGAAGCAATCCTCCTAAAATTTTTATAAAATAAAATTTGAATAAGTAAGTAGCAAATAATGCAAAAATAACTTTAAAAATTAAAGCACCAGCGACGCCCCATAAAATTATTTGCCTTCTATTTTTCGGAGCAAAATTTGCTGCAATTAGACCAATTATTATTGCGTTATCTGCTGCTAAAATAATATCAATAAAAATTATCTGGATTAGTATGATTATTTCTTCTAACAAAATAACAATATATTATTAAAATTTACTGATAATTCAATTAAAAGTAGTGTTATTTTTTTATTGAATATTTTTTTAATTACATATGAAATACACAAAATTAACAGAGGAGAAATAAATGAAATTTACAAAATATTTATTAACTTTTTTTGTTACATTAATTTTGTCAATTAACTTCGCGAATGCAGAAAAATGGGACATGGCCCTTGCTTATGGAGCTGGAAATTTTCATTCTGCAAATGCAGCGGAATTTGCAAAAAATGTAACTGAAAAAAGTGGGGGGAAATTAACAATTGTTACTCATCCTGGAGGTTCACTATTTAAAGGAGGTGAAATTTTTAGAGCTGTTAGGACTGGACAAGCTCAAATTGGTGAGAGATTTATGTCAGCTTTAGGTAAAGAAGATCCTTTATTAGAAGTAGATTCTCAACCATTTTTGGCAACATCTTATGCTGATGCTATGAAATTGTATAAAGCTTCAAAAGCTGAAATCGTTAAAGGATTAGACGAAAAAGGTTTAGTTTTTTTATATGCTGTTCCATGGCCTGCACAAGGTTTATATAGCAAAAAAGAAATCAATTCTGTTAACGATTTGAAGGGTTTAAAATTTAGAGCATACAATTCTGCAACAATTAGAATTGCTGAATTAACTGGAATGGCCCCAACAAAAATAGAAGCTGCTGAAATTAGCCAAGCATTTTCTACAGGCGCTGTTGAAAGTATGATTACTTCACCAACCACTGGAAAAAATTCAAAAATTTGGGAAAATGGTGTGAAATATTTTTACGATATTGCAGCTTGGTTTCCAAAAAATATGATTATCGTAAATAAAGATGCATGGAATAAACTAGATAAAGAAACTCAAGATCTTGTCATGAAACAAGCAGCTTTGGCTGAAAGAAAAGGTTGGCAATTATCAAAACAAGGCAATGTTGGTGATAAAAAAGCTCTAGCAGATGCTGGGATGGTAGTTGGTAAAGTTAACTCAGCTTTACAGGCTCACTTTGAAAAAGTTGGAAAGACCATGGCAAAAGAATGGTCTGATAAAGCTGGATCAAGAGGAGCTGCTGTTTTATCAGCTTATAAATAATTAAATCTTAAATTAAGGCCACTAATATATTAGTGGCCTTAAAATACAATGTTAAAATCTTTAGATAGAAATTTAAATAAACTTTATATATTTTCAGGTTATATTGCTGCTGTATTTTTAATTTTAGTAGCAGTTTTTATTCTAATTGGTATCTCTTCAAGAATTTTTGGATTTTATATAAGAGGTTTAGCAGAATACTCAGGATATTGTATGGCCTCAGCATCTTTTTTTGCATTAGCTTATACATTTGTAGAAGCTGGTCATATTAGAATTACACTTTTTTTAGAAAAGTTATCTGGTTTCAAAAAGAAAATAGTAGAAGTTTGGTGTTTAATTGTAGCTAGTTTTTTTTCAGGTTATTTAGCATTTTATTTTATAAAAATGTTAATTATTTCGTATAAATTTCAAGAGAGAAGCGAGGGTGCGGATGAAATTTTGATTTGGATACCACAAACAGGTGTAGCTATAGGATCCACAATATTTTTTATAAGTGTTTTTCATCAATTTTTAAACAAGATAATAAAAAACTAATGACAGAAATATTTTTAACAGTATTTTTTATAAGTGTTTTATTATTTTTTTTAGGATCAGGTATATGGGTTGCATTAAGCATGATTGGTGTTTCTGCTATCGGAATGATTTTATTTACTTCACGACCAGTGGGGGATGCCATGGCAACCACAATATGGGGCACATCATCCTCGTGGACACTAACAGCATTACCTTTGTTTGTTTGGATGGGAGAAATATTGTTTAGAACAAAACTTTCAGAAAATTTATTTAAGGGGCTGTCCCCATGGATGCAAAAGTTGCCTGGAGGTTTAATACATGTAAATATCGTAGGGTGTGCATTATTTGCTGCTATTTCTGGATCTTCTGCAGCTACAGTAGCAACTGTAGGTAAAATGTCAATTCCAGAGTTAAGAAAAAGAAATTACCCAGAAAAAATTTTACTTGGTAGTTTAGCTGGATCAGGAACTTTAGGTTTGTTGATTCCCCCTTCTATTATTTTGATTATTTACGGCGTAGCAGTTCAAGAGTCTATAGCTAAATTATTTATTGCTGGAATAATTCCAGGAATAATGGTTGCGTTAATTTTTATGTCATACGTGATCATTTGGTCGTTGATAAATAAAAAGAAAATGCCAAGAATTATTGAAGAATTCTCATTTCTAGAGAAAGTAAAAAGATCTAAACAACTTCTTCCGGTTATTTTTCTTATACTTGCGGTAATAGGTTCTATATATACGGGCATAGCTACCGCAACAGAGGCTGCTTCTCTTGGAGTAGTTGGAGCTTTAATTCTATCTTATTTTCAAAAAAGCCTAACTTTAGAAACCTTTAAATCCTCCTTGTTAGGTGCAACCAAAACATCTTGTATGATTGCATTTATTTTAGCTGGTTCAACATTTTTATCTTTAGCTATGGGTTTTACAGGTTTACCTAGAAATTTAGCTATATGGATTCAAAGCATGAATCTTTCTCCTTATGTTTTGATTTTTGTATTAATGATTTTCTATATTATCCTTGGTATGTTTCTTGACGGAATATCCGCTGTAGTTTTAACTATGGCAATTATTGAACCAATGATTAGACAAGCTGGATTTGATATGATTTGGTTTGGAATTTTTTTAGTGATTGTTGTTGAAATGGCTCAGATTACACCTCCAGTAGGTTTTAATTTATTTGTTCTGCAAGGAATGGCAAATAAAGATATGGGATATATTGCAAAAAGTGCGTTTCCTTTATTTGTGTTAATGGTTCTAGCCGTAATTCTTGTTGTAATATTTCCTGAAATTGCTTTATGGATGCCTGAACAAATGGTTAAAAATATTAACTAATATTTTGAAACTTTTTTTCCAGCAATTATAGCTTTTAATTCTTCGTATTCCTTACAATTACAACTTTTTAATACTTCCAATCTCTCAACTGCAAGATTATGCCTGTTAGTAGCGACGTATAATTCACCTAAATATTCATTAATACCAATATGGTTTGGCTCAATAGCTAAACCCTGAAGATAATATTTTTCACCATTTTCAAAGTCTCCAAGTTTTCGAGTTGTAAAACCAAGATAATTTAATGTATCAGCTTTATTTGGAAATTTTTTGTTTGATTGAATTAATAATTTTTGAGCTTTTTCGTATCTTTTTTTTGCTTTTTCAAGTTTATCTTTTTTCTCTAAGTTTTTTGCGGCTTTAATGTGAGTGACAGCTATATCGTACTGTGTTTTAGTTTTAGAAGAACCACCATCACCTGAACCAGCAGCAAGTGAGTTGGAAATTAGAAATACTGATGTAATTATAGAAATTAAAAGTTTTTTTATCATATAAATTTTTTCATTTTATTTAACGTTTTAAGAACGAGTCCATTATCCAGCAAATTTTTTTTAATTGACTTGGCAGTTTCTAAAGAACTTAAATTATCCCCATGTATGCATACAGAGTCGATTTCACAAGGTATTTGTTTCCCACTGTGACAATTAAGTGACTGAGTTTGAACCATTTTTAATACATGTTTTTTTGCCTGTTCTGGGTTAGTAATTAAGGCATGAGATTTTTTTCTTGATACAAGATTTCCATCATCCTCATAATTTCTGTCAGCAAATATTTCACAGGCAATATTCATATCTAGCTTTTTAGCAGCTTGTTCCATTTTAGAGCCTGTTGGAACTAAATAGATTAATTGTGGATTTATACTTTTAATTACTTTTGCTAAAGTTGTAGCTAAGTCAATATCTTCACATGCCATATTGTTTAAAGCACCATGCGGTTTTATGTGAGTTACATTTTCACCATGATTAGATGAAATTGTTTGAAGAATTTCATATTGATCAATTATTAATTTTTCGATCTCAGAGGATGATAAATTCATTCTCTCTCTTCCAAAGTTTTCAGGATCATTAAAAGATGGATGTGCTCCAATACTAACGCCATTTTTTTTTGATATTTCTACAACGTTATTCATAGTTTCTTCGTCTCCAGCATGATAGCCACATGCTATGTTTGCTGAATTAACTATCTTGAGTAAGTCAGGATCATGCTTATTAGAATGATGTTTAGATTTTTCGCCTAAATCACAATTTATATTAATTTCAATACTCACTATTCTTCAGTATAACATGGCATGATAAAAAATATATCAAATCTTGGTGACGCAGCCTTATATTGTGACTTTGGCAAAGAGATCAACAAAGAGACCAATATTCAGGTTATTAAATATTTTAAAGGTATTCAAAAAGAAAACATAGAAGGTATTAATAATTTAACCCCATCTTACAATAAACTTATAATTTCTTTTGATTTGAGAAAAAAAAATTTTAAAGACTTAAAAAAACAAATAGAAAATCTTGAAATTGATGAAAGTGAAAGTTTAAAAAATAAAAAAGTTAAAGTTCCTGTTAGCTGTGATGAGAGTTTTTCTTTAGATATAAAAAGATTAGAAGAAAAACTAAAAATTAAAAGAGATGTAATTTATGAAAGGTTTTTCAATAAAGAGTTTTTTTGTTATATGACAGGTTTTATAGCTGGAATGCCATTTCTTGGAGATCTTGATAAAGGCATGAGAGTAAAACGTCTTGAAACACCAAGAGTAAAAGTGCCAAAGGGTTCAATTGGTTTAACAGAACAATTTGCAAATATTTATACATATGAGAGTCCAGGAGGATGGAATATAATAGGAAATACACCCTTAAATATTTTTGATGGTGCTAAAGAAGTAGAGCCAAACTTAATTAATCCAGGTGACACAGTCATTTTTAATGAAATATCATTGAGTGAGTATAAAAGTTATAATGACTAAAACTTATTTTGAAGTTATTAGACCAGGAATCAATTCTACATTTCAAGATATGGGTAGAAATAATCTTTATCATATTGGAATTCCATTTAGTGGAGCAATGGACAATAGAAATTATATATTATCAAATAGGCTTGTTGGAAATGATTTGGAGAGTCCAGTTTTAGAATTTGCTTACCAAGGTCCTTTACTTAGATATCAAGGAAATAAGATTAATATTGCTATAACAGGTGATGTTAATTTTACAATTAAAAGAAATGAGAATTTAATTAATGGAAGATGTTATGAATCTTTTATTTTAGAACATGATGATGAATTAGATATTTTATCAACTAATAAATCTGTTTATGGTTATTTAGCATTCGGTGGTAAATTAGATTTAGAGTATCAGTGGTCAAGCTATTCTGTAAATACAAAAGCAAATATTGGTTCAAATAATGGAAAAAAATTAGAAACTAATCAAAGAATAAATATTTCTTTTATAAATAAAAATTTAAATAATAAAAAATTAAATTACATAAATACAAAAATTGAGAATATAAGAATAATCAAAGGTACAAATTATGATTATTTTTCTGAAGAAGGAAAAAATATTTTTTTAAATAAAGAATTTTATGTTTCAAAATTATCTGATCGTATGGGTATGAGACTTGATGGCCCAAAAATAGAAAATATTGTTGATACAAATATAAAATCTGAAGGTTTAATAAAAGGTGTAATCCAAGTGCCAGCTGATGGAAATCCAATAATTATGCTATCAGATCATGGTACTATTGGTGGTTATCCGAAAATAGGGGTCGTGATAAGTGCTGATTATGACAAATTAGTGCAATTAGCTCCAGGTACAAAAATTAAATTCAAAGAAGTTGATTTAGCTAGTGCAGAAGCTTTATTTAAATTGTATGAATTGGAAACTCAAAATTTAATTTCACAAATTTAATGAATATTTTAAAAAGTTTACCTGGACCATTACTGATATTTTTTGGTGCTCTTAGTTTAAGCTTTGGTGGACTAATAGTAAAATCTTTTGAGGGAGCAACATTATGGCAAATATTATTTTGGAGATCCTTGTTTTTCTCTCTTACCGTTTTAATTTTTTTGATAATTACTTATAAAAGCAAAGTTTTAAAATCGTTTCATGACTCTGGATTACCAGGTTTAATTGGTGGATTAATATTATCTATTGGTTTTTGTGGTTATGTTTTTGCTATGTATAATACTACTGTTGCTAATACTAATTTCATCATATCACTTCAAATCTTATTTTTAGCTATATTTGGTTTCTTTTTCTTAAAAGAAAAAATTAATCTAATTACATTAATCTCAATTATTTTAGCAATGTCTGGAGTGCTGTTAATGGTTGGAAATTCATTATCCCCAGGAGAATTATCCGGAAATTTAGCAGCTTTCACAATGCCAATTACTTTTGCAGTTTTGATAATGATCGTTAGAAAATTTCCATCAGTTGATATGGTTCCAGCACAGTTTGTTGCAGGGATTAGTTCATGTCTTATTGGTTTATCACTTTCACCTACTATAATGATTTCACTTCATGATATTTTTTTAGGTTTTCTAGCTGGATTTTTTCAAATAGGTTTTGGTTTTATATTTATAACAATCGGTGCTAGAACAACCCCGTCTGCGGTGGTTGGAGTTATCATGTTATCCGAATCTGTTCTTGGTCCTATTTGGGCTTTTCTTTTTGTGAGCGAAATACCATCATTTTATGGGTTGATAGGAGGAGCAATAATATTTTTTGCTGTATTATTACAGTTTTACACACTTTTAAAAAAGCCAAAGACAATTGTTTCCAATTGACATTTTAAGTCACATATAGGACTATTGTTATACGGGAGAGACTACAGATTATCGTAGCGCCGAAGGAGCAACCACCCAGGAATCTCTCAGGCAAAAAGGACCGTAACATATTAACTCTGGAAAGAGATTTAATTCTCGCCGAAGGAGCAAAACTCTCAGGCAAATATACAGATGGGTACGAAGAGTTAATATGGAAACAAAAAAAACATCGCTGTACCAGTTACATCAAGATTGTAATGCAAAATTTGTTGAATTTGCAGGTTATCAAATGCCGATACAATATTCGGAAGGTATTGTTGAAGAACATAAATTCACTAGAAATCACTCTGGTATTTTTGATGTTTCACATATGGGTCAATTATTTATCTATGGTGGCGATGAATTAATTGGAGATTTAGAAAAAATTTTTCCATTAGATTTGAAAAATTTGAAACTAAATCATTCTAAATACAGTTTCTTAATGGATAAAGATGCTGGGATACAAGATGATTTAATCATTACAAAAATTGACGAAGGTTTTTTAATTATTCTAAATGCAGCATGTAAAGACAATGATTTTAAAATATTAAAGGAACTATTAAACGAAAAGTACAAAATGGTTTTGGATGAAAATAGATCTTTAATAGCTATTCAGGGACCTAAATCATCGCAAATCTTAAATGATATTGTTGATGGAGTAAAGGATTTAAATTTTATGTCTGGAGACTGGTTTACATTTGAAAATCAGAAAGTTTATATTACGCGATCTGGCTATACAGGTGAAGACGGTTTTGAGATATCAATCGTAAATGATTTTGTAGATAAATTGACTAGAGAATTAATTAATAAAGGATCTAAATTGATAGGCCTAGGAGCAAGAGATACACTAAGATTAGAAGCTGGTTTATGTTTATATGGTCATGATCTTGATAAAGACAAAACTCCAGTGGAAGCAAATTTAAAGTGGGCTATTTCTAAAGAAAGAATATCTAAGGGAGATTTTATAGGCTCTGATATAATTATTAAACAATTAAATGATGGTGTAAGTAAAATTAGAGTTGGCATCAAACCCGAGGGAAGAATTATTGCAAGAGAAAAAACAAAAATATTCAATCAATCAGACGTTCATATTGGAGAAATCACTAGTGGCACATTTGGACCAAGTGTTAATGGGCCCGTGGCAATGGGTTATGTGGAAAATGAATTTTCAAAAAAAAATACTAAAGTATTTTTAGAAGTAAGAGGTAAAAAACATCCTGCAAGTATTTGTAGTTTGCCATTTTATAAAAAAAGTTATGTCAAAGGAGTAAATTAATGAGTGAAGTAAAATATTCAAAAGAGCACGAGTGGATTAAATTAGATGGGGATGTAGCAACAATTGGTATTACAAAACATGCCACAGAAATGTTAGGTGATATAGTTTTTGCAGAACTTCCAGAGAAAGGCTCCAATGTAGATAAAGATGGCACAGCTGGTGTTGTGGAGTCAACTAAAGCTGCTAGTGATGTATATACTCCTGTGAGTGGTGAAGTAGTTGATATAAATCAAGCTATAGTAGATGATCCATCAAAGATTAATCAAGATCCAGAGGATTCAGCGTGGTTCTTTAAACTTAAAATAAAAGATCCGTCAGAAATGGACACATTAATGAATAAAGACGATTACGATAAATTTGCAAAGGAGACTTCAGCATAATGTTACCAAATTCAGAAAAAGATTTTTTAAAAAGACACATAGGCCCTTCTAAAGAAGATCAATTAAAAATGTTAAAAGAATTGAATTATCAATCACTTGATGATTTGATTGACAACACTGTTCCAGAAAAAATAAAGTTCAAAGGTGAACTTAATATTGGCGAGTCGAATTCAGAGTATGAAGCTTTAAGAAAATTAAGAGCAATTTCAAAAAAAAATCAAGTTTACTCAAATTTTATTGGTATGGGATATTATGGAACTTACACACCTTATGTAATTTTGAGAAATATACTAGAAAATCCAGGTTGGTATACTTCATATACACCTTATCAGCCAGAAGTTGCTCAAGGAAGACTTGAGATGTTATTGAACTTTCAACAAATGATTGTTGATTTTACAGGAATGGACATTGCCAATGCTTCTTTATTAGATGAGGGAACGGCAGCAGCAGAGGCTATGGGTCTAAGTCACAGATTAAATAAAAAAGATAGTAATTTAGTTTTTGTTTCTGAGGATTGTCATCCTCAAACAATAAATGTAATTCAAACAAGAGCTGAGCCAATGGGTTTAAAGGTTTTAGTCGGTAAAGAAGATGAAATTTTAGACCAGCTAAAGGAGGATTTAGTTTGTGGAATTTTACAATACCCTGGAACTTTAGGAGATATAAAGGACCCAAGTGAAGCAATTAGTAAAATCCATAAAAAGAATGGGAAGGCTGTATTAGCTTGTGATCTGTTGGCATTGGCAAAACTTAAAACACCAAGAGAACTTGGTGCTGATATAGCAGTCGGAAGCTCTCAACGTTTCGGTATTCCAATGGGATATGGAGGTCCACACGCAGCCTTTTTTGCAACAAAAGATGAATACAAAAGATCAATGCCTGGAAGAATTGTTGGTGTATCAGTCGATAGACATGGTAGTAAAGCATATAGATTATCCTTACAAACTAGAGAACAACATATTAGAAGGGATAAAGCGACTAGTAATATTTGTACCGCCCAAGCTCTATTAGCAATAGTTTCTGCAGCATATGCTATTTACCATGGTCCAGATGGAATTAAAAATATTTCTGAAAGAGTATCTCAATTAGCAAAAAGTTTTGCCGATAAGATAAAGCAGTCTGGATATGAACTTTATTCAAATTATTTTTTTGATACTGTCACAATTATTACTAGAGAAAAGACTGATCAAATTTATAAAAATGCCTTAAATCAGAGAGTTAATATACGAAAAGTAAATTCTGAAATGCTAGCCGTTTCATTTGATGAAAGAAAAAATGTATATAGAGTAAATCAACTATTAAAAATTTTTAATGCAGCAGAATCAATCAAAAAAGAAGATCCTTCAGTAAGTTTACCTAATCTTCCAAAAAACTTATTAAGAACTTCAAAATATTTAGAACATCCAGTTTTCAATTCATATCACTCAGAAACTGAAATGCTAAGATATTTAAAAAGATTAGAAGATAAAGATATAGCACTTAATAGAACCATGATCGCACTTGGCTCATGCACAATGAAGTTAAATGCCGCTGCTGAAATGATCCCAATTTCTTGGAAAGAATTTGCAGAGCCTCACCCATTTGTTCCAATTGAGCAAATGGAAGGTTTTAGAGATTTATTTACAGATCTAAAAAATTGGTTGCGTTCTATAACTGGTTTTTCAGGTGTTTCTCTACAACCTAACGCAGGTGCTCAGGGAGAATATGCAGGTCTAATGGTTATCAGAAAATATCACTTAGATAGAGGCGAGGCTAATCGTAATATATGTTTAATTCCAAGTTCAGCACATGGCACTAATCCAGCAAGCGCACAAATGGTTGGAATGAAGGTGGTAGTTGTTAATTGTGATAAAGAGGGAAATGTTGATTTTGATGATTTAAAGAAAAAAGCTGAACAACATTCTGAAAATCTTGGTGCATTAATGGTAACTTATCCATCTACTCACGGAGTTTTTGAGGAAAAAATAAGTGATATTTGTGAATTAGTTCATAAAAATGGTGGTCAGGTGTATATGGATGGAGCAAATTTAAACGCCTTAGTTGGAGTTGCAAAGCCTGGAAATTTCGGTCCTGACGTTTGTCATATTAATTTGCACAAAACATTTTGTATTCCTCATGGTGGAGGAGGACCTGGAATGGGACCTATTGCTTGTAAAAAACACTTACAAGTTTATCTACCTAATCATCCAGTAATAAAAGATTGTGGACCAACAACTGGGATTGGTGCGGTGTCGGCAGCTCCTTGGGGAAGTTCAAGTATTCTTTCAATCTCTTGGATGTATATTAAAATGATGGGATCACAAGGATTAAAGCTTGCAACTCAAGTAGCAATATTAAATGCAAATTATATTGCTCATAGATTAAAAGATCACTTTCCGATTTTGTATAAAGGGTCAAATGGCAATGTTGCACATGAATGTATTATTGATATTAGAAATATTAAATCTGAGACAGGAGTAACAGAAGAAGATATTGCTAAAAGATTGATAGATTTTGGATTCCATGCACCAACTATGTCATGGCCTGTAGCTGGTACTATGATGATAGAGCCAACTGAAAGTGAAGGCTTGGTGGAACTTGATAGATTTTGTGACACCTTAATTAAGATTAAACAGGAGATAGATAAGATTAAATCAGGTAAATTTGATAAAGAGGATAATCCAATTAAAAATGCTCCTCATACAGACTCTGAGTTAGCTTCAGATAGTTGGGAGCATAAATACACAAGACATGAAGCAGCTTATCCAGCTAAATTTTTAAAAGCAAATAAGTTTTGGCCACCGGTCGCAAGAGTAGACAATGTGTATGGAGATAAGAATATCTTTTGCACTTGTCCAAGCATGGACGAGTTCAAAGAAGATGCAGCATAAAGTTTAATGAAAATCGCTGTGGTTGGTTCAGGAATTTCAGGCTTAAGTGCTGCTTACTACTTATCAAAAAATCATCAAGTAGACTTATTTGAAAAAGCAGATCATTTTGGGGGACATTCTCATACAATAGATTTATCGTTTGGAACTAAAAAAGTATCAGTAGATATTGGTTTCATTGTTTTTAATTTCAAAACATATCCGAATTTAATTAAATTCTTTAATGAAAATAAAATTAAAATTGAAAAAAGTGACATGTCATTTTCAGTTTCAGTTGATGACTCGCCCTTTGAATATTGTGGCAGAGGATTAGATGGAATTTTTTCAAATAGATCTAATTTGGTAAATTTTAGATTTTTAAGAATGTTTTTTGATATTATCAAATTTTATAAAAAGTTTGATAACTTAAGTGAATTTGATGAGGAAATAACTCTTGGCGATTATTTAAAAAAAGAAAATGTTTCAAAAGAATTTATAGATTATCATTTAATACCCATGGTTTCGGCTATTTGGTCGATGCCACCCTATGAAGCAAATCAAATGCCATTAAAATTTTTTTTAAAATTTTTTCAAAATCATGGTTTGTTTAAATTAAAAAATAGACCGCACTGGTACACAGTTTCAAACCGAAGCAGAACTTATGTTGAAAATATTCTATCTAAAATAAGTGGCGAACATTTTAAAAATTATAATGTAACCAAGATTAAATCTAATACTAATGGCATTAATTTATATTATGGCAATGAAAGTGAATTTTTTAATTATGACAAAGTTGTTCTAGCTACTCATGCTGATGAAGCACTTTCAATTATTGAAAACCCTTCAGAAGACGAAAAAAATATTTTATCTAACTTTAGTTATAAAGAAAATATTGCTTATATTCATACAGATGAAAAGGTTATGCCAAAAAATAAAAAAACATGGTCATCATGGAATTCTTCATTAAAAAAAAATGAAATTGAAAAGAATTCAATTACATATTGGTTAAACTTATTACAAAATTTAAAATGTGAAGAAAATATTTTTTTAACATTAAATCCTTACTTTGAAATAGATACTTCAAGAGTTTTAAAAAAAGTAAAATTTACTCATCCATACTTTGATCAGTCAGCACTTACTTATCAAAGTAAGCTTAAAAATTTACAAAATAAAAGAAATATTCTTTTTTGTGGCAGTTATTTTGGTTACGGTTTTCATGAAGATGGAATAAAATCATCTATTGAAATGCTAAAAAACCTTAATGACTAGTGCAATTTATAATGGAACAGTAATTCATAAAAGATTTAAACCAAAGTTACATTTTTTTAAATATAAAGTTTTTTCACTTTTAATTGATTTAACAGAGTTAAACATTTTAGATAAAAACATAAGTTTCTTTTCATACAATAAATTTAACTTAATTAGTTTTTTTGATAAAGATCATGGTGAAAGAGACGGCTCATCATTAGTTGAGTGGGTAAGAAAGAATTTAAAAGAAAATAAGATAGAATACGAAAATATTACGATAAAACTTTTGTGCTATCCACGAATTTTAGGTTATGTGTTTAATCCTTTAAGTATTTTTTTTATTTACAATGATAAAGAAGAATTAATTTCAATATTATATGAAGTTAAAAATACATTTGGAGAACAACACACTTATATTTTTAAGATAGAAAATGAAAATTTATTACAACATAATTGCGAAAAAAGATTTCATGTGTCACCATTTATTGAAATGAATTGTAATTACTTTTTTAGAATTTCAAGACCGTCACAAAAGATATCAGTTATAATTGATCAATATCAATTAAATGAAAAAATACTGTATGCCTCTCAAGATGGCACTAGAGCAGATCTTACAAGTTCGGAATTAATAAAATCATATTTAAAACATCCATTAATGACCTTTAAAATTATTTCAGCGATACATTTTGAAGCGTTTAAATTATGGATCAAAGGAATAAAATTCGTAAAAAAAAAATTAAAGTTTAAAAACAATATAACATTCGAAAATTAATGAACTTATATAGCTTTGCAGATAAGATTGTGTTTAGAATTTTACAAGATATTAATTTTGGTTATTTGGAAATAACAAGTTTTGATGGTGTAATAATGAAATTTGGCAATCCTGAAGATTCTTTGAAAGCCAGTATAAGAATAAAAAAACCAAATTTTACTTTTAATTTGATTAGAGGTGGAAGTATTGGTTTTGCCGAGTCTTATATGAGAGATGGATTTGAAACAAACAACCTGTCAAATTTAATTGAAATTACAGCTCGAAATATAAAAATAATATATAAATTTTCAGGATTATTAGATTTACCATTGGTGAATTTTATAAAAAATATTTTTGTTAAAAATACAAAAAGTAGAAGCAAAGAAAATATTGCTAAACATTATGATTTAGGAAATGAGTTTTTCTCTCTTTGGCTTGATAAAACTCTTACATATTCAAGTGCTATCTTTGAGGAAAAAAATCAAGATTTGTCTGAGGCACAAAACAACAAATATCAAAAGTTAATTAATTTAATAAAACCAAAAAATGGAGATAAAGTTTTAGAAATTGGATGTGGTTGGGGAGGATTTGCAGAATATTTAGGGAAAAAATACGATATAAAACTAGATTGTATTACTATTTCTAAAAAACAGTATGAATATGCAAAAGAGAGAATTCAAAAATGTGGTTTAAATGAAAAAGTCAATATTCAAATTAAAGATTATAGAGATTTAAAAGATAGATATAATTCAATAGCATCAATTGAAATGATAGAAGCAGTTGGTCAGAATTATTTACAAAGTTACTTTAAAACCATAAAAGAAAATTTAGCAAATAGTGGGACCGCTGCAATTCAAGCGATTACAATAGATGACAACTTATTTGATAGATATAAAAATAAACAAGACTTCATTCAAAAATATATTTTCCCTGGAGGATTCCTTCCAAGTAAAAACAGTTTAAATAAACATGTGTCCGATAATGGTTTAACAATAAAATCATATAACTCTTACGCTGATCATTATTCAAGTACATTAGCTTTGTGGAAAAATGAATTTAATAAAAAATGGGATTTAATTAAGAACCAAGGTTTTGATTTAACATTTAAAAGAATGTGGGAATTTTATCTTTCATATTGTGAAGCTGGATTTAAATCAAAAAATATTGATCTAATTCAATTTTCATTACAAAATAAATAACCAAAAGGAGAGATGTGAGAAAAATAATAAACTTTAAAGCAATTTTATTGATAATTTCTTTATTCTTAATTACAAGTTGTTCAAATAATAGTGCTATGAAACCAGAAGATTTTAAAGGTAAAGAACCAAGGTTAATTATTGAAGAGTACCTGTCAGGCAATGTTAAAGCTTGGGGAGTTCTTCAAAATAGATCTGGTAAAGTTACAAGACAGTTCTCAGCAGATTTAAATGGCAAATGGGATGGAAAACAACTGATACTTGATGAAAAATTTAATTGGGATGATGGTGAAATTCAAAATAGACAATGGCAAATAACTAAAATTGATGAAAACAATTATGAGGGTGTTGCAGGAGATGTGGTTGGAAAAGCAAAAGGTTATTCTTATGGACCAGCATTTAAATTTGAATATGTACTTTTAGTACCTGTTAAAGGAAAAGAAATGAAAATTACGTTTGATGACTGGATATTTAAGCAAGATGATCGTGTAGCTATAAACAGAGCAACTATGACAAAGTTTGGTATAAAAGTAGCTGAACTTACAGTTGTGTTTGTTAAAGATTAATTTTTTTTTTGATATTTTGTCATTTTACCAATTAAGTTGAAATATAGTTTACTAGGTAAAAAGCTTAAAATTTTAAGTATTAGAGTTAATGATTTTGGAAAATGAATTTCAAACACATTCGTATTAATTAATCCATCATAAATTTTTTCAGCTGCATATTCTGTCGTTTTAAGAAATGGCATTTTAAAATCGTTTTTATCTGTCATCGGTGTTTTTATAAATCCAGGAGATACTAGGCAAACACGTACATTTGATCTTTTGAAATCAAAATATAAACTCTCAGCTAAATTATTTAGAGCAGATTTAGAAGGTCCATAACCAGTGGAATTTGGTAGTCCTCTATATCCAGCTATAGATGAAACAATTGTGATAATTCCTTCTTTTTTATTTTTGAAATATTCTTCAACAGCTTTGATACTATTTAATGTTCCAAAAAAATTAATTTTAAATACATCTTCTATTTGCTCAACATCTATATCTTTTTCTTTTTTTGGGTTCCATGTTCCCGTTGAAAAAAAACAAATATCAATACCTTCAAACTTATTCTTTATTTGTTCAAAAACTTCTTTACATTTTGACTTATCTGTTACATCTAAAGGAAATCCATAAATATTTTCATTATTATCAGAAATTTCTTTAAGTAGATTTTCACGTCTTGCTGAAATAGCTACATTCCAACCTTTGTTAGCAAATTTTATAGCTAAAGCCTTACCTATTCCTGTGCTTCCACCGGTTATCCAAATTGTTTTTTTATTCATTATATAAAAATGTATAATACTTATATGTTAAAAAATAAATTTTTATCATTTATACTTTTTTTTGTAATTACTTTTTCTGCGTCATTTATTGGAGGTTTAGCCTCAATTAACCTAAAGGAACCTTGGTATTCTCAACTTGTTAAATCAAACTATAATCCTCCAGATTGGATATTTGCACCTGTATGGACCACTTTATATCTTATGATGACGTTAGCTATTTGGTTTTTTTGGCACACAAAGAATCGGGATATAAACACAGTATACATTTATTTCATTCATATAGTCTTTAATACAACTTGGAGTATTGTTTTTTTTGGTCTTCATAAAATATTTTTAGCATTAGTTGTATTAATAATTCTAATCTTATTAATAATAATTCTTATTATTAGGTTTAAACGTGTCAATTTTGTAAGTTATTACTTAATGATTCCCTATTTACTTTGGTGTTGCTATGCACTATTTCTGAATCTTAACTTATTAATGCTTAATTAAATGAATGATGTTGTAATAGTTGGTGGTGGAATAATTGGAGCTGCAACTGCTTATTTTTTATCTAAAGAAGGCAGAAAGGTAAAAGTAATAGAAAGAGATCCAACATACAAAACTGCATCTTTTCCATTATCATTAGGTGGTTTTAGAAGACAATTTTTTCAAAAAGAAAATATTTTACTTGGAAAATTTGCAAGAGAATTTATTTTTCAAATTCCTGAATTACTCAAAACAGAAAAAAATCCTAAGCCAACGGCAAGTATGGTTACAAATGGTTACCTACTTATGTTTGGTCCAGAGCACGCAGATGAACAATATAAAGCACTAGAAAATCACAAAGCGTGTGAAGCGGGGACTAAAAACATTAAAGGATCTGAATTAACAAAGTTTTTTCCATATATAAATAGTGAAGGAATTGAGACTGCAACTTTTACCGATAATCAAAGTGAAGGTTGGATTGATCCATTTATGTTTCATAGTGCATTGAAAAGTAAGGCAATGGAACTTGGTGCAGAGTTTATTAAAGGTGATGTCAAATCACTTTCAGAGATAAAAGCAAAAACAATTATTTCTGCTGCTGGATGTTGGACTAAAGAACTTTTAGAAGATATTCCTGTTGAACCACAAAAACACACTGTCTTTAGAGTTAAATGTCCTAAACATATTCCAGAAATGCCATTAACAGGAGATTTGACAACAGGAGTTTATTGGCGACCTGAGGGAAAAGAATATTTAGCTGGATCACCCAAGTCAGTATTTGATGCTAAAGATCTTGAGCCTGCATGGGATGATTTTGAAGAATTAGTATGGCCAGCATTAGCCCATAGAATTCCAGCTATGGAAGAATTAAAATTAACTGGTGGATGGGCAGGATACTATGACTGCAATAGATTAGATAATAATGCAGTTGTAGGAAAACATCCAAAGTTTGATAATGTCTATTTAGCAACAGGCTTTACAGGAAGAGGCTTAATGCAAGCTCCTGGAATAGGTAGAGCACTTACAGAATTGATCACAACTGGTGCGTATCAATCAATTGATATATCGAATATGGCAGTTGAAAGAGTCTTAGGAAAAAAGGCTAGACCAGAGCCTTATGTTCTTTAAAATCAAGTTCCACAAAAAGTTTGATATTTTTCTTTTGAAAAAGAAGGTATTTGAAATTCTTTAATATCTTTTTGATCAGAATATGGGTTATTTAAAATTTCTAAAAGTTTATTGAGAGGTTCTATATTATTTTTATTTGCCTCATTTAAAACCTCTTCTACTTTATGATTTCTTGGTATCACTACAGGGTTTACACTTTTCATTAAATTGATATATTTTTCAGGAGTATTATTGTTAATCTTTAATCTTTCGTGCCATCTTTTTTTCCAATTTTGAAAATCTCTATCCTTAAAATTTTCATTTTTTTCTATTTCTAAACTCATTAAATGACAAAATGTGTTAGTATAATCTAATTTTTTTTGATGCATCCAAGTTAATAAATCAAGAATTAAAAACTTGTCTTTTTCATCTATCCCAAATAATCCTAATTTATCTCTCATCATATTAAGCCATTTTTCCTCATATTTTTTTTCAAAAGAATTAATTATTTCAGTTGCTAGTTCGATTGATTTATTTTGATTTTTGTCAATTAATGGAATTAAACACTCTGCAAATCTTGATAGATTCCATTTTGTAATAACTGGCTGATTGCAATAAGCATATCTTCCCATTTGATCAATTGAACTAAATACAGTGTTTGGATCATAAGTATCCATAAAAGCACAAGGACCATAATCAATAGTCTCACCTGAAATACTCATATTATCTGTGTTCATTACACCATGAATAAATCCAACTCTCATCCAATTAACAACAAGATCAATTTGTTTTTCCATTACTGTTCTCAAAAGGTCTAATGCTTTATTTTGTGAATTTTGAATATTTGGATAATGTCTTTTAATTGCATAATTAAATAATATTTCCAATTCATCTTTTTTTTCTCTAGCAGCAATGTATTGAAAAGTCCCAACTCTTATATGGCTTAAAGCGACTCTTGTTAGTATCGCACCATGTAAAGTTGTTTCTCTTATTACATCTTCACCTGTTTTGACAACTGCCAAACTCCTTGTTGTTGGAATACCTAAGTTATGCATTGCCTCGCTAATTAGATATTCTCTTAACATTGGTCCAAGTGCAGCTCTTCCGTCACCATTTCTCGAAAAAGCTGTTTTTCCAGATCCTTTAAATTGAATATCATATCTCTCTTTTTTTTTTGATAAATGCTCTCCAATTAAAACTGCTCTACCATCCCCCAACATTGTAAAGTGACCAAACTGATGACCTGCGTATGCTTGTGCAATACTATTACTTCCTGGTGGAAGAGAATTTCCTGAAAATAATTCAGAAATTTTTTTATTATCTATGTTTGAAAAATCTAGATTTAATTCTTTGGAAAGTTTTTTATTTAAAATTACTAATTCGGGATCTTTAACAGGAATAGGGCTAATTTCTTCTTTAAATGGATCTGGTAATTTAGAATAAGTATTGTCAAAGCACCATCCAATGGTCATTAGATTTAACTTACTTCTGCTTGATGTTCTTTAGGTTTAACTTCAGTTTTAAATTGATTTGAAATTTTTTGTACTTGAACTGAAGAAACTTTATATTCTGCACACATTGTTTCTTCATCTTTTCCATGTCCAGTTACCATATTAACCATATGTTCTGGAAAATGAAATGTAGTGAAAACGATACCTTCTTTAACTTTATCTGTAACTTCTACTTTTAGAGCTACTTCGCCTCTTCCTGAGTATAGTCTTCCTATATCTCCAGTGTTTAAATCTCTATCTGCAGCATCTTTAGGATGTATTAATAGTACATCTTCATCAACAATATTAATATTATTTGTTCTTCTAGTCATTGTTGCGGCATTATAATGTTGTAAAACACGGCTGGTAGTTAATATTAATGGATAGTCTTTTTGGTTATTTGTTATTTCAGTAGACTCTTTCCAGTCAAAGCTTTTTAGACGACCTTTTCCTAATTTAAATTCTTCTGTATGTAAAATTTGAGTATCTGTTCCATCTTCTTTTACAGGCCATTGCAATCCAAATTTTCCTAGCCTTTCTCTTGTAATACCCTTAAAAAATGGAACTATATCTGCAATCTCAGCTAATACTTGATCAGCGTCGTAGTCTGGTTGATCAAATCCAAGTTTTTGCATCATGTCAGTAACAATAACACCATCAGGTTTTGTTCCTGGCAGTGGAGGAACAGCTCTATTAACTCTTTGCACTCTTCTCTCTGTATTTGTAAACGTTCCATCTTTTTCCAAAAATGTAGTTCCAGGTAAAACTACAGTTGCAAGTTTTGCTGTCTCACTCATGAATATTTCTTGCACTACTAGCAGTTCTAAGGAATTCATTGCTTCCACAACGTGAGCACTATTTGGATCTGTCTGCACAATATCCTCACCAATTATCCAAATACCTTTGATATCTTTATTAATTGCTGCATCAAACATTTGTGGAATTTTTAATCCAGCTTTTGTTGGATGTGATACACCATATTTTTCAGAATAAAATTTTTGATTTTTTTCATCTGAAACTTCAAAATATCCTGCGCCTTGATGTGGTTGACATCCCATATCAGCAGCACCTTGAACATTATTTTGACCTCTTAAGGGGTTTACTCCAACACCTTTTCTTCCAATATTTCCAGTAATCATTGCTAGATCGGCAATAAGCATTACAGTTTTAGATCCTTGTTCATGTTCTGTTACTCCCAAACCATGAAATTCCATTGAATTTTTAGCAGTGGCATATGCTATTGCTGCTTCCTTAACTAATTGTTTATCAACACCCGCAACTTTTGCTAAGTAGTCAACATCTTGTCTTTCAATTTCTTTTAAAAAATTATCAAACCCTTCTGTTCTATCTCTAACAAAATCAGCATTATATAATTTTGATTTAATAATAAAATGCAACATCATGTTTAGAACTGCAACATTAGTTCCAGGTCTTAGTTTTATGTGATAGTCAGCAAGTTTTGCTAATTCAGTAGTAATTGGATCTAAAACAATAAGCTTTTTACCTTTCATAACTTGTTGTTTTATTTTTGCTCCTGTTACTGGATGTGCATTTGTCGGATTTGCTCCAATTACTAAAAATAGATCTGCATGATAAATATCCTCAGTTGAATTTGTTGCAGCACCTGTTCCAAATGTTTGTTGCATTCCCCAAGCAGTCGGTGAGTGACAAATTCTTGCACAGCAATCAACACTATTTGTCCCAACCGCTGCTCTTATCATTTTTTGGAAAACATAATTTTCTTCATTTGTGCATCTTGCAGATGATATTCCAGCAAACGCATCAGGTCCGTGATCCTTAATAATTCTTTGCATCTCTTTTTTAATAAAATCATAAGCCTCATCCCAGCTTGCTTCCTCAAATTTTCCATTTCTCTTTATTAATGGTGTTTTTAATCTGTCTGGATGGTCGTAAAAACCAAATGCATATCTTCCTTTTATACAAGTATGTCCTGCATTAACTTCAGTTTGTTTTGGAGTGTCTATTGCAACTACCTTATTATTTTTAATTGATGCTTCTAAATTACATCCAACTCCACAATAAGAGCAAGTAGTTCTAACTTTTTTATCTACAGCCGCTGATTTTGATTGAAATACATCTGAAATTGCGTCAGTGGGACAAGTATGTGCACAAGCTCCACACGATACACATGAAGAATCCCCAAACATCATGTCATTATCAGTTGTAATTCTAGACTCAAAACCTCTGCCAGACATTGTAAGTACGAATGAACCTTGAATTTCATCACAGGCTCTTACACATCTTCCACAATTAATACAGTTGTCTAAATTCATTCTCATGTAATCATGCGAAGTATCTCTTGGAATTCCTTTATGTTGTTTTGGACTGTTATATCTATGGTCAGATATACCTAAATCATTAGCAACAGTTTGAAGTTCACAATTATTATTTACTTCACAAGTGTTACATTCCATTGGATGGTCAGTTAAAACTAATTCAACAATATTTTTTCTTAAATTATGAAGATTTTCATTTGAAGTAAAAATATGCTGATTTTCAGCCACTGGAGTATGGCACGAAGCAACTACTTTTGTTGGTCCATCTTTTTCAAGTGCCACTTCAACAGAACAAACTCTGCATGCACCATATGGTGCAAGATTTGGATCATCACAAAGTGTAGGAACCTTTTTTTCTCCGATATAACTTTTAACAAATTTCAGGATTGAAGTATGGTTTGAACCAATTTCATAAGGTTTTCCATCTATATACGCAATTTTTCTTTTTTCTGAACTCATTAATTATCTTTTACCATATCACTTTTCATTTCATCACCAAAATATTTTAAAATATTCATAATAGGAGTTGGAATAGCTCCACAAAGAGCACATAAACAGCCTTTTTGCATTGTTATTAATAACTCGTTTAGTAACTTAAGTGGAATTTTAGCAGTTTTTTTCTTTGCTTGGTCGAACATCTCTTTACCTCTATAAGATCCAAGTCTTCCAGGAAAACACTTGCCACAAGACTCTTCAGCAGAAAATTCAAACAAGTGATGAATATATTCTGTCATTGGAAAATCTTTTGGAATACTCACAACACTTGCATGACCCAACATGAAACCTTTTGCAGTAAATTCTTGAAAGTCTAAATTTAAGTTATCAATTTCAGTCAATGGAACTACTCCACCTAAAGGGCCACCAATTTGAAATGCTTTTATTTCTTTTTTATAGCCTCCACCAATTTCATTAAATATTTTTTTCATTGGTGTACCCATGTCTATTTCATAAACACCAGGATTTTTAAAAAAACTATCTAAGCAAACTAATTTTGTACCTGCTGATTTTTTGTTACCAATCGAAGAAAATTTTTCTGCTCCATTGATTAATATTCCAGTTGCAGCTGCTAAAGTTTCTACGTTATTTACAACTGTTGGTTTTTTATAAAGTCCTTCTGTAACCGGGAAGGGTGGTCTTACATCCACCTCAGCTCTTCTTCCTTCAATTGATGCAATTAGTGCTGTTTCTTCTCCACAAATATACGCACCTTGACCAATACAAATTCCTAAATCAAATGAAAAATTTGTACCTAAAATATTTTCACCTAAGAGACCTAACTTTTTAAGTTCATTGATACTTCCATTTATAGCTTCAATAGATTTAGGATATTCACCTCTAATGTATAAAACACCTTCATTGCTTCCTATTACAAAACCACAAATTATCATTCCAAAAATAACCTTAAGAGGTTGTTCTTCTAGCAAATATCTATCAGAGAAAGCACCTGAATCTCCTTCGTCAGCATTGCAAATAACATACTTTTTATCTCCCTTTGCTTTACTACAAAAGTCCCATTTCATTCCTGTAGGAAAACCTGCGCCTCCTCTTCCTGTTAAATTTGAGTCTAGCAATGATTTTATAATTTCCTTTTTATCTGTTTTTAAAAATTTATTTAATTCATCTTTAAATTGATCTGTTGATGAAAGCTTATCATCCATTAAAAAACTTGTTGTTGCATAACTTTTAGAGAAAAACTTTTCTTGTTTGATGTTTTCACCTTTTAATATTTGATCTATTTTTTCAATATCTTTACCTGCATAATTTTCTCCATCATAATGAAAAGCATGATTTTCATAACAATGTCCTAAACAAAACATTTCTCCAACTTTATCTTTACCTAATTTTTCTTTTAATTTGTCTTTTAATTTGTCCTGAGTTCCAGCACACATACATGCACTTCCATTACAAACAAAAGCTTTTTTTTCTCTATGTGAAGGTCTTAAAAACTCATAAAAACTTTCAGCGCCATGTATAGTGGAAACACCTAAATGATATTCTTTTGCTATTTCTTTAATATCTTTTGGTGAATTATTAAGAACATTTTCAGACAACTTTTTGAATAAGTTGTTTTTTAAACCAATTCTTCCAGACAAATTACTTATATTTTTTGACACCTTAAAATTCCTTTATTTTTAACTTAAAATAACTTTTTGGTTATTTGTGTATATATTAAAACTATCCTCTTTTACGAAACCTATCAAGGCCATGTCAAACCTATTCGCAAGATCAATTGCTAGACTAGTTGGCGCACCTACACCAATCATCAAGCCAATATTGGACATTAAAACTTTCTGAACTAGTTCAAAATTTAGTCTTCCTGAACATGTTATAAATTGGTCTTTCGGTTTGAAGTAATTATTAAATAATGAATCACCAATCATTTTATCTAATGCGTTGTGCCTTCCAACATCCTCTCTTAAAGATATCAAATCACCATTAGATGAAAATAGTCCGCTAGCATGGATACCCCCTGTTTTTGTAAATTCGGATTGATTTTTTCTTAGGATGCGTGGCGAATTGATTATCACATCTTTTGATAATTTTGGATCTGATTTAGGAGCCTTTTCCTTTTTAGTTATTTCTAGCGCATCTAAAGAAGACTTACCACATACACCACATGATGAGTTGGTTAAAAAATCTTTTTTAATTTTTGAAATATTAACATTTTGAGAATTATTTAAAGTTGCAATTATTTTGTTTTGAATGTTATACTGACCTACTTTTTCACCAAAACTATCTATACTATCAATATCTTTAATATCTTTAACAATCTGTTCATTATATAAAAAACCTCTTACCAAATCTTTATCATGTCCAGGAGTTCTCATTGTTATTGATATACTTTTTGTTATCCAATCTTTACCATCTTTATATTTCAAAGAAATTTCCAAAGGTTCTTCGATAGAAACTAAATCATTAGTATTTTTGAACTTATCTTTTTTATATTTTGTAACTTTATACTCAGAATTCATTTAATTATTTTAATGGATAATTCTTTTTAAGAATAAATTTATTTATAAAAATTGCTAATAAAATAATTATTAAACAACCTGAAATAATTGGGAATATCAAATAATCAAAAGAAACACTCCCAATTATTACAATAATAGGATTTCCCCCAGCTGGTGGATGCACTACATTTAAAAGTATCATGAAAAAAATTCCAATACCTACTGCAATTGCAATATTAATATAAATTGGTAATGGAACTAAGCTTACAAAGATTACTCCAACCAAAGATGTTACTAGATGACCAAAAAAAACATTCTTAGGTTGAGCGAAAGGACTCTCAGGAAAACCAAATAATAAGACCATCGATGAACCAAAAGAACCAGCTAAAAATAATCCAAATGCACTTTTGTAAGTTAAAGCTGTCAGCACACTGATTGTAAATGTGGAAAAGAAACCAGCTATCAAAGCTTTCTTTAAAATTTCTTTATTGATTTTAATCATTGAGAGCTTTCAAAACAGTTCTTAGAGGAAGCAATAGGCATTCTTTTCTGGATTTATTTTTTTGGTTAAAAATTTCTTTAAAATCCGACCATTTTTTTTCAATTATTATTTTTGTATCTTCAAATGCCTTTTCACAAATTGATATGAATTCTTTTATTTCTTTTACTCTTTTATTTTTTATATTTCGTGAAAGTAAACTCACGGATGCTTGGCAAAAAACACATGACTTACATTGATATCCTATATCAACTACCTTATCATTTTTAACAATTAGACTTATTTCCATTTCATCACCACATAATGGATTTTTATTTTTTGATTTATGTGTGTGATTATTAAGAACTTTGTTGTTCTCTGTATTTGATGCAATTTCTAAAATTTTAAGATCCATAATATTTCTTTAAATCAAATTTTAATGTTTTATATTTTCAATAATGGAACATAACAATATTTTAGCTGTTGTACTAGCGGGTGGTAAATCAAAAAGATTTGGTAGCGACAAATCTCAAGTTAAATTAGGTAAAAAAATACTAATAGATTATATTTTGGGTGAGATAATTGATTTATATAGTGAAATACTTATTGTAGCTAATGAACCTATCAATTTTCTAAATTCGGATAAAATCAAGTTAACTAAAGATTATGAAAAAGGTCTAGGTCCTCTTGGTGGTGTTCTTTCTGCTATGAAATGGATAAAAGAAAATAAAAAAAATTATAAATGGATATCTACTTTTCCAGCCGATACTCCTTTTTTTAAAAAAAAACATCTTCAAAAATTTTATGAAAAAATTGATATTCATGAAAGCTATTTATTTTTTATGAAATCACATGAAACAAGACATAATATTTTTGGTTTATGGTCTTTATCGTTATTCGACAAATTAGAAAAAGCATTAATTAAAGGAGATAGAAAAGTTGAATTTTGGGCTAATGAAATAGGTGTAAAAACAATCAATTTTGATTTTAAAAACAATGATGATCCTTTTTTTAACGTTAATACCAAAGAAGATTTGGAGAATGCAAAAAAATTATTAAAAAATGATTAGCTACAAAAAATCAAAAGAAATTTTAAGGAAGTATAAAATTAGGATTGGAGATGAATTTGTTGATATCAACAATTGTTTAGATCGAGTAACATCTTCAAATATTTATGTAAAATCAAATTATCCATTAGGAAATAACGCTGCATTTGATGGCTACGCAATAAAATCCATTGATACAAATAAATTACATAAAAAATTTTATAAAAAGTTTAAGATAATCGGATCAATAGCAGCTGGAAACAAACCTTTTAATAAATTAGTTAGGAAGTATGAGGCAGTTGAAATTATGACAGGAGCATTAATTCCAAAAGCTTTTGACACAATAATTCCAATAGAAAAAATAAACTTTGTTCCAAATAAAAAAAAACGTAAATATATTTTATTAAATAAAAAAATTCCAAAATTTGAGCATGTGAGATTTAAAGGCTCGGATTATAAGAAAAACGATCTATTAATATCCAAAGGCACAATTATACAGTCCAATCATATTTTGGCATTAAGAACATTGGGTATAAATATATTAAAGGTAAAAAAAAAACCAACTATCTTATTTTTTTCTACAGGTAATGAAATTACAAATAAAAACAAAATTTTAGATTGGGAAGTAAGAAATTCAAATAGTTATTATATAAAATCTTTAAATAGAAGTTTTTTATTCAATTTTATTGATGGTGGAATCTTACGAGATAATCAAAGTAAACTATTTAAAAATAGAATTAATAAGATGCTTAAATCTAAAGTTGATTTATTGATTACATCAGGCGCAGTCTCTGCTGGAAAATTTGATTTTGTTCCAAGTGTAGTTAAAAGTTTTAAATTAAGTGGTTACTTTAAAAGTGTATCCATTAGACCAGGTAAGCCAGTTTTATTTGCTAAAATAAAAAATAAGCCCAAAGCTATTTTTGGATTACCAGGTAACCCAATTTCATCAGCGGCTTGTTTTAGATTTTTTGTTTACCCTTATGTAAAAAGTATATTGGGGATGCCTGAAGAAATTCCTTTTAAAGCTAAATTAAAAAATGAATTTATTAAAAAGAAAGAATTTACTCGATTTGTAAAAAGTAAAATTAATACAACTAAAAATGGTAAATTAGAGGTCAAAATTTTAAAGGGTCAGGAGTCATTTAGGATTAAATCATTTATTCAATCAAACGCGTGGGTAATTCTTCCATCTGGGAAATCAAAATTTAAAAAAGGGGAATTTGTTGATTGTATTTTTTCAAATCATCCAAATAAAATTTTTTTATAAAACTTCTCATTTTTGTTGTAGTTAAAATAAATTAGAATTAAATATTCGTTAATGATTGAACTTAAAAATGAAAAAATAGCTGTTCCGGTAGTTTTATTTGCAGGCTTACTTTGGTCTTTTGGTCCATTAGTAGTGAGGTATATGGAGGATCCTCATTTAGTGCCTTGGCAATATATTTTTGGAAGAGGACTGACAATATTTATAATTTTAAACTTATATTTATATTTTGAAGAAGGTTTAAACTTTTATAAAAATTATAAAAAAGTTGGTAAATCAGGTCTTATCGGAGGCTGTGGTCTTGGAGTAGCCATGATGTCTTTTATCTATTCAATTACAAATACTACTGCAGCAATCACATTATTATGTTTAGCAGCCATGCCTTTTTTTACTGCTCTTCTTGCTTTTTTATTTTTAAAAGAGAGAATTTCTTTAAATGTTTGGATTTCGATATTTCTTGCAACCATAGGAATAATTATTATGGCTGTTGGGAATACTGAAAAAAGTTCAATAGTTGGATTTATTTTTGGTATTACATCTTCAATTGGTTTTTCTATATTTTCAGTGAGTCTTAGATGGAGAAAAGAAACTCCAAAATTTACAACAGTAGCAATAGCCGGATTATTTTGTTTTTTAACTGCTACAATTATGATTTTAGCTAAAGGCCAGCCTTTTTTTTCAACAAGCTATAATAGCTCAATGTTTTCTTTACACGGCACATTAGTGTGTCTTGGTTTAATTTTATATTCAATTGGCTCAAAAGCAATACCAGCAGCAGAACTTACATTATTATCTCTGACAGAAGTAATAGGAGGAATTTTTTGGGTATGGTTACCTTTGTTTGGAATTAATGAAGTACCGTCAACAAATACAATTGTTGGAGGCTTTTTTCTTTTTATTTCATTAATTTATTACAGTCTAATTATGAGATGGAATAAAAGATATATTGCATTAAATTAAAATCTTAACCATGGAACGTCCAGACTTCTTTGAATTAAAAAATGGTGAAAAAGTAAAACTTCCTTTTTCAAACAAGGAATATAATGAAAGAGTAAATAATTTAAGATCTGTAATGGATAAAGATAACATCGATATGATTATTTTAACATCCATGCACAATATTGCATACTACACGGGTTTTATTTATTGTTCTTTTGGAAGACCCTATGGTTGTTTAATAACTAAAAACAAGATTTCTACTATTTCAGCGAATATTGACGCAAGCCAACCTTGGCGAAGATCACATTGTGATAATGTAATTTATACAGATTGGAAAAGAGATAATTTTTTAAAAGCGATAGTTTCAATCATTGGAAGAGATGATCCTCCAAAAAATATTGGTATAGAAAATGATCATGTAACATTAGATATGAGAGAAAAAATTGGATCAATTTTTTCATTTTCAGTATTTAGAGATATTTCAAGAGAACTTATGAAATTAAGAATGATAAAATCTGATGAGGAAATCGAAATTATTAAAAATGGTGCAAGAATTGCAGACTTAGGAGGAGAAGAAGTTGTTAAAAATATAAAAGAGGGTGCTACAGAATTAGAAGTAGCAATTGCTGGAAGAGATAGGATGGAAAGAGAAATTGCTAAAAGTTATCCTGATGCAGAATATATGGACACCTGGGTGTGGTTTCAATCAGGTATCAATACCGATGGAGCTCACAATCCAAAAACAAATCGTAAATTAAAAAAAGGTGATATACTTTCTTTAAATACATTTCCCATGATATCTGGATATTATACTGCACTTGAAAGAACATTGTTTTTAGACTCAATAGATGATGCGTCCCTTAAAGCTTGGGAAGCAAATGTTAAAGTTCATAAAAAGGGTTTAGAACTTATTAAACCTGGAGTTAAATGTTCCGATATCTGTAACGAATTAAATGAATTGTTTGCTGAACTTGGTTATCTGCAATATAGAACTTTCGGTTATGGACATTCATTTGGAGTCTTATCTCATTTTTATGGAAGGGAAGCAGGATTAGAACTTAGAGAGGACATAGATACTGTCCTTAAGGAAAATATGGTTATATCAATGGAGCCAATGATTTTGATTCCTGAGGGAAAACCTGGTGCTGGAGGTTATAGAGAACATGATATTTTAATTATAAAAAAAGATGGAACTGAAAATATTACTAAGTTCCCATTCGGACCAGAGCACAATATAATCAAAGGATAAAATGAGTAAAAATAAGATTATAGTAAATAGCTGGAATGAATGGGATCCCCTGAAACATGTGATAGTTGGTAGAGCTGACGGGACTTGTATCCCTGCACCTGAGCCAGCTTTAGATGCAAAAGTTCCTGAGGATTCAGATATGAGAGGTCAGTTTGGTCCAAGAACTAAAGACACAGTAGATAAAGCAAACCAACTTTTAAATGATTTTTCAGACATGTTAATAAAAAGAGGAATTAAAGTAGATCGACCAACTCCAATAGACTTTAATCAAAAAACATCAACTCCTGACTGGGATGCAGAAACTATGTTTGGTTGCATGCCTCCTCGAGATGTATTGCTAACCGTTGGAAATGAAATTTTAGAAGCAACGATGAGTTACAGATGTAGATGGTTTGAATATCTATGTTATCGACCACTTTTAAAAGAATATTATAATAACGATCCAAATATGAGACATGAGTCTGCTCCAAAGCCAAGACTTACAGATGCTGATTATCGAAAAGATTATCTGTCGGATAAAATTGGTATTCAAAAAAGACTTAAATGGACTGAAGATAAATTTTTTGTGACTACTGAGGAGGAACCATTGTTCGATGCTGCAGATGTATTAAGATTTGGTAAAGATTTAGTCGTACAGCATGGTTTTACAACAAATTTAAAAGGTATAGATTGGTTAAAAAGACATTACAAAGATCACAGAGTTCATGCTGTAAATTTTCCAGGAGATCCTTATCCAATACATATTGATGCAACATTTACGCCCATAAAAGAAGGGTTAATAATAAACAATCCTCAAAGAAAATTACCAAAAGAACAAAGAAAATTATTTGAAAACAATGGATGGGAAATAATTGATGCAGCTCAGCCTGCTCATAATGAACCTCCTCCGTTATGTTATTCATCTGTTTGGTTATCAATGAATGTTTTGGTTTTAGATCCAAAAACTGTTTGTGTTGAAAAAAGTGAAAAATACCAGGCAGAACAATTAGATAAATTAGGTATGGAAGTAATTCCAGTTGAATTGAGAGATGCTTATGCTTTCGGAGGGGGGTTACATTGTTGTACCGCTGATGTTTATAGAGAAGGTACTTTAAAGGATTATTTTCCTAAACAATAAATCTAACTAGGGTTTTTTTTTAAGTATTCAATATATTTCAAAACTTCTTCAAATTTTTCATCAGGAATATCTTTGTAACTTGTGTTAAATTTTTCTTTAATACATAAAGCTACATGTGCATAAGGATTTCTTCCTTTAGGATGATTTGAGTGATCTGGCAATCGTCCTTTTAAATAATCGCCAGCTTCCTGAATAATTTTCCAGAGTTTAGTACTATTTTCTTTATTCATTTATTTGAAATATTATAATTATATTTTTAAATAGTAAATTATGTCTAAAGTTTTTAAATTAGGAATTACAAGTAATAATAATAAAAAAATTCAAGAAGTAGAGTCAATAGAAGTTTTAGCCAATAAAGGTGTAGTTGGTGATAGACATTTTGACGATTATAACGATCCTTATTGTCAATTATCTTTAATAGAGTCTGAGAATATTGATTATTACAATACAAAATTTGGTTTAAATATTGATTATGTAGATTTTAGAAGAAATATAATCACTAAAGGAATAGAGCTTAATAATTTGGTAGGCAAAAAAATACAAATTGGTAATGTTGAAGTTGAAGGAGTCGATTTATGTCGACCTTGTAAACATCTAACTGAAATACTTAATCAAAGAAATATTCTTAAGGAATTTTTGAGAAGAGGAGGACTAAGGTGTCAGATATTAAAATCATCAAAAATATCAGTTGGAGATAACATCAAAATTATTGATTAATTTTCTGTAGTTTTATCTATATCAAATTTTTCCAATCCACTTACAGGATTTTTGTTTTTATTTTCTAGGTTTTCAAATTTAGCTCTTTTTTCAATTTCTTTTTGCATTAATCTTTGCTCTCTTCTAATTTCCTCTTGTTCTCTAAGCTTTTGTTCTCTATCAAATTTCTCTTCCCATTCTTTAATTTTGATATGTTCAAGTTCTTTTTGTTTTTCTTCCTCTTCTTTTAATAATTTTAATTCCCTATTCTTACGTCTTTGTTCTTTTAATTCCTTTTGTTTTTGTTCTTCTTCTCTAGCTTTTAAATCAATATCTTTTCTATTTTGCTCTTCCTCTCTTAGTTTAAGTTGCTTTTCTTTTTCTCTAAGTTCTTTTGCAACAAGAATTAATTCGTCATCTTTTTTGACCAATCTTTCGTTTTCAATTTTTTGTTTATCTTCTCTGATTTTAATTTCTTTTTCTCTAAATCTTAATTCGTCTTCATTTAATCTTATTTTGTTACTTTCTTTAATTATTCTTTCTTCCCAAATTTTTAATTCTTTTCTTTCTTTAAGAATTAAATTTTTTTCTTCTAATTTTTGTAATCTTAAAGTTTTAATTTTATCTAATTCTTTATTTTTTTTATAGTTTGAGATTGCACTACTGATCGACGAAGTTGTTAGTGAAGCTATTTTAGCAATATTGCTAACTTTTTTTTTAGTTTTAAATTTCTTTTTTTTTTTAGCTGCCATTTTTAAAAATATTATTTCACTAAAGAAATTAATATTATTCAATAAAAATTTTATAAAATTTTATTATTTATAGTTTAGAATGGGTTACAACCTGGAAGTGATATTTATTTGAAAACTACTAAAATTTTTACTCAAAATTTTTTTCTGGCTCTTCAATTGGCTCAGTTGTTGGATTTAACTCAATACCAGCAGGAGTAATTGTTTGAGGCATAGCTACAAATTGTGAATCCGGATTTTCAATAGTTTTTCTAACTCCCATTCTGTAAATTCCAAAAAAACCAATTACTGTATGAAAAAAGAATAAAAATATAAAAAATCCATTTGAACCAACTAAGTCCATAAATAGTGAACATAAAAAAGGCCCACTTATAGCACCTAATCCAAAAACAAACTGAAGGCCAGCACCTGCTGCTACAAATTTTTCTTTTGAAATATTATCATTTGTATGTGCCAATATAAGTGAAAACATTGGTAAGCTACAAAATGAAAAAAGCACAAAAAATATATAGAACCATCTTTTACTAGTAGCCAAACCATCTGGAAGATACATTTGTTTTGAAACTACGATTGCTAAAATAGCAAATAAAGCAGCACCAAATGTTGAAATAACTATGACTTTTCTTCTATCATAAATATCAGATAATTTTCCAATTGGAAATTGAGCAACTGCACCTGAAACTGCTAATAAGAATGTAACAATTGATATTTCAAAAATTGTAAAATTCATAGATGTAGCATAAACAGCTAAGAGCGTGAACAAAGCTGATTGAATTGTTCCATAAAAAAAAGAACTAAAAGTTCCAAGTGGTGAAGCTTCATATAAATCAGTTAAAGTCATTGCTTTTATCTTTTTAAATGTAGGAGGTTTTTTCTTTGTTAATAAAATTGGGATTAAAGCAGCTGATGTTATTACTGAGACTAAAATGAATGGTTGAAAATTTTTTGGAGTACTAAAATTAAGTAAAAACATTCCAAAACCCATGGCGCCATAAAGAATAACCATGTAAATAGAAAGTACACTTCCTCTATTTTTATTACTTGATCTATCATTTAACCAACTCTCAGCAACAGTATAGATACAAACCATACTTATTCCTGTTAATACTCTTAACAAAAACCAAATAAAGGGATTAATTATTATTGAATGAATTAAGATCACTAGAGAAGCTAAAGAAGCAAAAGCTGCAAAAACTCTAATATGACCTACTCTTGAAATTATGTTCGGTATAGTTGCAGCTCCTATAAAATATCCAACAAAATATCCTGACATCATAAAACCTGTAGAAGTTAAACTGAATTCTTCTTGAACAGCTCTCACTCCCAACAATGAACCTTGAAAACCATAGGCCATCATAATGAAACCCATTCCTAAAAATAATGCCCAAGAATTTTTTAAAATTTTATTCATAAAGTCGCTGTAATTATTTGCGATTTATTATTAAATCAAGTCTTAATTGTGACAAGATTAGGATTTTCTTAATTTTAAAAATGAGTGAATTGCTATAGTGGCAACAATTATTAAACCTCCTTGGAGTGTCTCAATGCTTGGTTGCTCTTTAATTATTAACCAAACCCAGATTGGTCCTATTATAGTTTCCAATAAAAAAAATAAATTTACTTCAGCTGCAGTTATATATCTTGGGGCTATAGTCACTAATACAAAAGGAATAGCAACACAGAGAATACACATCAGTGGCACAATATAGAGATCTTTTTCAACTAGCAAAAAACTTTCAATAAAAAATAAAGCAAATGTAGCTACAAACAATTTACCAACAACAGCAGCTGGTACTAAATTTTTTGATTTAGCTGACCTAATGGTTACAGCACCAACAGCTAGGCCCACCGCAGTTATAAATCCGAGAATATCCCCCCAAAAATTACCCAATTTTATAGAGTCAAAAAAAATATAAAGCACAGCTATAAATGTAATTATTATTGAAACCCATGTTTTTCTATCAGGTGGCTCTTTTAAAAATATTGAACCAAGTATTGCTGACAACATCGGAGCAGTGGCAATCATAATTAATGTATTAGCTACATTGGTATTTTGAATAGAAACTACAAAAGTAATATTTGTTAAACTGAATGTTACAATATAAATAATACCATGATGGCCACTACTAAAAAGAATTTTGAAAAAGTTTAGTTTGTAAATTAATAGCATTCCTAAGAAAACTGTAATAAAAGGAATTATTCCTCTATAAAAAACTAAACCCCACGTATCAACATTTGAAAGTCTTATGAATAAAGAGTCTGGTGTGATAAACATTACAGCTACAAAAGCCATTAATGAACCTTTTTGCTGATCTGTTAAACTTTTCATGCCCTGAGCTCTTTCCAGAAATTTTCTGCTAAATTTTTTTTTGTAAGATCGTAATAAGTTTTTAATCCAGTAGGTGATGTAACATTGATATCCCCGTTGAGTTTTTGATCAATAAAGTCAATACCTGCAAAGAAAATTTTTTCTTTTTTCAAATGTTTTGCTATTAATTTTGAAATTCGATTTTCTTTCTCAGTTAAATTAATGTTAATTGCCTTAGCACCTTTACTTATATTGCTTAAAAATGAGCCTTTTTTTGGAATTCTTGAAATGGCCCCAACTACCTTACCATTAATTAAAAATACACGCTTATCACCTTTATTGATTTTAGATAAGTATTTTTGACACATTATGTAACTATGTTTTTTAATAATTTTATTTATCAATTTAGTATCAAATTTGGAAAGCAAATGTATATCGTTTCCACCAAAACTGTGTATAGGTTTAATAATTATCTTTTTATTTATTTTTAAAAATTTTTTAATTTCATTTATATTCTGTGTAAAAATAGTCCTTGGCATGAATTTTTGATATCTTGTAGAGTAAAGTTTTTCTGAAATATTTCTTATTGAGGTTGGATTATTAATAATTTTTACCTTATTTTTTATTAAGTCAAGAATATAAGTTGAAGTAATATATTCTAAGTTAAATGGAGGATCTTGTCTTATTAAAATGAATTTACAGTTTTTAAGTTTTAATTTTTTTTTTTTTAATATTTTAAAAAATTTTTTTTTATCATAATTAAATTTAATAAAGAAACCATTTGCAACTACTTCATTATCTAAAATAGATAAATACTTTGGCTCGTAATAAAAAATTTTGTAATTTTTTTTTTGTATTTCATCTGCTAAAAAAATGCTTGTATCAGTTAAAGGATTGAGTTTTGATGGATGGTTTCCTTGAATTGCAAGAATTTTATTTATCATATAATTCACTTAAATCTTCATTTTTAGAAAATTTACTAACCATATGGCCTGCGTTTGTTGTTTTATTATCAATTACTTTTTGTAAATGATTTAAAAATAAAGTCTCATTTTTTCCACTTTTATTTAAAATATCTCTATTTTCTAATCCTTTTCTGGATATATCTAATAAAATTGATGACCAATAAAGAAGATTTTTTCCCATCAACTGAGCATTAAATCCCTTTTGAGGTGCATCAAGATATGCATTAATTATTTTATCTTTATCCCATTTAGATACTAGTTCATAAACTTCATCTAGATTTTCATATAATATTCCAATATAAAATGCTGGACCTGAACATAGACAATCCCAAGCACAAGTGTCCATTGATCTTAATTCAATATATTTCTTTAATCTATTTTCTGTAAAAATAGTACTTAGATGTAATGATAAGTCATTATCGGTTGGTAAACGATTATTAATTTCATTGATTTTTCCTTCCATAAAATCTTTAAATTTATATTTTTTTCCTGATAAATATTCTTCATTGTGTTGAATAAATAATATTGGAAAATTGATAATATATTCTGCATATTTTTCAAAATCTAAATTTTCTAAGAAAAGTTTTGGTAGTCCCGCACGAGAAGTATTTTGCCAAACTTTTGATCGATAAGACAAGTAATTACTATTTTTCTTTTCTACAATTGAGGAATTTGCAAATAAAGCAATTGAAATAGGAACTATCGAATTTATGATCTTGAACTTTTTTATGAAATCTTTTTCTGAATTGTAATCTATGTTTAATTGAGTACCACAGGTTCGATACATCATATCTAAACTTAGTTCTCCTCCCAGAGGCATATCTCTAGTCATAAGTTTATACCTTTGTTTTGGATTGTTAGGAATTTCTTCAAGCTTTGATATAGGATCAAAACCTGCACTTACAATACTTATATCAAGTTTTTTCGTTACTTGCTTTAATTCAAATAAGTAATCATGAGACTCAGCACAAGCTTCATGAATATGACTTAGTTTATCACCTGATAATTCAATTTGATTTCCAGGTTCTAAAGTAATATTTTTTCCACCTTTATTTAATCCAATTATATTTTCTTTTTCTAAAATTGGTTTCCAACCAAACTCTTGTAAGGCTAAAAACATTTCTTTTATTTTCAAATAGTCTATTCTTTTATTACTTTGATTATCAAATAAAAACTTTTCATGCTCAACTCCTATTTTGAAATCTTTTTTTTCTTTGATGCCAGTCTTAAAATATTCAACTATTTTATCTTTTGATTCAATCATTAGAACTTAGATATAACTTTATTTTTTTTTTGGAAGTAAAGAATATGGTTTTCTTGAAAATATTTTTTTAACCATTGGAGCAAAATCATCTAAAGTCATACTTTTATAATTTGGATCAAATGAAGCTTGATCCCATTTCTCACAAAAATTTACTGCATCTTGATAAAATTTATGATTTTTGTATTTGTCTCTTTGATTTCTATTTTTTCCTAAATGATGAGCATAGTAATACATTTGAAATTCCCCATGTTTTTCAATAATCCAATGAGTTTTTTCACTAACATATGGTTTAATTACTGCAGCGGCATACTCTGAGTGATTTACTGGTGCTAACTCATCACCTATATCATGTAATAATGCTGCAACTACCATTTCTTCATTGGCATTATCATGATAAGCTCTGGTTGCTGTTTGAAGGGAATGCTCAAGTCTTGTTATCTTGTAGCCTTCCAGTGTAGAATTCAAGCCTTTCATAAAATTTAAAATTCTATCAGCTGTTCCATCAATATAGTCTTGTTCATATTCATCCAATAAAAGATACTCATCTTTAGTTCCATCTTTCATTTCAGTAAAATTTACAGTTTTCATTTTAGTTATTTGATGCAGTGCTCAATAATGATAATTGAGTAATTTTATTATCACCAAGATCATCAATTGGTTTAACAGGATAGTCTCCAGTAAAATAATGATCTGTAAGTTGAGGATAATTTTCATTTCTTTTATCAAAACCTATTGCTTTATACATACCATTTATTGATAAAAATTTTAAAGACTTAGCTCCAATGTATTTACAAATCTCATCATTCGATTTATTTGCAGCCAGCAATTCTTTTTTGGTAGGAGTGTCAACTCCATAAAAATCAGGAAATTTTATTTCAGGACAAGCAATTTTAACATGAACTTCTTTTGCTCCAGCATCATACAGCATTTTTACTATTTTATGAGATGTAGTTCCTCTCACCAATGAATCATCTATTAAAATAATCTTTTTATTTTTTATTGTTGATTGATTTGCATTAAGTTTTAATTTTACACCCAAACTTCGAATTTTTTGACTTGGTTCAATAAATGTCCTTCCCACGTAGTGATTTCTAACTAGTCCTAACTCAAATTTTTTACCCAAGTGTTGAGCGAATCCAAGTGCAGCAGCATTGCCAGAGTCTGGAACAGGGACAATTATATCTGCGTCGGTATCATTTTCTTTTGCTAATTGCGCACCTAGATTTTTTCTATGTTCGTAAGCTGTCTTATTATTTAAAATACTATCTGGTCTTGAAAAATAGATATATTCAAAAACACAAGGCCTTATTTTTCTTGGAGGAAAGGGCTTAATGCTTTGTAGTTCATCATTTTCAATTAGAACAATTTCACCGTTTTCAACTTCTCTTATAAATTTTGCACCAATTATATCTAATGCGCATGTTTCTGAAGCTAGAACGTAGCTATCTTTCAATTTACCAATTACCAAAGGTCTAATTCCAAATGGATCTCTTACACCAATTAAAGAATTTTGTGTCAACATTACAAGAGCATAACCTCCTTGAATTTGAAATATAGCATCAACTATTTTATCAATTGTTTTCAACCTTTTTGATTTTGCAACAAGTTGAACTATAGTTTCAGTATCTGATGTCGTGTAAAAAATTGCGCCTTCTTCGACTAATTTTTTTCTTAAATGAAGAGAATTGGTAAGATTTCCATTATGTGCTACTCCGATTCCTCCCGCATTAGTATCTGCAAAAAAAGGTTGAATATTTCTTAAAGTATTCTCTCCTGTTGTACTGTATCTATTATGCCCAATAGCAAAATTACCTTTTAGTTTATTCAAAATCTTTTCATTATTGAAATTATCTCCAACTAATCCAAATCTTTTTTCTGAATAATATTTTTCTCCATCAAAAGTGACTATACCACACCCTTCCTGGCCTCTATGCTGTAATGCGTGAAGTCCTAAAGCAGTGAGTGCTGATGCATCCTTAGCATTACTTATGCCAAAAACTCCACACTCTTCTTTTAATTTAAGATTAAAGTTGCTCAATTTTTTCTTTAGAATCTTGATATTTTTTTTCATTTGGAAATTCTTTTAATAAATAATTACTACCTTTTTCTAAATATGGAAAGACGAATGATTTATCAGTATTTATTGGCCATTTATCATAATTATACACAATATGTGCACCAGAAAATATGCAAACAGCAATTATATATGATCTAATAAATCCAAAAAAGAATCCAAAAACTGTATCTAAACTTCCAAGACCTGTATATTTTACAGCTTTACTAATTCCTTTGTTTATTAGTAAAACTAAAAAAATCACTATTATAAATATAGATATTCCCAAACTAATATCTAAAACATATTCATTATCAATTACATCTTTTACATAAGGTTTAATTCTAGGAAAAATAATTAAAGTAAGAATGTATGCTAACAACCATTTAGCCATCGCCAAAACACTTAAAACAAAACCTTTATTATAGCATTTTATTAAAGACAAGATTGTAACAACAATATAAATTAGATCTAATATTGAAAATGAATTATAAAGCCCTTTAAAAAACTCTAACATTCTATTTTAATTTTTAAATGGTTTTAATAAAAGGATTAAGGAAGGTAATAGAGTAAGAACTGAAACCATAGCTAATAACATTGCTAGTCCAGTGAAAATACCAAAATAAATAGTTGGAATAAATTTAGATAATACTAGTATAGAAAAACCAAATACAATTGTTATTGAAGTATTTAAAATAGCTTTACCAACTGTTGAATGACAAATATCAATTGTATCATAGTAATTATTTGTTAAAGAGTATTCTTCTTTAAATCTATAAATGTAATGAATACTATTATCAACCGCTATACCTATGGTTATTGCTGCTATTGTTATTGTCATCATATCTAATGGAATCTTAAGTAAACCAATTATTCCTAAAATAAAAAAAAGCAGCTATGAAATTAGGGACCACACCAATTAAAGATAACTTTAAATTTTTAAAAAGAATTAAAAACATTATAAAAATTCCTAACATAACTAAGCCTAATGTTAAAATTTGAGATTTAAATAAACTTTGAAGTAGATTATTAAATAATATTAAAACTCCGGCTAATTTGAATTCTTTTTCATCAAGCCCTAACTTGTTTTTTAGATCATAATTTATTTTTTTTATCAAATCATTTCTTCTTAAATTTTCTTTTGAGTCGATTATTCTTACATTAATTCTCGCTTCATTATCTTTTATAGATATATATGGATCAACAATCTCTGTTTTGATGCTCTCAGGAATTTTAGAGTATAGGACTCCCATTTCTAAAGTACCCAAAGGTTTATTGTTATTTAATAGAGTTGCTACATCAATTATAGATGAGAAAGATAAAACTTTTCCTACTTCTGGCAAATTATCTAAATAATTATGCACTGAAGAAATTTTATCAACCTTATCTTTTGTAAACCAATATTTTTCATTATTTTCATCATCATTTTCATCACCCCAGTCTTCAAATTCATCATCATCAGTTTTTGTTTTTGATTTTTTTGGAAATTTTATGATAACTTCTAATGGTGTAGTTCCTCCCAATTTTTCATCAATTAATTTCATTCCTTTATAAATTTCAGTATTTTTGTTAAAATAATTAATAAAACTATTTTCAACTTCTAGACGACTAATTCCAATTAAACTTAAAATCACAATCAGCCCAGAAAGAATGAAAATTAACTTTTGTTTTTTCTGAGAAATTGACGCAAAAAAAGAAGTGATTTTTGAATCTCTATATTCATTAAATGATATATTTTTTTTTGGAACAAAATTAATTAATGTTGGAAGTAGTGTAAAAGTAATAATAAATGATGTGATCAAACCCATTGTCATCATCCACCCAAAATCAATAATTGGTTTAATTTGACTAAAAATTAAAGAGAGAAAAGCTATTATTGTCGTAAGAACTGTATATAAAATTGGCCAAAACATTTTACTTGTTGTTAAAGAAATTAAATCAAAAATATTTTTATTAGGAAAATTTTCTCTAAGTTGTAAAAAACGTGTACTCATGTGTATATTCATTGCCATTGTTAAAATCAGCATAAGAGCAATAAAATTAGACGAAATGACAGTTACTTTCCAACCTAATAAACCTAAAAGACCAGTCATTATAACTACTGAAAAAAAACAACTACTGATAGGAACTATAATCCAAATTATTTTTCTAAACACATACCATAAAGTAATTATAATAAATAAAAGAACACCTAAGCCAAATACAATTATGTCACTTTTAATAAAAGTCATCATATCATCTGCAATCATAGGTATTCCGCCTAAATGTATTTTACCAATATCTTCGTAACTTTTTATTACATCTCTTATCTCAAGAATATTTTTATGATTTTGTTTTTTTATTTGATCCCTATAATTTTCTTTGTCTTTTTCAGATTTATTTTCAATGTTTCTTAATTGCTCATTTTTTTTAATATAAACTATAATTCCACTTGTTTTTCCATCTTCACTTATTACAAAATTTCTAAACACGGGACTACTTAAGATTTCTTTAAAACCTCTTTCTTTATCAACATCTTCGTCTTTAAGAGTTTTAAAATTCTCTAGTCTCTCTTGAAGAGGTGCTTGGGAGTTATTTAGTAAAGGAATATCTAATAATGTTACCACATTATGAACCCAATCTAAGCTTTGTATCTTATATTTTAGACTTAAAAGATTATTTATAGAGCTCTCAGATATCATCCCTTCTTTTGGAGTATAAGTAAGAATAAGAAATTCTTTTGAACCGTATCTTTCAGATATTTCTTGGAGATATACTAAGTCTGGATCTCCTTCAATTAGTAAAGTATCTGATGAGGCGTCTAATCTAAAATCTTTAGAATAATATCCAAAATTAATCAAAGCTATTACTAGTAGTACAAAAATTAATATTGGATTCTTTAAAATAATATTTTGATAAAATCGGGTAATCATTACCCTTGTTATATTTGAATTTAGCTATTTTGAGTATCTTTAAATTTAGTAAACATTGCCTCAAACTCTAACATCACATTTCCAGTAGGACCGTGTCTCTGTTTACCGATTATTATTTCTGCTAAATTTGACACTTCATTCATTTTTGCTTGCCACTCAGCATGTTCAACTGTTGCGGGTCTTGGTTCTTTTCTCTCTAAATAATAAGCTTCTCTATAAACAAACATTACAACATCTGCATCTTGTTCAATTGAACCAGACTCTCGTAAATCAGATAATTGTGGTTTCTTATCATCTCTTTGTTCTACTGCTCTAGATAATTGTGATAAAGCAATTACAGGTAAAGATAATTCTTTAGCAATTGCCTTTAATCCTTGAGTTATTTCAGAAATTTCTTGGACTCTTCCGTCTTTGTTATTGAAGGTAGCTCTCATTAATTGAATATAATCTACTACAATCATATCCAAACCATATTTCCTTTTTATACGTCTTGCTCTATTTCCCAGTGCGGCAATACTTATTGCAGGTGTTTCATCTATGTATAAAGGAAGTTCAGATATATTTTTTGATGTTTCTATGAACTTATCAAATTGTTCATCTGAAATTCTTCCTCTTCTAATATCGTTTGATTTTATTCTAGATTGTTCAGCTAAAATTCGTGTTGATAATTGTTCTGATGACATTTCAAGTGAAAAAAAAGCTATACTTGATTTTTTATTGTTGTCTTGTAACTTTTTTGCTGCATTAAATGCAATGTTAGTAGCAAGAGCTGTCTTTCCCATTGAGGGACGACCTGCTATTATAATTAAATCGGATTGATGAAGACCTCCAAGTCTATCATCTAAATCTCTAAGTCCGGTTGGGACACCAACTATACCTTCTTCATTTTTGTACGCTGCTGAAGCCATTTCAATAGTTTGTTTCATGGCATCATCAAATTTTACTAAAGAAGCATTAAATGAACCTTTTTCTGCAAGATCATAAAGTTGTCTCTCATTATTTTCTATAATTTTTTGGCCACTTGTATCTAAGTCGTTTGTTTTTGCTGAGTCTATTGTCTCTTCAGAGATTTTAATCAATTCCCTCCTTACAAACATATCATATATAATTTTAGAGTATTCAGTAGCCTGTCTTGTTGATGTTGAAAATTTCGTTATTTTGATTAAATACTCTGGTACATTAATATCATCTTTTTCATTTTCAAAATAATTTTTTAATGTAATGGGATTAGCCAACAACCCTTTGTAAATAAGATTTTCTATTGCATCAAAAATTTTTTGATGCATTGGATCAAAAAAATTATTACTAGTAATTATTGTATTAATTTCATCGAATATTTCATTAGTGACCAAAATAGATCCAATTACTGCCTGTTCTGCTTCAATATTATTAGGAAGTTCCTTAAAATTATTTTTAACCAAGCTAAGATTATTCTCCATAGTATAAATTTACAGAAAAATTTATGTTCTGAAATTTAAAAATTAGGCTGGGGAAAAGATTGTATAATTATTGTATTGTCTCTGCTGCGTCGACATTTATGTAAATTTCAGCATCAACTTCTGAGTGCAAAGAAATTTTTACTTTAAATTTTCCAACTGATTTGATTTCTTTTTCTGGTTGAATCATTGATGGTTTGATATCAATTTTATCAGTCTCTTTGATTACTTTTGAAATTTCAGTTGGTTTTACCGAGCCATATAGTTCTTTATTTTCAGTAGTGAGTTTTTTTACTTTAAACTCTTTTTTGTTAATTTTTTCAAAAAGATGTTTTGCTTCTTTCTTTTTCTCATTATCTTTTTTTGAAAGCTCAGCCTTTAATTTTTCAACTTTAAAAATATTTTCTTTAGAAGCATACAATGCTTTCTTATTTGAGATTAAAAAATTTCTAGCAAAACCTCTTTTGACCTCAATAATTTCTCCTATTGAGCCAATTTTTTTTACGTTTTCTAATAATATTACTTTCATTTTTAGTTTATATTAAAGCTAAATTCCTTGCTCTCTTTATAGATAGAGATAATTCTCTTTGTTTTTTTTGACTTACATTTGTTATTCTCGATGGTAAAATTTTTCCATTTTCTGAAATATACTTTTTTAAAAGTTTAATATTTTTATAGTCAATTTCTGGAGCACCTTTTATTGAAAGTGGGCAACTTTTTTTAAATTTGTATTTGTTAGGTTGAAAAATACTGAGTTTTGCGAAGTTGCTCTGTTTATTTTTTTTATTATTATTTTGTCTTTTTGCCATGATTAATCTTTTTTGGTTTCCTTTTTATCATTTTCATCTTTTTTTGAAAAATAATTTGTTTTCAGATCAAATTTTTTCACTTTAACTGTTAAAAATCGTAAAAGTTTTTTGTCTATTGCTTCATTTTTTTCGAGCTCATTTATTACTTCACCTTTACCTTTTATTTTAAAATGAATATAGCTACCCTTTTTATTCTTCTTAATAAGATATGCTAAGTTTAATAGACCCCAGTTTTCTGTTTTAACAATTTCACCTTCATTTTTTTCAACAATTTTAGAATATTTTTCAGTTAGCTGTTTGATTTCACTGGGTGAAGTATCTTGTCTTGCTATAATTGTATGCTCGTATAAATTCATTTAAGTTATTTAATAAAAAATGAGGATATACTATTATACATCTTCAATATCAATAGCAAAAAGTTTGAAAAAAAAGGTTATTTTTTAAATGTTTTCGGTAATTTTTCCAGGGCAGGGATCTCAGACAATTGGCATGGGTAAAGAATTTTTTGAAAGATACCAAATAGTAAAAGATTTATTCCAGCAGGCAGATGATGCTTTAAATTTTTCTTTGTCTAAAGTTATTTTAGAAGGCCCAAAAGATAAGTTAGATCTTACTGCTATTACACAACCAGGAATTTTTCTAATCAGTTTTTCAATATTTAATGTTGTAAAAAAAGAATTTAATATTGATCTAAATAAGGCAAAATATTTTGCTGGCCATTCATTGGGTGAATATTCTGCACTTGCAGCTGCAGATTATTTGGATTTTTCTGAAACTTTAAAGCTATTAAAAGCTAGAGGTGAAGCAATGCAAAACGCAGTTCCTAAAGGCGAAGGTGGGATGATAGCAGTGCTGGGTTCGAATGTTTCTATAATTGAGAAAATTTTAGATGATAACAAGAATAATTTTACAGTGCAAATAGCTAATGATAACTCAGATGGGCAGATTGTACTAAGTGGTAAAAATAATGATTTGGATGAGCTAACAAAAATTTTAAAGTCAAAGTCAATTAAGAATTTAAAATTACCAGTAAGTGCACCATTTCATTGTAATCTAATGAATAAAGCCACTCAAGTTATGAGAGATAAAATTGAAAAATGTAATTTTAAGAACGGGAAAAATATTCTTATTTCAAATGTTACAGCTCAAGAAATTTCTAATAAAGATGAATTAAAAAGATTATTGATTGATCAAATTGAGAATAGAGTTAGATGGAGAGAAAGTGTTATCAATATGATTAATAAAAAAACAAATCATTTTATAGAAATAGGACCTGGAAAAGTTTTGTCAGGACTGATAAAAAGAATTAATAAAGATGTAAAAATTAATACAATTAATTCAGAGAGTGATATAAAAGACTTAAAGATATGAGTGATTTAGATAAAAAAAATATAATTGTTACGGGTGCTTCTGGTGGTATAGGAAATTCTATAATTAAAAAATTGTATGAAAGTGGTGCAAATATTATTGCATCAGGTACACGAATTGAAAAACTGAAAGAGTTAAAGTCTAAGTTTGATAAAGTAAAAATTGTAACATTTGATATTTCACAAACTGATAAAATAGAGGAATTCATAGAAAATGCATCCTCTGAACTCGGTGGCAATTTGGATTGTATAATTAATAATGCTGGAATAACAAAAGATAATTTATCAATAAGAATGACTTTAGATGAATGGAAAAAAGTGATTGATATAAACTTAACTTCAACATTTTTATTAAGTAAGTTTGCTATTAAAAAAATGCTTAAAAATAAATCAGGAAAAATAATAAATATTACATCGGTTGTAGGACATACTGGAAACTTTGGACAAGCCAATTATTCAGCGTCTAAAGCTGGAATAGTTGCAATGTCAAAGAGTTTAGCTTTAGAATATGCAAAAAAAAATATTAATATTAATTGTATTTCACCTGGTTTTATAAAAACAGCCATGACTGATAAGATAGATGAAAAATTTAAAGAGATTATTATATCTAAAATACCCTCTGCTCGATTGGGGGAACCAGATGATATTGCAAATGCGGTGCATTTTTTAGCCTCTAATCAATCAAATTACATTAATGGAGAAACTCTACATGTTAACGGGGGCATGTATATGGCTTGACAAAACAGGTTTTTAAACTATTAAGAATCTAAAACAATAAAGGATCAATATGTCAGAAGATGTTTCAAGCAAAGTTAAAAAAATAGTTGCAGATCACTTAGGTATAGATGAAGCTAAGGTTACTGAAGAGTCTAGTTTTATTGATGATTTAGGTGCAGATAGTCTAGATACAGTTGAATTAGTAATGGCTTTTGAAGAGGAATTTGGTTCAGAGATTTCCGATAGCGAAGCTGAAAAAATTTTAACAGTTGGAGATGCTGTAAAATTTATTGAAGGTAAAGCTAATTAATTTATTTAAATGCCCACAGAAAATGATGGGGTAATGATAATTTTATCCTCTCCTTCAGGAGCGGGCAAAACCACCCTGGTAAGTTTACTTTCTAATTTAAAAAACTTTGAGATTTCAATTTCACACACTACAAGACAACCAAGACATAATGAAATAAATGAAAAAGATTATTATTTTATAACTGAAGAAAATTTTAAAAGATTAATTAAAAATGAGGAATTTTTAGAATACGCAAAGGTTTTTAACAATTATTACGGTACTACAAGAACCCCAGTTATTGACAAACTTAATAAAGGAAAAAATGTTTTATTTGATATTGATTGGCAAGGAGCAGATCAGATAAAAAATAAAAAACTAGACTATAAATTAATTACTTTTTTTATTTTACCTCCTAGTAAAGAAGTTTTATATGAACGATTATCTAATAGAGATATGAGAGATAAATTGATTGTTGAAGAAAGAATGAAACAATTTAGCCGCGATGTATTACATTGGATAAATTATGACTATGTTGTTATAAATGATGATCTTGAAAAATGTTACTCAAAAATTTATGATCTTATTAAAGCTGAAATCAATAATGGTTCAAAAGATTATGATTCTCAATATATTAGAAATCATATTGAAAAACTAACTTCTTAATTTTTCGTATTCATCAGTTAGTTTATAATAAGTTTCAAAATTTAAGTTTTGCGGTCTAAGATTTAAATCGATGTTAAGTTTTGATAAAATTTCATTATTTCCTAAAAAAAGTTGATTATATGGTTTTTTTATCATTTTTCTTCTGTGATTAAAAAAGACTCTCGTAATTTTCTCTAAGTTATAAGGATTTTTTAATCTCAAATAATCTTTTTTTAGGGAAAAAAATAATAAAGAACTATCAACTTTTGGTTTAGGTGAAAAGCAGCTTGGTTTAATGTCAATTATTTTTCTTATATCTAGTTTCCAATTAGCTAAAATTGATAGCCGTCCATATTTTTGAGAATTATATTTTGATATTATTCTATCAGCAACTTCTTTTTGAAACATTAAGATCAGATTATCAAACCAAATTTTATTATCTTTTAAATTCAATATCCATTTACATAAAATTTCAGTTGATATGTTATAAGGCAAGTTCCCAAAAACAATAAATCTTTCTTGACTTAATAAACTTTCGTTAATTTTCAAAATATCTTTATTAATAATTGTTATTTTTTCTTGAAATTCTTTTTTTAAAAAAAGGGCTAGTTCATAATCTTTTTCAACAACATAAAGTTTTTTTGGTTTTTTTTTTAATATTGAAGTTGTTAAAAAACCTGTTCCAGGTCCTACTTCTAAAATAGTTTTATTTTTAATATCGACTATTTCTATAATTTTATTTACAATATTTTTATCAATTAAAAAATTTTGACCTAAACTTTTTTTTGCTTTAATCACTTTTGATCTAAAAATTTCAATGCTCTTATTAAACTTAGTGGATTAGATGAATTTTTATTAATCATACCTATATTGGGACCATGATCTGGCGAAACTCTATAAAAAGGTAAACCTAAAGTAATGTTAATAGCATCATATTCCTTTAAAGTTTTAAATGATGATAATATTTGATCATGATACATTCCAATAACAACATCATATTTTATTCTATTTTGTTTTAAAAAGATTGTATCTGCAGGAAAAGGACCATCTATTTTAAAACCCCTTTTTTTTAAAAATTTTATTGCCGGATATATTATTTTGATATCTTCATTATATTTTAAATTACTTTCACAGTGTGGATTTAAGCCTGTAACGGCTATTTTCGGTTTAAATCCAATTCTTTTTATATAAAAATCATTAATAAGTTTTATTTTTTGTTTTATTAATTTTTGATTAATACTTTTAGATACTAATTTTAATGGTAGATGTGTAGTTAAAGGACACACTGAAATATCTTCATTATAAAGTAACATTGCATAGTTTTTTATTGAAAATTTTTTAGATATATATTCT
>CACFIH010000006.1 GCA_902566365.1 uncultured Pelagibacteraceae bacterium
GCTTTAGATTTACTAATTACATAATCTAAATCAAAAAAAGCGATCTTTTCAGATGAATAAACTGAACTTAAGCTCAAAAAAAAAATGACTGAAACTAAAATAATTCTATTCAAATAAATCATCAGAATGTTGTACCTAAATTAAACCTAAATGTTTCTGTTTCATCCGTTGAAGCCTTAGAAATTGGTGCTGCTAAGGAAAAATTCATAGGACCAATTGGTGTAAACCAATCAATTCCTACTCCTAAAGCACTTCTAATTTTACTTCCATCGTCTATAGATGAGTCGTAATCTACACCCCAAATGTTAGCTACATCTAAAAAAATTAGAAAATCCGTAGTTTGATTATTTTCTAATATCTGAGGTAATGTTGAAGAAATATTTAGTGTTGAAGTATAATTTCCTCCAATATAATCGTTACCATCTTTAGGTCCAACTCTTCCACGAATGAAACCTCTTAAACGTCTAGATGGAATTGTTAATCTTTCGGAGAGTTTAACATCATCACCACTAATAGAATTTGCTGCAGCAAAATTTATTGAGGCTGACGTAATATTGTTATCATACAATTCGGTAAAATATTTAAAGTTATAACTATTTTTTAGAGTATTTGTATCACTTACAAGAGGTAAATCTAAAGAGTAATAACTTCTAAAACCATCTGATGTCTGAAATTTTTGATTTCTTTTATCATAATCAAAATCTAATTTTAAAAAAGAATCCCAATAATCACCCTCTTGTTTTCTTAATCTGGCAGAGGCTGTTGAGTCAGTTTCAATTCTCTCATAAAAATTAGTACTCCCCACACCTAAAAATAAATCATCGTAATATTCAAAATTAGTTCCAATCCCTACTCCTGTTTTATTATTTTTATAACCATAATCTTTCAGTTTATCAGTTTCTAAAGCCTCCACTGAAAAATAAATTGATTTATCAGTATTTCTAAAGTTGGGATTACTTACAGAAAAGAGACCCTTTATCGATTCTTCACTTAATGTTAAGTTAGATGCTAACCTAATGCCTCTTCCTAAAAAATTATTTTCTCTAACACCAGCACCTAATGTGGTTCCAGTAGTACCTACACCTGCAGAAGCTGATATTTCGCCTGTAGGTTTTTCCTCTACTGAAATATCTATAATTTTTTGGTCAGGTGTAGAGCCTGGCTTTACATCACTAGTAACACTTTTGAAAAAATTTAAATTCTGAATATTATTAACAGTTTTATTCCTTAAAATTTCATTATATGGATCTCCTTCATCTAATTCAAACTGATTTCTAATTACACTTTCTCTAGTTACATTATTTCCAAATATATTGAATCTTTCTACATAAAATTTTTGATCAGGTTCTTCAATTAAAAATTTAAGATTAAGCTTATTTTTTTCTCTCTTTTCAAAAACAGTAATATTTACAGACTCATATTGTTCATTTAATGAATTAATTTCAATTTTTTCTAAAATTTTTTCTACCGCATTAATTGAATAAGTTTCATTTTCTAATTTTTCTAAAATATTAAATAGTTTGGTAAAATTTTCTTTATTAAAATCCACAGGTAATTCTATATCTAAATTCCCAAAAAAGATTTTTTCACCAGCATCAATATTGAAAATTAATTCAAATTCATCATTATTAATTAGTTTTGCAAATGATGAATTAATTTGAACATCAAAATATCCTTTATTTAAATATAAATTTCTTAATAATTTAGTATCAAATTCAATGAAATTTTCATTTAAAAATTTTTTTCCAGAAATAAATTTCCAAAATCTATATTCTTCACTTATTATGGATCTTAATAGTTTTTTATCTTTGAATATTTTGTTGCCAATGAATTTTATTCTTTTAATTTTAGCTTTTTCTCCAAGATTTACTTTAAAATCAATATTTATTTTATTATTTTCAAGTTCTTCGATAAAAATTTCTACTTCAGAAAAATAATATCCAATTTCTCGTAAAGATGAAGTGATTGTTTTTTTATCTTGTTTTAAAAAAATATCATTAAATGAAGATCTAGATTTTAATTTTAACTTTTTTATAATTGGATTTTTTATTTTTTCTGCTTTAATACCCTCAAAATTAATATTTTGTATTATTGGATTTTCAATAACTGAAATTTTTAAGACTCCATTATTAAATTGAACATTAACATCTTTAAAAAAACCTGTGTCATATAATTCTTTCAAAATTGAATTTAATTTTACTTCATTAACTTCATCGTTAATTTTAACAGTTGTAAAAATTTGAATTGTTTCAGATGAGATACGTTCGTTTCCAGATACAATTATATCATTTATTTTTTCAGCTAAACTATTATTGATAAACAATAAACTGATAATTAAAATTTTAAATAATGTTCTGACCATAAAATTTTGTTTATATCTCATAAAAACAAGTTTTATATACTGAATGAGTTCATTTTGATACTTACATAATCTCTCAAACTATAAATTTCTTCAACATTTTTTGGCCTAATTTTCTTATATTTTTGAAATTCTTTCAAATTTGAAAATTTATTAATTAAAGCAACTAATCTTTTATATTTAATTTTTTTATCTAAAAATTTTAATACTAAATAATCATTGATAGTTATTAAAATTGTTTCGAATAATGATGATTTTTTGGGTAATCTATTTAGAATGTTAATCAAAGGAAATTTAGATTTATCAACTTTTTTTAAATTTAAATTATTTAATATATCGATATTTAATGATTTTGATTTATATTTTTTTTTTTCAGTTGTGTATAAAGAATTGTAAATTGGTATTTTCATATCAGGTTCATGGGATAATATTTTAGTTATACCATTATCTAATTTAACTATTGCATGAATGTATGATTTGGGATGAGTCAATATATAAATTTGTTTATACGAAACTCCAAAAATATTTTTTGCTTCTATAACTTCAAAAACCTTATTCATTAAAGTTGCTGAGTCTATTGTAATTTTTTTTCCCATATTCCAAACTGGATGATTTAATGCGTCAGAAAGTTTAATGTTATTAAACTTTTTTTGTGGGAGATTAATAAATGGTCCTCCTGAAGCAGTAATATATAATTGATCTATATTATCTTTTTTTTGATCTTTCGTTAAAGACCAAATAGAAAAATGTTCAGAGTCAACTGGAATAAATTTGGTTCTATTTTTTTCAAGTTTATTTTTAATCAAGTTCCAACCACAAATAATTGACTCTTTGTTAGCTATCGCAATAGTTTTTGTTTTAGGGATTATATTTAAAGTTGGACTTAAACCATCTAAACCAGTAATTGCACTCATAGTATAATCAATTTTTCCTTTTACAATTTTATTTATACTCTTATAATTATTGTAAATCTTAAGTCTTTTATTTTTATTTTTTAATAAATTGTAACCTTTTAAATCAGTTATAATTAAATTTTTTACATTTAATAATTTTGATTGTTTATATAAATCTTTATAATTTTTGTTTGCAGTTAAAAGGACTACATCAAATTTTTTTTTATCTTTTTTTATAATATCAACTAAAGATTTTCCAATAGAGCCTGTAGAACCTAAAATTGCTATTTTTTTTTTCATTATTTCAAATACATAAATAGTAAATATGATATTGGGATTGCAAAAATTATCCCATCAATTCTATCTAGCAATCCCCCATGACCTGGCAATAAATTACCTGTGTTTTTTATTTTTGCTAATCTCTTAAAATACGAAACTATAAGATCACCAATTTGGCTTACAGCAGAAATGAACAAAATTATCAGAATATAAGAAAATTCATCATTATTTAAAATAAAAATTTCAAACAAAGTGAAGGATTTTTGATATTGCATAAAAATAGATGCAGCCATAACAGACAAAATAAAACTTCCAATTACTCCAGAGTAAGTTTTGTTAGGACTAATTTTTGTAAGCTTTGGACCTTTGAAGGTTTTTCCAAATATATAACCTCCAATATCAGTAAAAATGCAAATTATTATGATAAAAATAAAAAAATTTAAACCAGCATTATCTCTTAGTAAAAATGCTGAATAAAAAGCTAAAAATAAGTATAAAATACCGAATATTTTGATTGAATTTTTTTTTGTCATCTTAAACCACTCATAAGAAGTTGCTAAAAAGAAAATACTTAAAAAGAAATTAAAAAAAGTCGAACCTTTAATTACAAAAAATAAAGCAACAGGAATTATTATAAATGAACTAAGTATTCTTTTTTGAAATTCTTTTTTCATTATATTTTGCCAAAATTTCTTTTTATATTTCTAAATTCTCTTATTATTCTCTTATAATCTTTTTTATTAAATGCAGGCCATAACTTTTTTTCAAAAAAAATTTCTGAATAAGCAAGTTGCCATAATAAAAAATTGCTTAGTCTTTTTGTGTTACCAGTTCTAATTAATAAGTCTGGATCAGGTATATTCTGAGTCTGTAAATTTTTTTCTAAATTTTTTTCACTAATAATACTTTTATTTTTTTTTAGTCTTTTAAAAGCGGAAATTAATTCAGATTTAGAGCCATAGTTCAAAGCAAGATTGATTTGTAGTTTGTTGTTTTTAAATGTTTTCTTTTCAGAATTATTTAAAAGCTTATTTAGTTTTGGAGAAAACTTTTTAGACCCCAAAACTTTAAGTTTTATATTTTGTTTATGAAGGTCTTCTATTTTATTAACTAAAAAATTCTCTAATAAGTTAAAAAGATAATTAACTTCTTTTTTAGGTCTTTTCCAATTCTCAGTAGAGAAAGCAAATAAAGTTAAAAATTTTATTTTATTTTCAATTGTTGTTTTTATAATAGTTTCTACAGTATCTAATCCAGCTTTATGTCCAGCATTACGTGAATTTCTATATTTTAAACCCCATCTTCCATTACCATCCATGATAATGGCTACATGATTTAAAGGGTTCATATCGTCATTATTTCTTTTTCTTTTGCAGAAACTTTATCATCTACAATCTTAATGTGCTTATCAGTAATATTTTGGACATTTTTTTCATAATTTTTTTCTTCATCCTCCCCGATTTCTTTAGATTTTAAAAGTTTCTTTAACTCATCATTTGCATCTCTTCGAATATTTCTAATCGAAACTTTACATTTTTCACCCATAGATTTAATCATCTTTTTTAATTCTGTTCTTCTTTCTTCATTAAGTTCAGGAATTGGTAATCTTATTAATTGTCCATCAATCTGAGGATTTAATCCTAGCTCAGATTTTTTTATAGCAGAGTCAACTAATGGAACATTATTTTGATCCCAAACCTGAATATTAATCATTCTAGGTTCAGGTGTTGTTATGCTCCCTATTTGATTGATTGGCATTAGCTGTCCATATACATCTACCTTTACAAGGTCCAACATTGCTGCATTTGCTCTACCTGTTCTTAATGATGACAATTCTTTTGTGAAAGCTTCTATAGATTTATCCATTTTGAGGTTATGAGATTTTTCATCAAACATCTATTCCCCTATCTTAATTCTGCTAAACTCCTTGATCTTTAAATCATTAATAGCAAGTTCTTTTAAAACATCTTGAACTTTTTTTTTTGGTTCCATTACCCAAGCTTGTGTCAAAAGAGCATTTTCTTCTTTAAATTTATTCATCTTACCTAAACTAATTTTTTTGGCAATCTCATCTGATTTACCTGAATTTTTAAGTTCTTCATTAACTAATTCCTGCTCTTTATCAATAATCGCTTTGTCAATTAAATTAGACTCCAAAGCTAAAGGATTTGATGCTGCTATATGCATAGATAATTGTTTACCAAATGTTTTTACAGTGTCAGAATTATTTTTAGTCTCTATAGAAACAACAACAGCTAGTTTAGCTAGATTATCTTTTACAACAGTATGAAGGTAATGATAATTTTCTGAAGATGAATTTGATATAGTTTTTGTTTTACCTATTGTAATTTTTTCACCAATTTTTGCTATCAAAGCTACTAAGTTATCTTCAACTGAAATACCATTTTTCATAGGTGTTTTTTTTAATACATCAACATCAGAGTTTTTTTCGTTATTTAATTCACTTAATTCTTTCACGAAATCAACAAAGTTTTCGTTTTTAGCGACAAAATCTGTCTCACAATTCACTTCTATTATTGATGTTTTTTTACTATCACCACTAACTGCTACTACGCCTTCTTTAGCATCTCTTGACATTTTTTTTGATGCTTTAGAAATTCCTTTCACTCTTAATATTTCAACAGCTTTATCAAGATTGCCGTTAGCTTCTTTTATAGCTAAATTGCAATCTTTAAAACCAGCTCCTGTAGCTTCTCTTAATTTTTTAACTTTTTCAATATCACTCATTGAATTAATTGATTTTATTATTTTTTTTAGAAAATTTTTTATCTAATTTTTCTCTATCAATTTCTTGAAGTGTTTTTTCACTCTTCAAGCTTTTATCTTTTACTTTTTTATCTGAAATCACAGGAGCATCTGTTTTTGCCTCTTCAATTGTCTTTTTTATCAAATCACAATAAAGATCTATAGCTCTTCTAGCATCATCATTTCCTGGAATTGGATAATCAATTCCGTCAGGATTAGAGTTACTATCTAAAATTGCTATAATCGGTATTCCTAATTTTACAGATTCCTGAATTGCTAAAGATTCATAATTAGTATCTATGATAAAAACTAAATCAGGAACTTTTTTCATCTCAGAAATACCACCTAAAGATCTTTGAAGTTTATCTTTTTTAACACTCATTTTTAAAAGTTCTTTTTTTGTAAATCCTCGATTTTCTGACACAAGATCTACCTCTAATTTTTTTAATTTTTTTATTGAATTGGATATTGTTCCCCAGTTTGTAAGCATTCCACCTAACCATCTATAATTTACAAAATACTGATCAGTTTTTTGAGCTAAGTCTGCAATAGCTTCTGAAGCTTGTTTTTTGGTTGATACAAATAAAATCTTTCCATTATTTGAAATAGTTTCGTAAACTTTTTCAAGTGCTACTTTAGTTAATTCTAGCGTTTGAGTTAAATCAATAATGTGGATTGAGTCTCTTTTTCCAAATATATATTTTTTCATTTTTGGATTCCATCTTAAAGTTTTATGACCAAGATGAACACCAGCTTCTAATAGTTGTTGAATTGTAACGTTAGGTATCTTCATATTTATTCCCGGTTAAGCCACCACAGTAATTTCCATTAAAGGACCGGAGGTATAAAACCAAAAACTGTGTGCGTGTTAATTAAATTAGCGATTATTTACAAAGATTTTGTTAATTTAACAAGTGTTTTTTAGTTAATAATTGCTACAATTTCCTTATTTCTGATAAGATTAAGCGTTTTTCTATCCAATTGTCTACCATTTTTTAATTTAAAATTTAAATTTAAATTATTATCTCTCAGTTTTATATTGATTTTTGTATTGCCTAGATTTGATAAAAAATTTGATATTTCATCTAGTTCTTTTAACGATTTTAAACTGAAAGTGGCTTCATTAATTGGATTGTTGAATAAGTCTTTAAGCGATGTAATTTTCTGAACATTTATTCTTTTGAATCTATTATCCTCATTGGATATAGATTTTATAATTGTCAATATTAGAGAATTTCCTTCTTTTAAAATTTCACGGTTTAATTCCAATATATCCGAAAATATGAATAACTCAAATACACTTGATAAATCAGTTAATTTTAAGATAGCATAAGAAGTACCTTTAGCAGTCTTTCTTTCTTGTATCTTCAATAGTGTAGCAGCAATATTAGAATCTTTATTTTCACTATCATTAATAAAATCTTGATAACTTATTATCTTATAATCTAAAAAAATTTCTTTAAATTGATTTAGAGGGTGATCTGAAATAAAAAAACCTACCGACTCAAATTCTTTTGATAATCTCTCCTCAAATTTCCAATCTTCAATTGCATTAATAAAATCCTCTTCTCCACTCATATCATCTGAAAATAGATCTATTTGATTAGCAGTTTTGTTTTCAAATATGTTTTTTGATTTAGTAATTAAAGTGGGGATAGAATTAAATAAAGATTGACGATTTTTATTTAAACTATCGAAAGCTCCTGCTTTTACCAAACCTTCTAATTGAAGTTTGTTTATATCTTTTGGATTTACTCTTTTAATAAAATTACTAATAGAACTAAATTTTCCATTTTTAATTCTTTCTTCAATAATATTCGAGATTGATTCGTTTCCTACTGCTTTGATACCACCTAAAGCATAGTAAAATTTTTTATCATCAGTCCTGAAATCAGCAAAACATTCATTAATATCTGGTCTTATGACTTCAACTTTTAGTCTTTTTAATTCTTCATAAAATTCACTTAACTTATTTTGATTAGATATATCCATGGTCATAGATGCTGCAATAAATTCTTTGGGATAATAAGTTTTTAAAAAAGCCGTTTGATATGAAATTATAGCATATGCTGCAGCGTGACTTTTGTTAAAACCATATTCAGCAAATGGCTCGATTTTAAGAAAAATTCCAGCTGCTACATCCTTACTAATACCGTTATTAACAGCACCTAAAATAAAATTTTGTTTTTGTTTTTCTAATTCAGATCTTTTTTTCTTTCCCATTGCTCTTCTTAAAATATCAGCCTGACCTGCTGTAAAACCAGATAATTTTTGTGCAATTTGCATGACTTGTTCTTGATAGATAATTACTCCATAAGTTGGTTTTAAGATTTCCTCTAATAAAGGGTGTAAATAATCTGGAGTTTGTCTTCCGTGTTTGCAATCATTATAAATAGGTATATTGCTCATGGGACCTGGTCTATAAAGAGCTACTAAAGCAATAATATCTTCAATATGGTTTGGTTTCATTTGAATTAATGCATCCCTCATTCCAGCACTCTCAATTTGAAATAATCCAACAGTGTTGCCAGTAGATAACAAATCAAAAACTTTTTGATCATCATAATCTATATTTTCTATGTTAAAACTCTTGTTTTTTTTTCTAATTAAGGTTTGAGCATTATTTATTACTGTTAATGTTTTGAGTCCTAAAAAGTCAAACTTAATTAAACCTGCATTTTCAGCTGAGTACATATCGAACTGTGTAGAGGGTAATAATAAATTAGCAGTATTATCTTTATACAATGGAACAATATCTGTGAGTTTTTTATCTGCTATTACTACACCTGCTGCATGTGTGGCTACATTTCGATTTAATCCCTCTAATTGCAAAGAAAGATCAATTAGCTTTTTTACTCTCAAATCTTCATTAATCAATTTTTGTAGTCTAGGTTCACCGGCAATACACTCTGATAAACTTTGAGGTCTAGAGGGATCAAAAGGTATCATTTTAGAGATACTATCAACAAAACCATATGAAAAACCTAATACTCTACCCACATCTCTTATAACCATTCTTGCTTTTAATTTTCCAAAAGTAATGATGTGTGCAACGCTATCTTTATATTTTTTTGTGAGATATTCAAAAACCATGTCTCTTTTTTCTTCACAAAAATCTATATCAAAATCTGGCATTGATATTCGATCGGGATTTAAAAACCTTTCAAAAATTAGATTGAATTTTATTGGATCAACATCCGTAATTGATAAGCACCAAGCTACCAATGATCCTGCACCAGATCCTCTGCCTGGCCCAACTGGTATATTATTTTCTTTTGCCCATTTTATATAATCAGATACTATCAAAAAATAACTTGAATATTTCATCTCAGTAATAATATTTAACTCATGATTTAGTCTGTCTTGATATTTTAAAAATTCTTTATCTGTTGATAAATCTTCCAGTTTAATATCAAAAGATTTTAAAAATTTATCTTTTAAACCCTGAATAGACTCTTTTTTTAAAATCTTATCTGCGTTTCCATCTTTTTCTGAACTTATGTTAGGTAAAATGGGTTTAGAATAAGAGGGCTTAAAACAACATCTCAATGGAAAGTTATAATTATTTTCTAATGCTTCAGGAATATCGGAAAATAGTTCCGACATCTCAATATCGTTTTTGAAATAATGCTGGTCACTAAATCTTAATCTATTTTTTTCATTAACATAGGTTTTATTCTTTATACATATCAAAGCATCATGTGCTTCATGAATAGTTTTCTCAATATAGAAAATTTCATTAGTTGCAATTAGTGGTATTCCATAATTAAATGATTTTTCTAAATTAAATTTTTCAAAATTTTTTTCATTTTGATCATTATGTCTTTGAATTTCAATATAAAATCTATCTTTGTAAATAGATTTTAGTTTTAAATATAATTCATCAATTTCTGAAAATTTTCCTTTATCAAATAATTTTCCAAATAATCCTAAAACGGTGCCAGAAAAAATAGAAACGCCATCATTTTTTTTATAGAGTTCTTCAAAAAATACATAGGGTTCAGATAGTCCATCATTTTTTAAAAAAGAAATTGAAGAAAGTTCAATTATTCTTTTATAACCAATTTCATTCATAGCAAATAATGGAAGTAATCCAATGGTATCTCCAATTCTAAAATTAATTTGAGTTCCAATAATCGGTTGTGTACCTGCTTTTGAGATCTGTTCAGCAAATTCGAGAGCGCCACATAAATTTGACGTATCACAAATTGCTAATGATCTAATCCTATTTTCTTTAGAATACTCTTTTAGTTGATCAATCTTTACTGCACCCTCGCATATAGAGTATTGGGTGTGAATTTTTAAGTGATTAAATTTTTGAAAATTAGACTCAGGCATTAATGGTTTTTATATTACCATTAACTATTTCTAATTTGCAATCTGCCTTATTAGCAAAAAATCTATTATGAGTTGCAAAAATTATTAATCGATTTTGATTTATTTGATTTTCTAGTAGCTTAAAAATGCCTTTAGCTGTTTTTAAGTCTAAACTGCCGGTAGGCTCATCTGCTAAAATTATTTCAGGATCATTTACCACAGCTCTAACTATTGAAATTCTTTGTTTTTCACCTCCAGATAGTTGAGATGGATAATGGTCAGATCTATTTGATAATCCTATCTTTTTTAGTAAGTTTTTAGCTTTAGAGATTGAAATTTGTTTACTATTTCCGGCCGCTAGACTTGCTAAATAAATATTTTCTAATGCGGTAAAATCTGGAAGTAAATTATCTTGTTGATAAATAATTCCAATTTTATTAGCTCTTAAAATATCATTTTTATTTTTTTCCTTAAAATCTATGAATTTGTTTTCAAATAATATGGTTCCAGAATTAGGTCTATCAATTAAAGATAATAAATTTAATAAAGTGGATTTACCTGATCCAGATGGACCCATTAAAGAGTAGATTTTACCTTTTCTAAAATTAAAAGTAACATTATTTAAAACATTTATCTTTTTAATTCCATCAAATGATTTATTGAGTTTAGAAATTTTAATCATATCATTCATATTTTAAAGTTTTGATTGGATCTAGTTTAGCAGCTCTGAAGGCTGGAAAAATTGATACTAATATTGTAATTAAAATAGAGCATAATGAAATAATTAATAAGGATGTTAAATTAATTTCAGATGGCATAGAACTTAAAAAATAAATTTCCTCTGGAAATAAACTAATATTAAATATGTCACTTAAAAACCGCCTAAAATTTTCAATATACATTGAAAAAGTAACTCCTAAAATTATTCCAAAAATTGTTGCAGATGTTCCAATAATAACACCAATTAAAAAAAAAATTTTAATTATTGATTTATTCAAAACACCAATTGATTTTAAAATGGCAATATCTCTTGTTTTATTTTTAACTAATATTGTAAGTCCTGAAATAATATTAAAAGCTGCAACAACGATTATTAATGTTAATATTATAAACATTACATTTCTTTCAACTTTTAAAGCCGAAAATAAAGATTTATTCATATCTGACCAACTATAAATAAACTCATTATCAAATATTCTCTGTACAATTAATTTTTGACTATCAATGTTTTGTGGATTCTTTAAATAGATTTCTAAATTACGATCATTTGAGTCTAAGTTAAAAAATTCCTCTAATGTAGATAAATTTAAAAAAGCAACATTATTATCAAAATCAATTAAGCCGCTTTCAAAAAGTGAGATGATTTTAAATGTTTTTTGTTTAGGAAGGCTTCCAATAATTGTTTTAACACCCGAAGGAGACATTATTGTAATTTCATCACCAATTTTAACTCCTAATATAAAACCTAGTTCTTTACTAATTGATATGTTATTATTCAGCAAATCATTTACATTTCCCAAAAAATTGTTACTTTGCACGATCTCTAATTTGGGAAAATCTTCACCAGAATACCCTCTTAAAATAATTCCTTTAGTGAATTCTCCTTTAATAATAATTCCCTCACCAGAATTGCTTAATATCAAATCTTTAGATAATGAATTTAAATTATGATTATTTAATTTTTCAATTTCTATTTTTTTTTCATATGGTTTTACTGTGATATGCGCGTTAAATCCCACTATTTTGTTAATAAGTTCTGTCCTAAAGCCATTCATGACAGACATAACAACAATCAAAACAGCAACTCCTAATGCTATTCCTATAAATGAAAAAATTGAAATAACATTTAAAAAGCCATCATTTTTTCTAGCTTTTAAAAATCTAAAAGTAATTTCTTTTTCTAACTGAGAAATCAATTTCTTACTTTTTGTTCAGATATTAATTTTATGATATCTATCAATTTCAATTTTTGTGACTCTCTTCCAACTTCTTTAAATTCGAGTAAATCATTATCAGTTTTTTTTCCAATGATTATCTGATAAGGAACACCAATTAAATTCATTTTCTTTATTTTTGAAGAATAATTTTCCTCAGTATCATCAATTATTGCCTCAATATCATTTTTTTCTAACTCTTTAAAAATTTTGTTAGATTTCTCTAATGCGGTAATATCATTTTTATTAATCATTGGTATTATCGCTATATCATATGGTGCAATAGAAATTGGCCATTTCATGACTTCAGTTTTTTCATCATATTTTGCCTCAATAATTGCTCCTACTAATCTAGAAACTCCTATCCCATATGAACCCATTTTTACAAAATCTTTTTTTCCACCTGGTAAATCAACTGATGCATTCATAGACTTTGAATACTTATCCCCAAAATAAAATATATGACCTACCTCAATACCTTTGGTTATCAATCTATTTTCTACAGAAACCTTTTCCTCAAATTCTTTTCTATCAAATTTTTCATCTGTTACGGAGTAATATTGTTCATATTTATTTCTCATACTAGCTAATGAATTTTTTTCTAATTTTGTGTCATCAGTATTTAAATTAAAAATTCTTTTATCTGTGAAAATTTTACTCTCACCTGTTTCTGCTAAAATTATAAATTCATGTGAAAGATTTCCTCCTATTGGGCCAGTGTCAGCTGCCATGGGTATAGCTGTTAAGTCTAATCTTTTAAATGTTTTTAAATAAGATAAAAAAAATTTATTATAAGAAAAAAATGCCTCTTCATCTGATATATCAAATGAATATGCGTCTTTCATATAAAATTCCCTACATCTCATAATTCCAAATCTTGGCCTGATCTCATCTCTAAACTTCCATTGAATATGGTATAAAAGTTGTGGCAAAGATTTATAAGATTTAATTGATGATCTAAAAATATCTGTAACTAATTCTTCATTAGTTGGTCCATAAAGCATTTCTCTATTTTGCCGATCTTTGATCCTAAGCATTTCCTCTCCATAGTCTTCATATCGACCACTTTCTTTCCAAATTTCACTCGATTGAATTGTTGGCATTAAGATTTCTTGAACACCAATTTTATTTTGTTCATCTCTAACAATTTTTTCTATCTTTTTCATTACTTTAAATCCTAGTGGTAGCCATGAATAGACTCCTGCAGAAGACTGCTTTATCATTCCAGCTCTTAACATCAATTGATGAGACTTAATTTTAGCTTCAGAGGGATTATTTTTTAGGATTGGGATAAAAGATTTTGAAATGTACATTTTACTCAATTATATTTCTTAAATTTAAATATTCAAATTTCATTAATAAATAAATTATATAGAAAAGGATAGTTGTAATTCCTGTACAATAAATGAATTTCTTTAACATTTTGGGATTTTCCGGTGAACCAGGATCCTCACCTTCTATTTTTTCAACTTTTTTTCTATCTACATCTATTGGTAGAATTGCAAAAAAAATAATCCACCAAAGGATTATATAGATAATAGCTAGACCTGTAATGCTCATTAAATCTTAACTAAGTTAATATTTGTAAATGGTTTTTTTCCAGTTCTTTCTTTAGTAAATTTTCTAGAGGCAATCTTAAGAGCATCTATTAAGTTGTGTTCCTGTTTTTTGTTTCCAAGTTTGAACGTCCTTGTTGTTTTTTCTATTTCTTCCTCAAGCCCATATATAAAATCTTCAGTCTCATATAATGGCAATCCTCTAAAAGTTATTAATGGGTTTTTATGTATATTTCCTTTTGGAGTTATCAAAATTGTTATTTCCAGATATCCATTAGCTCCAAGATTTTTTCTATCTTTTATCGATTGAGAGTTTTCCTCTACACTTATATTACCATCTAAGTATAACCTCCCGCTTGGGGCCTTATCATAAACCGTAGGGGAATCGCCTGGTGCTAATTTAACTATATCTCCATTTTCTACTTGAACTGAAAAAGGTACCTGCATTTCTTTGGCAAAATTTACATGTTCAATCATATGTCTATGCTCACCATGGACAGGTATTACACATTTAGGCTTGACCCAATTATACATATCTTTCAAATCTTCTCTATTAGGATGACCAGAAACATGGATAAATTCACTTTCCTCTGAAATTACCTCAATACCATCTTTTACTAATTGATTGTGTAACTTATAAAGTTTTTTCTCGTTACCTGGTATTATCTTAGATGAAAATATTACTGCATCACCTTTTTCAATAAAAACATCTGGATGAGTATAATTTGAAATTCTCATCATTGCACCCATTGGTTCTCCTTGGCTACCTGTACAAAGATAAACTATTTTTTCTCTAGATATATTTTTTGCATCCCTTGGATCAATTGGATCAATCGTATCTTTTAAATAGCCACATTGTTTTGCTGCTTTATATATTCGATGCATCGATCTACCAACCAAGGAAATTTGTCTCCCAGTTTTTTCAGCACAATAAAAAGCTGACTCCATTCTTGCTACGTTAGATGCAAAAGAAGTTATTATAACTCTTTTATTTAATCTACTCATGATATTAAGCATATTCTTTCTAACATCTAGTTCAGACCCTGATCTACCAGCACTAAATACATTTGTTGAGTCACATATCATTGCTAGAACACCTTCGTTACCAATTTCTTTTAGTCTTTTAGAATTTATTTCATCACCAATTAATGGGTTGGGATCAACTTTCCAATCGCCAGTGTGCAAAACAATGCCTGATGGTGTTTGAATTTTAAGACCATTAGGCTCTAAAATAGAATGCGTTAAAGTAATATACTCAATTTCAAAAGACTCTAGCTTAACTTTTCCATTCAATTCTACAATTTTTAGGTCATTACTAATATCAATACGTTTTTCTTTAAATTTTTCTTTGATTAATACTGCAGTAAAAGGTGTTGCATAAATCTTACATCCTAATTTAGGCCATAAGTGAGCAATGGCACCGATATGATCTTCGTGAGCATGAGTTAAGACGATACCTAATAGATTATCTTTTCTTTCTACAATAAACCCAGGATCAGGATAAATTAAATCTATACCTGGGATTGTATCATCTGCAAATGTAACACCAATATCGACCATTATCCATTTGTGATCACCTGGTAGACCATAACCAAATAGATTCATATTCATTCCAATTTCACCAGAACCTCCGAGTGGACAAAATAAAAATTCTTCTTTCATATCATTTTATAAGTTTTGAAGCTTTGATAAGGCCATTAATTGTAATATCAATATTTTGTTTTACTTTAGTCTTAATTGAATTCTTAAATAATTTTGAAAATCCACCAGTAATAATTATTTTAAATGATTTTTTTGTTTCTTTTTTAATTAAATCAATAATATTGTCAATTAATCCAGCATAACCCCAAAAAAAGCCTGATCTTACAGCTGACTTAGTATCTCGACCTATGACCTTAGACATTTTTTTTAAATCAATTTTAGGAATTAATGATGCTTTATCTGAAAGTGTGTTTAGTGAAAGCTTTATTCCTGGTGAAATTATGCCACCCTTATAATTTGTTCCGATTAAAACATCAAAAGTAGTAGCTGTACCAAAGTCTAATATGACATAATTTTTTTTTTTATTAGAAACACTAATTGCGTTTGCTAATCTATCAGAACCAACTTGTTTATAATTAACATCAATCTTTAAAATTGATCTTAAATCTAATTCTTTTAATTCATAACACTTTAAATTTGTTTTTTTTTCAAAATAATTCTTTACTATCTTAAAAATTGATGGGACCACGCTACAAAATAATATCTTGTTTACTTTGGAAAAATCTAAGTTTTTAAAATAGCTGTTTATTTCTTTCATTTTTTTTTGACTAGAAGGCACTAAAACTTTTTTAATTATTTTAAATTTATTATTTACTATACAAATTTTAGTTTCAGAATTACCAATATCACCTAATATAATCATTAATTAGTTTTATAGTACTTTGATAAAAATTTCTCAAAAGTTATTTTTAATTGATTTTCAAATAACTTTTTATTTATTTTTTGTTTAGTAATTTCATATAAGCTTGTTGTTGCATAATTCAAAATTTTAGGCTTTTTGATTAAATTTATACCTATACCAACAACTAAAAACTTATTATCATACTTTTCAATTTTTTCTTGCAAAATCCCACATATTTTCTTCTTATTAATTAATAAATCATTGGGTGACTTAAATATAATTTTTTTCTTATAATATTTTGCAATAACTTTTTTAACTAAAAAACAATTTTTTTTAGTTAATATATTTAGTGGTAAAGTAATTTTTTCTAATTTATAAAAAAAACTTAAGAAAACATTTCCCTTAATAGAAATCCACTTTCTGCCATATTGACCTTTTCCATTGGTCTGTAAATCTGAAATAACAATGCCAAAATTACTATTTGAATTCTTAATTATTCTAATAGCAGTTTGATTTGTGCTTTTAACTCTACTATATCTAAATATTTTAAACTTCATTAAATTATATTGATCTTTGAAACTACATCAATCAATTCACTTGGAAAAATAAAATATATCAAAATAAGTAGTGTAGAGAATGTCAAAGATAACTTTAACCAAAGACTATGATCTTTATCATAACAATCTTTTTCTTTATCAAAATACATTATCTTAATAATTCGCAAATAATAAAACGCTGCTACCACTGTCGATAATAATCCAACTATTGCTAAAAAATACATTGACTGTTCAATTACAGATTTGAAAATATAAAATTTTGCAAAAAAACCAGCTAATGGTGGAATTCCAGCTAGAGAAAATAAAATTATCAATAATGAAATTGAGAGTAGTGGATGATTTTTAGACAGTCCTGATAAATCGTCTATTTGTTCATAATAAATATTATTTCTTTTCATCATTAACAAACATGAAAAAAAACCTAAATTCATAATAATATATATAGTCATATAAATCACTGAACTTTGTATCCCATCATTCGACCCAGTTACTAAGCCAGCTAAAGCATATCCAATGTGACTAATAGAGCTATAAGCTATAAGTCGCTTAAGATTTTTTTGACCTATAGCTGCTATTGCACCAAAAAGCATGGATGCGATTGATAAAAAAACTAAAATCATTTGCCACTGATCAATAAGATTTAAAAAAGGAACATATAAAAATCTTATAAACACAGTTAACGCTGCTATTTTAGGAACCATTGTAAAAAATAATGTTACAGATGTTGGCGACCCTTCATATACGTCTGGAGCCCACATATGAAAAGGTACAGCAGAAATTTTAAAAGCTAAACCCACCAAAATAAAAACTATTCCAAAAGTAATAGCATATTCATTTGTATTAAATTGGGTTGAAATAACATTAAAATTTGTTGAGCCTGTAAAGCCATAAATTAAAGAACAACCGTACAATAATAAACCTGAGGATAATGCACTTAAAACAAAATATTTTAATCCTGCTTCAGATGATTTTAATTGATCTCTATTAAAAGTTGCCAAAACATATAAGGCTAATGATTGAAGCTCTAAACCCATATAAAAAACAATTAAATCATTAGAACTGATCATAATCATCATTCCTAATACAGAACTTAAAATTAAAATTGGATACTCAATGATAAAAATTTTAAAGGTTTTTAAATAATTTGATGAAATCAACAAAACTACAAATGCAGCTAATAAAGTAATTATTTTCATAAACGATGATAAATAATCTATGACAATACTCTCATTAAATAAAATTGTTCGATTAATGCTTATAGTTTCATTAAATGTGATTACCGCGGTAATTAATAAAACTAACAATGAAATATTATGAATTATTTTAGAACTATTCTTTTTGAAAACACCTAGAATAAGTAAAAACATTATTGATAATGAAATAAAAATTTCTGGAAAAATTAATTCAATATTAATCATTATTTGCTTACTACATTAAAGTTGTATGTATCGATTAAATCACTTATTGAAACTTCAATAGTATTAATTAGTGGTTCTGGATAAAAACCGAAATATAAAGTTGGTATAGCTAAACAAGTGAGCGTGAAGGCCTCTGATTTATTTAAATCAATCATTTTTTTTAACTCAGAATTTATTAGTTTTCCAAAAATAACTCTTTTATACAACCAAAGCATATATGCTGCTCCAATAATAACTCCTAAACTAGCTAATACTGCGACTAAAAAATTATCTTTAAAAGCAGCCATTAAAATTAAGAATTCACCAACAAATCCACTTGTTCCTGGTAATCCTAAAGCAGCTAAAGTAAATACCATAAATAAAATAGCATATTTGGGGATAATAGTAACAATACCTCCATAGGTTGCGATCAATCTAGAGTGCATTCGATCATAAACGATACCAACACATAAAAATAAAGCTGCTGATACTAGACCGTGACTGATCATTTGAATTATACTTCCCTCTATACCTTGCTGTTGGATTGTAAATATTCCTAAAGTAACAAATCCCATATGGGCCACTGAAGAATATGCTATTAATTTTTTCATATCCTCCTGCATTAAAGCTATTAACGAAGTGAAAATGATTGCGATAACACTTAATATATAAATTAAAGGAGTAAAAATCTCTGAAGCGGAGGGAAATAATCCCAAAGAAAATCTTATAAATCCATAGCCTGCCATTTTAAGTAAAATAGCAGCTAACAACACCGATCCTGCTGTTGGAGCCTCAACGTGTGCATCTGGAAGCCAAGTATGGACTGGCCACATAGGAGTTTTAACAGCAAATGAACTAAAAAAAGCAAGCCATAAAAAATTTTGGTATTTTACATCTATGCCTAATTCATAAAGCTGAACAACATCTGTAGTACCTGTAATCCAATAAATTGAGATTATCGCCACTAACATCAGAACCGAACCTAAAAGAGTGAACAAAAAAAATTTAAAAGCAGAGTAAACTCGCCTTGTACCACCCCAAATCCCAATGATTAAAAACATTGGTATTAATCCTGCCTCAAAAAATAAGTAAAAAACAACAAGATCTAGTGAACAAAAAACTCCTATCATGAAAGTTTCCATAACAAGGATAGCTATTAAAAATTCATTTAATCTTTTTGTTATTGAATTATTTACTGAAATTATGCATAGAGGTGTAATAAATGTTGTTAGAATTACAAAAAGTATTGATATTCCATCAACTCCTACTTTGTAATTAATTAAGCCTTTGATCCAAATTCTATCTTCAACAAATTGAAAAGCAGAAGTAGTTTGGTCAAATAAAATCCATAAATATATTGATAAAAAAAAGTTTACTAGAGATGTAAATAAGGCAACATATTTTGCAGTAATTTTATTTTCACTTTTACTTTTTGTAAAAAATAAAAAAAGTGCTCCAATAGAAGGTAAAAGTATTAATGAGGAAAGAATTGGAAAATTCATTATTTAACAATTAAGAAGGTTAAAAAAGCAGAAAAACCAAGTAACATTACAAATGCATATTGATAAATATAACCACTTTGGAATTTATTGGCTTTAATAGAAATTTTTTTAATTATCCCAGAAATACCATCTGGACCAAAGCCATCGATAACTTTAATATCAAAAAACTTCCACAAAAATAATCCAAATTTTTTTGAAGACTTTACAAATAAAGTGTCATAAATTTCATCAAAATACCATTTATTTAATAAAAATTCATATAATGGTTTATTAATATTCACTAGTTGAGTTGGGAAATTCTTGTTTTTTACAAACAAATAGTAAGCAAGCGGTATAGATAAAATTACTAATGTTGGAGTTAAAATTAAAAACCATAATGGTGGATGATCGTTGCTTAATGGTTCCAAAAAGAAAATTGATTCATCCCAAAAATTATTAATTCCTTCATAACCTATAAATAAATCTTTAAAAATAAATCCAGCAAAAATCGCTCCGATAGATAATATTATTAAAGGTATTAACATAACTAGAGGAGACTCATGTGTCTCCTCAATCTTGAATTTCTTGTTGTTATATTGTCCATGAAAAGTTTTAAACATCAGTCTCCAGGAATAAATTGAAGTTAAAAAAGCGGTAAAAATACCTATTCCAGCTGCATAATATCCAGTAGTACTCCCACTTAAATATGCAAATTCTATAATCGCATCTTTTGAATAAAAACCAGATAGCAAAGGAAATCCTGTTAATGCTAAGGTTCCAATTATCATTAAAACATAAGTGTAAGGCAATTTTCTCCATACTCCTCCCATATTATTTATATTTTGCTCATCTTTAAAAGCATGAATAACAGACCCTGATCCTAGAAATAATAATGCCTTAAAAAATGCATGAGTAAATAAATGAAACATTGCAACATTATATGCGCCTACTCCAGCAGCAAAAAACATATAACCTAATTGACTACACGTCGAATACGCTATGATTTTTTTTATATCTGTTTGAACTAAAGCTACGCTAGCTGCAAAAAAAGCGGTACTCATACCTACTACAGTGACAATGTTTAAAGCTAACTCTGAATATTCATATATTGGTGAACATCTTACAACTAGAAAAACTCCAGCTGTAACCATAGTTGCTGCATGGATCAAGGCTGAAACAGGTGTTGGACCTTCCATTGCATCTGGTAACCAGGTATGTAAAAAAATTTGAGCCGATTTACCCATAGCACCGATGAATAAAAGTATGCAAATTAAATCTATTGCATTAATTTGAATACCTAAAAAATTTAGTTTTTCATCTACAACTGTTGGGATTTGATCGAAAACTTCTGTGTAGTTAACTGTGCCAAACAAATAAAATATTAAAAATATACCTAAAGCAAAGCCAAAATCTCCTACTCTGTTTACAACAAATGCCTTGATCGCTGCTGCATTTGCAGTTTCCTTTTTAAACCAGAAACCAATTAAAAAATACGAGCAAAGACCTACCCCCTCCCAACCAAAAAATAATTGAATAAAATTATCAGCCGTTACCAGCATTAACATAGCAAATGTAAATAACGACAAGTAGGCCATAAATCTTGGTTTATGAGGATCATGTGACATGTATCCAATTGAATAGATGTGAACTAATGCTGAAACAACAGTTACGACTACTAACATTACTGATGATAATGCATCAATTTTCATTGACCAATTTACCTCTAGTGATCCAGAATTAATCCATGTAGCAATTTTGATATTTTCCTCGTATTGATTAAAAATTACATCATAAAATACAATTGCAGAAAGAAGAGCTGATATAGATACTAATAAACTTGTAACTATCTCAGAATTTCTGTCACCTATAAATTTACCAAAAAATCCAGATATAATTGAAGCAATTAATGGTAATGCTAAAATTGAAATTTCCATTTTATCCTTTTAATTTATCTATCTCCTCAACTCTTATAGTTCCTGCATTTCTGTAATAGACTACTATTATAGCAAGACCAATTGCTGCCTCAGCAGCTGCTACAGTTAAAATAAATAATGTAAAAACTTGACCAGTTAAATCACCAAGATAAATAGAAAAGGATACTAAATTGATGTTCACAGCTAATAATATCAGCTCAATACTCATCAAAATCACGATAATATTTTTTCTATTAAGAAAGATACCAATAACACCAATACTAAAGATAACTGCTCCTAAAGTAAGATAATGTCCTAAACCTATTTCAGTCATCTATCTTTACTCCTTTATTTGATTGAACTTCTAAAACTTCGATACCTTCAGACCTTTCTCTAGAAATTTGTTTCAAGTAACTTTGTGTTTTTAATCCTTCTCTTCGTCTAAAGGTAAGAACGATCGCACCAATCATTGCAATTAATAATATCATTCCACTAATTTGAAAAATATGAATGTATTCAGTATACAAAACCTGGCCTAATGAGTGTGTATTACTTATTTCATTAGAAATTTGAGTAGTATTCGGATTAGACAATTCAGGTTTATATTTCCAACCACCTACAACAATAATTAATTCAAAAAAAATAATTGTGCTTATAATTAAACCGACTGGAATGTGGCTAGAAGAAGTTGACTCAGATTTAAACCATTGATTTTTTTGTTGGGCAACATTCAACATCATCACAACGAATAAGAACAAAACAGCTACTGCACCAACATATACAATGAGCATTATCATTCCTAAAAACTCTGCACCAATCATTATAAAGAGACATGAAATACTAATAAAATCTAATATTAAAAAAAAAACTGAGTGTACGGTATTTTTCGAAACTGTAACCATGATGGCTGAAATAACTGCAATAATCGAAAAAACGTAAAAAAATATTGCATGAGCTACCATAAATTTACCTATAAGGATTGTCTGATTTTATATTCGCCGCTAAAATATTTTCCCATCTGTCACCATTATCTAGTAGTTTTTCTTTAGTATAATAAAGCTCTTCTCTTGTCTCTGTTGAAAATTCAAAATTTGGACCTTGAACTATTGCATCTACAGGGCATGACTCTTCACATAAACCACAATAAATACATTTCATCATATCAATATCGTAACGCGTAGTTTTTCTGCTTCCATCAGATCTTTCAGCTGACTCGATTGTAATTGCTTGCGCCGGACAGACTGCTTCACACAACTTGCATGCTATACATCTTTCCTCACCATTTGGATATCTTCTAAGTGCATGCTCTCCTCTAAATCTTGGGCTAATTTTTCCTTTTTCAAAAGGATAATTTATTGTTTTTTTTGTTTTAAACATTTCTCTTAAAGCAATTAGTAAGCCTGTTACAAAATCTACCATTAATATTGTTTTTAAAAATCTTGTAATTTTCATTTAGAGTGAAGGTAAAAGGTTAAAATAAAATAAATAACTAGCAGTCAAAACAACATAGGTTAGAGAAAATGGAAGAAATATTTTCCAACCTAATCTCATTAATTGGTCATATCTATATCTTGGCACAACTGCTTTAACCAATGCAAATAAAATAAATAAAAGTAATATTTTTATAACTAACCAAATAGCTCCTGGAATCAAGTTAAATGGATATAAATCAATAGGTGAAAGCCAACCTCCTAAAAATAAAATCGATCCTAAAGCACACATTAATAAAATATTTGCGTACTCTCCTAACCAGAACATTGCATACATCATACCAGAATATTCAGTTTGATATCCAGCAACCAATTCTGCTTCGGCTTCAGGTAAATCAAACGGTGGTCGATTTGTTTCTGCTAAAGCAGAAATAAAAAATATTACAAACATTGGAAACAATGGAATTATGAACCAGATATTTTCTTGAGCTAAAACGATATCACTTAAATTTAACGATCCTACACATAAAAGAACATTGATAATAATTATGCCAATTGAAACCTCATAAGAAACCATTTGCGCAGCAGATCTTATTGAACCTAAAAAAGGATATTTTGAATTAGACGCCCAACCCCCCATAATAATTCCATAAACTCCAAGAGATGAGACAGCAAAAATATAAAGAATTCCAACATTTATGTTAGCTAAAACCTGCTCTTCTCCGAAGGGTATAACTGCCCATGCTATTAAAGCTAAAGTCATTGTAATGATAGGCGCTAAAATAAAAATAATCTTATTAGAACTTGCTGGAATTATTATTTCTTTAAAAATATATTTTAATGCATCAGCTAATGATTGTAATAAACCAAATGGACCAACAACATTTGGACCCTGTCTTTTCTGAACAAAAGCCCAAACTCTTCTATCCAACCAAACGATCATGGCAACAGAGACTAAAACTGGGACAAGAAGAAAGAGGATTTTGTAAACCTCTTCAAAAACTAAATTTATATATTCCATTTATTTACCCTTCGGTGCCAGTTCGTTTAACTTCTAATTTAGAATTATTACAATTCAACATTGTTTTTGATGATCGAGCAATTACATTAGAAAAATAATAATCCTTGTAAGTTATTTTAAGGATTTCGTCCTCAAAATCACTTATGTCTACTTTGCTGTTAGATTGGCTTTCTTGTTTTTCTTTTTTTAAATTTATATAGTTGAACATACTGCTCTCTAACTCATTTTTATCTTTAAAAAGTTTTCTGTTACTTATAAATTCGGCAAGATTATTTATAATTTCCCAATCCTCTTTAGCATCTCCTGGTGGATATGATGCTTTATAAGCTTTTTGTACTTTGCCCTCTAAATTGGTATAATGACCTGATTGCTCTGTGTAAGCTGCTCCTGGTAAAATAATATCTGCTAGTTCTGCACCATTATCCCCATGGCTTCCTACATATATTATAAACTCATTTTTTTTACTAAACTTTAAATTATCTTGACCCATTAAAAAAACTAAATCAAATTTATGTTCATTCAAATTCTTTATTAATTCATTTTTTTTATCAATTATATCAAGATCTAAACTTCCAACAGTAGCTGCATCAGTAGGTAAAAAATTTAATGGACTCCAATCATCAGTAAATTTATTATTGCTCAATAAAAAATTTTTAAAAGAGTTAAATAAAAATTGAGCTGATTTAGATTTCAAAAATGATTCTCCAAATATAATCATTGGTTTTTGAGCTTCAATAATGTGTTTTGTAAGTTCATTTTTATTTTCAAAAATATCTTTGATTGTTTGGGTGTTTCCATTTAGGCTTTGATAAGGATAAGTCAAATCACCAACGTCATTTAAAGAAACAATTTTGACTTTATTATTAAGGTAAGCCTTACGAATTCTTGCATTTAACATGGTAGCTTCAAATCTTGGATTAGTCCCAATCAACAAAATTAAATCTGACTCTTCGACACCATTAATCGTTGAATTGAATAAATAATTTTCTCTTTTAGAACTATCCATATAAATCTCAGATGACCTAGACTCATAATTTCTTGTATCTATAGTTCTTTCTAAAAATTCTTTAAATATGTAGCTAGCCTCCATATTTATTAAGTCGCCTACAAATCCAGCTATTTTTTCTTTATCAGTATTTTGTATTTTTGATTTTATAATTTTAAAAACTTCATTCCATGAGGCTTTTTCAAATTTATTATTATATTTAATATACGGTGTATCTAGTCTTTGACTTAATAAACCATCACAAGCATATCTTGTTTTATCAGATATCCATTCTTCATTTATATCTTCATTGATTATTGGTAGTACTCTTTTTACCTCCCAGTCATATGTGTCTACTCTAATATTTGATCCCACAGCATCCATTACATCAACGGTTTCTGTTTTTTTTAACTCCCAAGGTCTTGCTTCAAATACATAGGGCTTTGAAGTAAGAGCGCCTACAGGACAAAGATCTATTACATTACCTGATAATTCTGATTGTATTGATTTTTCTAAGTATGTAGTTATTTGCATATCTTCACCTCTACCTATTGCACCTAATTCAGGCACACCAGCAATTTCTGTCGCAAATCTAATACATCTAGTGCAATGAATACATCTGGTCATTTGGGTCTTAATCAGCGGACCCATGTTTTTATCAGGAACTGATCTTTTATTTTCTTTAAATCTAGATTTATCGATACCATAGAACATTGACTGATCTTGAAGATCACATTCACCACCTTGGTCACAAACAGGACAATCTAAAGGATGATTGGCTAATAAAAATTCCATTACACCTTTTCTAGATTTTTCTATTTTAGGAGTATTTGTTTTTATAACCATTCCCTCAGCCGCCGGCATAGCACAAGAAGCTATAGGTTTTGGAGATTTTTCCATCTCTACAAGACACATTCTACAATTTCCAGCAATTGATAATTTTTCATGGTAGCAAAATCTTGGAATTTCTACTCCAGCTTTCTCGCATGCTTGTAGAACAGTTAAGCCCTCTTCCACTTCAACTTCTATATCATTTACCTTTAATTTAAGCATTCTTATCTAATAAGTGCTGATCCACCAAGTAAGGAATATTTTGAGTTTCTTTTACTATTGGATCAAAATTATTTCTTTTTTTAATTTCATCTTTAAAATGTCTTAATAAACCTTGAACAGGCCAGGATGATCCCTCACCAAATGCACATATTGTGTGACCTTCAATTTGTTTAGTTACGTCACCTAACATCTCAATTTCATCTTTTGATGCCTCACCTTTTGCCATTCTCTCAAGCATTCTCCACATCCACCCTGAACCTTCTCTACAAGGTGTACATTGACCACAGCTTTCATGCTTATAAAATCTAGCAATTCTTGCCATACATTTGATTATGTCTTGATCTTTATTTATTACAACCACCCCTGCTGTACCCAACCCACTTTTTTCTGCAACTAAAGAGTCAAAATCCATAGTTAGTGTTTCACACTTTTCTTTGGGAATAAGTGGCATTGAGGATCCCCCAGGTATGACAGCTTGTAAATTATTCCAACCACCTATGACACCTCCTGCATGAACTTCTATTAATTCTTTCAGAGGTATGTTCATTTCCTCTTCAACATTACATGGATTATTTACATTTCCAGAAATACAAAATATTTTAGTTCCAGTATTTTTTTCTCTACCCAAAGAAGCAAACCATTTACCACCTCTTCTAAGAATTGTTGGAACTACAGCTATGGTCTCAACATTGTTAATTATTGTTGGACATCCATACAAACCAATTAATGCTGGGAAAGGTGGTTTTAATCTTGGCTGACCTTTATTACCTTCAATGCTCTCAAGTAATGCTGTCTCTTCTCCACAAATATAAGCTCCTGCACCATAATGTATATAAATATCTAAATCCCATCCTGTTCCGGATGCATTTTTTCCAATTAATTTTTTTTCATAAGCTTCGTCAATTGCAGCTTGGAGTTTTTGTCCATCAACAAAATATTCACCTCTTATATAAATATAACAAACATGTGCTTGAATTGCATACGAAGCTATTAAACAACCCTCAATGAGTTTATGTGGTTCAAACCTTAAGATATCTCTATCTTTACATGTACCTGGCTCTGACTCATCACCATTAATAACAAGGTAGTGAGGTCTAGATCCAACTTCTTTTGGTGCAAATGACCACTTAAGACCTGTAGGAAAACCTGCTCCACCTCTTCCTCTTAATTGAGAGTCTTTGATTTCATTTATGATCCATTCTCTACCTTTTTCAGTAATTTCTTTTGTATTTACCCAATCACCTCTTTTTTGAGCTGAAGTTAAATCTGAACCCAAATCGTTATATAAATTTTGAAAAATTCTATCTTGATCCTTAAGCATTTTTTAATTCCATTAATGTTTTTCTTCCATTTTCTGGTTCATTGTTTATGCGTCCTCTGTACGAACCTGGTTTTGGTATTTCATCTTTTAAAATTTTATCTAAAATTTCTAAAGTTTTTTCTTTGTCTAAATCTTCATAATAATCATCATTAATTTGCATCATTGGAGCAGTGACGCAAGCACCTAAGCACTCTACTTCTGTCCATGAACAATTTTTATCTTGTAATAATTCAGTCTCATTTTCAGAAATTTTTTCTTTACAGGCCTCAACTAATTTACCAGCTCCCCTTATCATACAAGGTGTTGTAGTGCAAACTTGAATAAAATATTTTCCAACTGGTGACAAATTAAACATACTATAAAAAGTCGCTACTTCATAAACTTTTATGTAAGGCATATCTAAAAGTTTGGCTATATATTTCATTGCAACTAAAGGTATCCAATTATTATTTTGTTTTTGGGCTAAATATAACAATGCCATGACTGCACTTTTTTGTTTTCCTTTAGGGTATTTTGAAATAATTTTATTTGCTTCTTCTAAAGAAGATGAATTAAATTCAAAGTTTTCTGGTTGATCTTTGGCTGGTCTCTTTAAACTCATCTATCAACCTCACCAAAAACTATATCTAAAGAACCGAGCACCGCAGGAACATCAGCCAACATATGTCCTTTAATTAAATAATCCATTGATTGTAAATGTGAAAATCCAGGCGCTCTAATTTTACATTTATAAGGTTTGCTTGATCCATCTGATATTAAATAAACTCCAAATTCTCCTTTAGGTGCTTCAACTGCTGTATAAATTTCATCTTTAGGTACTCGATATCCTTCAGTAAACAATTTAAAGTGATGTATTAAGGCCTCCATTGATTGTTTAATATCTTTTTTTGATGGAGGTGTTATTTTTCCATCAAATGTTTTTATTGGACCTTTTTCCATTTTTGATAAGCATTGTTTAATTATTTTGATACTTTCTTTCATTTCTTCAATCCTACATAAATATCTATCATAACAATCACCATTTTTTCCCACAGGGATTTTAAATTCTAGTTGATCATAACAGTCATATGGTTGTGATTTTCTTAGATCCCATGGAACTCCAGAGCCTCTTATCATTACACCACTAAAAGAATAATCGAGAGCATCTTCTTTTGTAACAACACCAATATCAACATTTCTTTGTTTGAATATTCTATTATCAGTCAACAAGTTTTCTAGATCATTAATTATTTTGGGAAAATTTTCACAGAATTTTGCAATATCTGTCTCCAAACCTGCTGGTAAATCTTGATGTACACCACCTGCTCTAAAATAATTTGCATGCAATCTTGATCCAGATGCTCTTTCATAAAAAGTCATTAAAGTTTCTCTTTCCTCAAAACCCCATAAAGATGGCGTTAGAGCTCCAACATCTAATGCTTGTGTTGTAACATTTAAAATATGACTTAAAATTCGACCAATTTCACAAAACATCACCCTTATAAATTGAGCTCTAATGGGAACATCAATATCTAAAATTTTTTCTATAGCAAGCGCGAAAGCATGCTCTTGATTCATCGGTGCAACATAATCTAGACGGTCAAAATATGGGACTGCTTGCATGTAGGTTTTATTTTCTATTAATTTTTCAGTACCACGGTGCAATAAACCAATATGTGGATCTGCTTTTTCAACAACTTCACCATCTAATTCTAATATAAGTCTAAGAACTCCATGAGCTGCTGGATGTTGAGGACCAAAATTTAAATTAAGGTTTTTAGTTTTTTTTGTCATTATTGCCTGATAGTTCTTTAATGTATTTTGTGCCCTCCCAAGGACTCTCATAATCGAAATTTCTATAATTTTGCTCTAGTTTTACAGGTTCATTAATTACTTTTTTTTGATCTTCGCTATATCTTACTTCGGTATGACCAGTTAAAGGAAAGTCTTTTCTCAAAGGATGTCCTTCAAAACCATAATCTGTTAGAATTCTTCTTAAGTCGGGATGATTTTTAAAATTAACTCCGTACATGTCAAAAACTTCTCTTTCCATCCAGTTAGCAGATGGAAAAATTGAGGTTAATGATGAAATAACCTCATTTTCACTTATATTGTAGCTTAAGATCATTCTTTGATTAAATTCATGACTAAGGAATAAATATACAATTTTAAATCTTTTAGATCTCTCTGGATAATCAACTACTGTAATATCTATTAGTTGTCTAAATTTTGTATCTTTATTAGTTTTAGTAAATAGAACAAAATCAATTAAATCCTCACCATCTATCTCAATATAAATTTGATTATGTTTAATCTCAGAAGAGTTAATTTTAGTACCAAGTTCTGAATTAATCTTTTTTTCTAAATCAAATAAATTATTCATATTATCGACTTATAGATCCTTTATTTCTTATTTTTTTTTGTAGCTGCATAATTCCATATAATAAAGCCTCTGCAGAAGGTGGACATCCTGGAACATAAATATCAACTGGAACAATACGATCACAACCTCTTACAACAGAATATGAGTAATGGTAATAGCCTCCGCCATTAGCACAACTGCCCATCGATATAACATATCTAGGTTCTGGCATTTGATCATACACTTTTCTTAAAGCTGGTGCCATTTTATTTGTTAAAGTTCCAGCAACAATCATTACGTCTGATTGTCTTGGAGATCCTCTTGGAGCAGCACCAAATCTTTCTAAATCATATCTTGGCATAGCTGTTTGCATCATTTCAACAGCACAACAAGCTAAACCAAAAGTCATCCAATGTAATGAACCTGATCTTGACCAATTTATTAAATTGTCTAATGAAGTTGTTATAAAACCTTTTTCACTAAAGTCTTTAGCTAACTGTTTAAACTCTTCTGGCACTTGATCTATCTTATTATTCATTTGAAAAATTTTATTCCCAATCTAATGCGCCTTTTTTCCACTCATAAATAAAACCTACCGTAAGTATAAATAAAAAAATCATCATTGATACAAAACCTAAAAAACCAATTGTTCCTAATGATATAGCCCAGGGAAAAAGGAAAGCGATTTCAAGATCAAAAATTATAAAAAGTATTGCGACTAAATAAAAGCGAACATCAAATTCCATTCTGGAATCTTCAAACGGTTCAAATCCACATTCATATGCCGATAATTTTTCAGGGTCTGGGTTTTTTGGAGATAAGATAAAATTAACAATAACAAACGCACAACTCAATCCTAACGCTATAATTAGGAATAATATTATTGGTAAATAATCCTTTAAAAATTCTGCAGTCATTTGGAATATATATCATTTTTTAAAGCTAGATGAAGTGGTGTTAGGTCACATTATACAAATTATACACCATATTTGATAATAATTATCACTTGTAAACTTGTAAAGTGGCGGGAGTGAAGGGACTCGAACCCTCGACCTATCGCGTGACAGGCGATCGCTCTAACCAACTGAGCTACACCCCCACTTTTGATTCATTTTGGTGGGCAGTAAAGGACTCGAACCTTTGACCCCCTCGGTGTAAACGAGATGCTCTACCAACTGAGCTAACCGCCCAAAAATGAAGGTTACTAATACATCAAGGTTTAGATAATGTAAATTATTTATTATTGAATACTGGCTTGAGATTTATCGTCTTTTTTAGTCATATCAACCTCTACCCATTCTGTCTTCTTAAGTTCCTTGGTTAATGCAATCTTTAAAACTTCATCAGCAAATTCAACTGGAGTAATCTTAATTTCATCAATTATTTTTTTTGGCATATCGACTAAATCCTTTTCATTTTCTTTAGGTATTAAAACCTCTTTGATTCCAGCTCTGTGAGCAGCGATTAGCTTTTCTTTCAATCCACCAATAGGTAACACCTGACCTGTCAATGTAACTTCACCAGTCATAGCTACATCTCTTTTTACTGGAATGCCAGTAATTGATGAAACTATTGACGTTACCATTCCGATCCCAGCAGAAGGTCCATCTTTAGGAGTGGCTCCTTCAGGTACGTGAATATGAAAATCTTTCTTTTCAAATAAAGGTGGAATAATACCATACTCCAAACATTTTGACCTTACAAAAGATTTAGCTGCTTTAACTGACTCCTGCATCACGTCCCCAAGCTTACCTGTTATTTGCATTCTTCCTTTGCCGGGCATTGTTACGGTCTCAATCTTTAAAATTTCACCACCATATTCAGTCCAAGCTAAACCTGTAACAATTCCTACTCTATTTTCAGACTCTAGTTCACCAGATTTAAATTTTGGAACTCCTAAAAAATCAGGTAAATTATCTTTTTTAATTTTGACCTCATTTTCTTCTCCAGAAACTATTTTCTTAACAACTTTTCTTGCCAGTTTAGATATTTCTCTCTCTAAATTTCTTACCCCAGACTCTTTAGTATAGCCTCTAATAATTTCCTGAATTATGTTATTTTCTAAATTCATTTCATTATCTTTTACACCATTATCTTTAATTTGTTTTGGTAATAGATATTTATTTGCTATATTAATTTTCTCATCTTCTGTGTAGCCAGCCAATCTTATAACTTCCATTCTGTCTAATAAAGGAGGGAGAATATTCAAAGTGTTAGCTGTAGTAACAAACATCACATCAGACAAGTCATAATCAACTTCAAGATAGTGATCATTAAAAGTTGTATTTTGCTCTGGGTCTAAAGCCTCTAATAAAGCTGAAGATGGATCTCCTCTGTAATCATTTCCAATTTTATCAATCTCATCTAGTAAAATTAGTGGATTTTTAGTTCCAGCTTTTTTCATCATTTGAATTATTTTTCCCGGTAAAGATCCTATATAGGTTCTTCTGTGGCCTCTGATTTCTGCTTCATCTCTCATACCTCCAACAGACATTCTAACGAACTCTCTATTAGTGGCTTTCGCTATTGATTTACCTAAAGATGTTTTACCAACACCTGGTGGTCCAACTAAACACAAAATTGGCCCTTTAATTTTTTCCATTCTTTTTTGAACTGCTAAAAATTCAATTATCCTCTCTTTAACTTTTTCTAATCCAAAATGATCTTTATCTAAAACCTCTAATGCTTTTTTTAAATTTATATCAACTGTACTTTTTTTGAACCAAGGAAGTTCGATCATCCAATCTAAATAATTTCTAACAACTGTTGCTTCAGCAGACATAGGGCTCATATTTTTTAATTTTTTAAGCTCTTGCAGACATTTTTTTTCAATTTCTTTGGGCATTTTTGCTTTTAGAATAGCTTTGTTTAAGCTTGTGCTCTCATCTTTACCGTCTTCAATTTCTCCCAATTCTTTTTGAATAGCTTTTAGCTGCTCATTTAAATAATATTCTCTTTGAGTTTTTTCCATTTGAGTTTTAACTCGACCTCTAATTCTTTTTTCAACTCCAATAATGCTTGTTTCATTCTCCATGATCTTTATGATTGAATTTAATCTCTTCTTAACATCAACTGTTTCAAATATTTGCTGCTTTTCAGAAATTGTAGCTGTTATATGAGATGCAATATTATCTGCAATTTGAGAAGGGTCTTTTAATTGTTTAATACTACTTATAGTTTCTGAAGATATTTTTTTGTTTATAGACGTTAACTTTTCAAGTCTTCTTAAAGCAGTTACAGCTAAAGGATATAAATCTTCATTATCGTTTAATACATCATTGTATATAGAGTAATCACAAATTATAAATTTATCATTATCTTTAAAATCCAAAATTTTTACTCTTTTAATACCTTCAACCAAAACTTTTACTGTACCATCTGGTAATTTTAAAAGTTGCAGTATATTTCCCTCACAGCCGTACATAAAAATGTCTGTTTTTTTTGGATCATCTATCTCAGAATTTTTTTGAGTGACTAAAATAATTTTTTTATCTTTTTTCATCACTTCATTTAAAGCTGATATAGATTTATCCCTCCCAACAAAAAGTGGAATTACCATGCTAGGAAAGACTACGATGTCTCTCAACGGAAGAAGTGGTGACGAAAATTTTACATCCATATGTAGAATATGGATATTATATTTTATATTGCAATACCTTTTTATAAGTTATTAAGGATATTAAGCCGCTGTTGTTTTAGCTGACTTAGACTTATTGTCACTTTTTGAGTGAACAATTATTGGCTGAGAAAGACCTTTGGCCACTGAAGCATCTATTATTACCTCCTCAATATTATCTTGACTAGGTAAATCATACATTGTTTTTAATAATATATTTTCTAAAATTGACCTTAAACCTCTTGCACCAGTTTTTTTGCTAATAGCTTTCAAAGCTATTTCTTTCAAAGCATTTTCTTTAAATGTAAGTTTAGCTCCATCCAATTTAAATAATTCTTGATATTGTTTGATTAGAGAATTTTTTGGTTCTTGTAAAATTTTTATTAAAGATTTATCATCTAAATCTTCCAAAGTCGCTATCATTGGTAGTCTACCTATAAATTCAGGAATTAAACCATATTTCAAAAGATCTTCTGGTTCTAAACCTTTCATCCATTCACCAGTTTTTTTGTCTTGAGTATTTTTTACATCTGCTCCAAAACCTATTGAGGTACCTTTATCTCTTTGAGAAATAATTTTATCTAAACCAGCAAATGCTCCACCACAGATAAAGAGTATGTTGGTCGTATCTACTTGTAAAAATTCTTGTTGTGGGTGTTTTCTTCCACCTTGAGGAGGAACACTAGCAACAGTGCCTTCCATTATTTTTAACAATGCCTGTTGTACACCTTCACCTGAAACATCTCTTGTTATAGATGGATTTTCTGATTTTCTACTTATTTTATCTACCTCATCAATATAAACTATTCCCCTTTGTGCCTTTTCCACATTATAGTCAGCGGCTTGTAAAAGTTTTAAAATAATATTTTCAACATCTTCTCCAACATATCCTGCTTCAGTCAAAGTAGTTGCGTCAGCCATCGTAAAAGGTACATCTAAAATTCTTGCAAGAGTTTGTGCTAATAAAGTTTTTCCACATCCAGTAGGACCTACTAAAAGAATATTTGATTTTGCTAGTTCAACACTTTTACTAGTTTTATTTTCATAATTTAATCTTTTATAATGATTGTGAACAGCAACTGACAAAACTTTTTTGGCATGTGATTGCCCAATAACATAATCATCAAGAACTGAGCAAATTTCTTTCGGAGAAGGCAATCCGTCCTGATGTTTAACGAATGTATCTTTACTCTCCTCTTTGATAATATCCATACATAACTCAACGCATTCATCACATATAAAAACTGTTGGTCCTGCAATGAGTTTTCTTACTTCATGTTGGCTTTTACCACAAAAAGAACAGTACAAAATATTTTTATTATTACTCATAAAATTTTTAACGAATCATTATGTATACTTTATTATAAATGACTCATACTAATCAAGTTTGGAATATTGATTACTCAATATATTGTGTTTTAAGATCTTTTCTCTACTACTTCATCTATTAAACCAAATGATTTTGCTGTTTCAGCTGTCATAAAATTGTCTCTCTCTAATGCAGTTTTAATTTCATCAACAGATTTTCCTGTATGTTTAGAATAAATTTGATTTAATCTTTTTTTTAGTGAAAGAACTTCGTTTGCATGAATTTCTATATCTGTTGCTTGTCCTTGATATCCTGCTGAAGGTTGATGAACCATTATTCGTGAATTGGGTAATGAAAATCTTTTTCCTTTAGTGCCAGCGGATAACAAAAATGATCCCATAGAAGCAGCCTGTCCTATGCATAAAGTTGAAACATCTGGTTTTATATATTGCATTGTATCATAGATCCCCAATCCTGATGTAACTAAACCTCCTGGACTGTTAATATATAAATAAATTTCTTTTTTTGGATCCTCAGACTCTAAAAAAAGCAATTGTGCTGTAACTAAGGAAGCAACATTATCATTAATTTGTCCTGTTAAAAAAATAATCCTTTCTTTAAGAAGTCTTGAATAAATATCATAAGCCCTTTCACCTCTATTAGATTGTTCAACAACCATGGGCACTAAGTTACTCATATGCTCGTTCATTTTATTTATCATAAGTTGATTCGTTTTACTTATACAACTTGAGATTACTTTTTGCTAACTTTTTTTGTTTTTTTTGAAGCAGGTTTACTTTTTACAGTTTTTGAAGGAGATTTTTTGACCTCAATTTTTTTAGTCTCGACCTTTTTTTTAGATACTTTTTCATCGTTATTGATTTGTTTATCTATATTTTGATTTTGAGCTTGTTTTAAAATTTTTTCAGCCTCATCTTTCGTAACTTCTTTTTTTACAGATTTTGCTTTTTTTTTTATTAATTTTATAATCTTTTCCTCATAAACTGTTCCTCTTAAACTTGCTAAAGCAGATGGATTCTTTTGATAAAAGTCCATTACCATTTTCTCTTGTCCTGGCATCATTCTGATTTGTTTTTGAACTTCAGACTGAAGTTCTTGTTCTGTAACTTGGATTTTATTTTGTTCACCAAATTCATTAAGAATTAATCCAACTTTAATTCTTTTTTTTGCTATTTCCTCAAAATTTTTTCTATTTTTTTTTGTGTCCTCTTCTGACATTCCTTGGGAAAGTACTTTCACTTCTTCTTCAACTAAATTTTCTGGGATTTCATTCAATTTAAAAGTTTCTATTTCTTTTAAAATTTGATTTTTTGCTAATCGGTCTAATGAGTTTTTGTATTCATCATTAATTTGTTTTGATATTAAGCTTTTTAAATCATTTAAATCTTTGGCTCCTAAATTTTTTGCAAATTGATCATCGACCTTTACTTCTTCAGAATTTTTTAGAGCTGTTATTAAACATTTAAATTTAGCTTTTTTATTTATCAATTCTTTTTCAGGAAAATTTTCTGGTAAAACTGCATAAACAATTCTATGGTCACCTTTTTTGACACCAATTAATTGTTTGTCGAAATCTTTTAAAAATAAATTTTTTCCAAGAGTTAATTGAGTATTTTTTCCTTCACCACCTTTGAATGGTTTGTCGTCAACTGTTGCTTCATAATCAAAAACAACTAAATCACCTTCTTTTGCTGTAGTGCCATCTACAGCATCTTTAAAGTTTGGTTGATTTTTAGCAATTTCATTTATTCTTTTATCTGTTTCTTTTTCATCAATCTTTACAGTGTAGTCATCAAACTTAATATTCTCTATTGATTTAACTTCAACTTTAGGGAGTTCAGTTACAGATATTATATATTCTAAATCTTTATCTTCACCATAAGTTTTAAGATCTAATTTTGGTTGGCCAGCTGGTTTTATCTTATTCTCCTTTAAAGCTTTTGTTGTTGTCTCCTTTAAAACTTTATCTAAAACTTCACTGAATACAGCTTTGCCAAATTGTCTTTTTAAAATTTCCCTAGGTACTTTACCAGGTCTGAAACCTTTTAAGTTAACCGATCCTTTAATCTCTTCATATTTTTCATCCATATAAGCATTCATTTTTTTTTTATCTATGAATACTTTTAAATCTTTATTTAGACCTTTTTTATTTTCTACAGTAACTTTCATAATTAATTAATGGTAGGGCGAAAAGGACTCGAACCTTCACAGATTACTCTATCGGTTCCTAAGACCGACGCGTCTACCAATTCCGCCATCGCCCCACAAATTCAAGAGGTTTATATATGATTGAAAATATTTGTCCAACGACAATTCTTGCAAATTGTATTATTTTTCCTTTATAATATTGCTATGATAATTTCACCTTGCATTAGTATTTGTAAAACTGATCCAAGCACTGGATATTGTTATGGTTGTGGGAGAAATAATGAAGAAAAAAAAATCTGGAAACTTGAAGATACAACTGATGATTGGAAAAAAGAAAATATAAAAAATATAAAAAAAAGATTAACTGGTTGGCAATTAGAAAGTTTCGAAGAGTCATATACATACAAAATTGAAAATGGTATTTCTTTATTTAAAAAAAATTTAAAAAATGAGTAAAACAACAATTGTTATAATAATTTATATTATTGGCCTTATATTTGGAGCTTTGGTGCTTAAAATCTGGAGTGCAGATACAAGTATTTTAAAAGGTCTTTTGGGATTAGGTTGGACAGCTCTTCTATTGATTGGAATTTTTTTTGTTGAAAAAAATGAGAAAAATTAAATATCTTCTCTCTCTTTTTTTTTTAATAATTTTACCTTATGAAAATTTAAATTCAGAAATTATCATCATGAGCAAATGTGATGATAAACAAGATGAATTTTTAAAAAATGAATACATTCTTAATTTAAAAGAATTAATAATGATAAGAAATTATGTATATAAAGAAAAAACATATCAAAAATATAGATTAACAGACTTAAGTATTAAAAAATCTAATACTTATGTTAGGAATATATATGAAGAGGATGGGAAAATTTTAACTCATAAGCATGGTTATCCACAATTTTATACTCAAATTTTATTTGAAAAAGGAAATCAAGAGATTTACATAAAGACTGTTTTAAATGGTGTTGAGGGTATTTCAAAAATATCTAAGTGCAATAAAGTTGAAAAATTTGATAAAGAGAGTTAATTTTTTTTCTTATTTTTTATAAAATTTCTCTTTTTATTTCTAAATCTACTGTTGGTAATGTTGCTTCTGTGCTTAGCATAGGCTTGTTTTTGTGCTTGTTTCATGGCTCTTTTTGAAGACATAATTTTTCTAATAATCTATTTCTATATTTCCTAACATATTAAAATTTTTATCGGAAACAATAATTTCTCCTGAAGACGGAGCATAGTTTAAAACTTCAGATATCAACACGTAATGAGTTATTAAAATCAAATTTTTATCACTTTGAAATTTTCTTATATAATCATTTAAAGCTCTAATCTGCTTCTCTTTGTTTTTTGCAAAGTTAGAACTATAAAAAGAATTTAAAAAACTATTTGTTGAAAAGTTTTTAAAGGCAATTTTTGCTGTTTCTTTACATCTGCACCACTCACTTGACAAAACTTTATCTATTTTAATATTATTTTTTTTAAAAAATTTACCAATATACTTTGCTTGTTCTCTGCCCTCCTTGTTTAGATTTCTCTGAGTAGAACAATCGTATAAATTGAAATTATTAGGATCCCCATTTCCAGGTGCATATGCATGTCTAATAAATATTACTTTTCCACCATCTTCTAATTGATTCAATAATTTTTTATCTAAATCTGCTTTGATAGGTGTAGTTAAAGATATAAAAATAATTATAAAATATTTCAAAAATTTCATTATGAATATTAAATTACATAATTTAAACAAAACAATAGTTAACTGCAAAAAATGCCCTAGGCTTGTAAAGTTTATCAACAAAGTAAGTAAAGAAAAGAGAAAACAAAATATCAACGAGACTTATTGGGGTAAACCTGTTCCAGGTTTTGGAAATTTAGACTCAAAATTAGCTATCATTGGCCTAGCACCTGCTGCACATGGTGGTACAAGAACTGGAAGAGCTTTTACTGGAGATAAATCAGGAGATTTTTTATTTAAATGTTTACATCAAGTTGGGATTTCAAATTCTCCATTTTCAAAAAGTTTAGATGATAATTTAAAATTAAAATCAACATACATCACAAATATCCTTAAATGTGTACCTCCAGAGGACAAACCATTAAGTCACGAAATTTCAAATTGTTCTAAATTTTTTGATAAAGAAATACTATACTTAAAGAAACTCAAAGTGATAGTCACATTAGGTAAGGTTGCTTTCGATAACTGTATAAAATTATATAAACAAAAATTTAATATTAAAAAAAAATTTGTTTTCAAACATGGTAAAACACAATTATTACCAAATGGTCTGATAATATTATCAAGTTATCATCCTAGTCCAAGGAACGTTAATACTAATCTAATTACAAATCAGATGATGGTAAATTTGTTTAAAAAAGCAAAAAAACTAGCTAAGTTTTAATTGTATCACAAAAATAAGGTTTAAATTTAGAGTAAATTTCATCAGGTATTTTAACTGGCTTTCCCTCTGAATTAATAAAAACTAAATGAATTTGCGCTTCAACAATTATTTCATCACTTTTCGTAATTATTTGATTCATAAAAAAAGATGTTTTAGTAATTGATTTAACAAATGACCTAACAGATAATTCATCTTCAAGATGCGCAGATTTTTTATATTCAATATTACATGATTTTACAATTATTAATGAATTGAATTTTTCTTGGACTTTCTTGTTACTAAAACCAATTGAAAACAGTGCCTCAGTTCTAGCCCTTTCTAAATACTTTAAGTAATTAGCGTAATATACAACACCTCCAGAGTCAGTGTCTTCGTAATATACTTTTAATTTATGATAGAAATTTTCATGCATTAATCTAACTATACCAAATAATTAATATTTTACATAATCTAAGATATAAAGAGTAAATGAATATTTTTTTTATTTGGTTAGTTTTAGTGATAGCATGGAATTTCGGTTACCCTCAGGCAAGTCCAATGGAAGATGTCTTAGTGGCTGTAATTTTAGCTTTATTTAATATCTTTTTAAAAAAATATCTAAAATTTTAGTTATTTTGCTGAAAAAAATATATTTTGATAATAAGCAATTGCTTCTTTTTTTGAATTATCTGTATCAGACATAATTGCTAATCCATCTAATTCATCCACATCTAAATCATGAAATTTTTTAAAATCTTCTTTTACATTCGCTTTAACGGTTATCCACTCGTTAAAGTTATTTTTAGTTGAAGCTAAGACATTATCTATAGATTTTTTTGTGTAAGGGCTCGGCCAACTCATTCCAACGTCGCTATTACTTGAAAAAACATAATTAATAGCCCTATTTGATAATGGTGTTGCTCCAGTTTTTTTTACCGCAAAAACTCTTGCAGCAAAATCATGCCCTTTTTTTGTGTTTTCTTTAATACCTTCTAAATTCTTTTCTATTTTCCACGTGATATTAATAAATGGGGTTTTATTTAGATCGATTTTTACTTCTTTTCCTAATCCAGAAGCCGCATTATCAGCAACAGCTTTCAAAAAATTCCCATTTTCATTAGATCCTATTGTATAAAGGGTTTTGTTATCTGCTCCTCTTACTTTTCTAACCTCAAGCTTCGAGAGCTCAATTTCAGTAAAATCAAAAACTTTAATTTCACTTGAATGACCCACACTGAGTGTGATCCAAATCACAGATAAAAAAAAGAAAATTATTTTCATAAAATTTTAAAAAAAATTCTTAATACATTATTTTGACAAAATTTAAACATCCAAAAATCAACTTTAATAAGTAATTAATGTTTATGAAGACAATTTCAATTTTTATTCTACTTATCTACTGGTCAATCATGATATTTGCTCCAGTAATGTCAAAAGATGTCAAAATGAGCAGAGCTAAAGTGAATAATACTAATATATTAGAGCAAAAACCAAAAAGTTAATAGGTCGATCTACCACCACTTATATCAAATACCGCGGCAGTAGAGAACGTATTTTCCTCTGATGAAAGCCAGCATACTAAAGATGTAAATTCCTCAACCTCAAGGAATCTTCCTCTAGGTACTTTTGAAAGCATTCGTTGAACATGCTCTTTTGTCATTTGGTCTAAAATACGTGTTTTAGCTCCAGCAGGAGTAACAGCATTAACAGCAATATTTTTATTAGCTAATTCTTTGCCCAATGACTTCGTTAAACCAATTGCACCAGCCTTCCCAGCACTATAAGCGCTCGCATTAGCATTACCATCTTTTCCAGCAACAGATGCCACATTTACAATTCTTCCATAATTTTTTTTGATCATATTGGGAACAATGGCTCTGCAGCAATTAAAAGTGCCCATTAAATTTATTTCTACTACTTTTTTCCACATTTCAATATCATATTCCCACAAAGCAGCTGTCGGACCAGTAATGCCAGCATTATTTATTAAAATATCAATATTTGTTTTTTTTAAAATTTCATTAGTACATTCCTGTACCTCTTTAAAATTCGATACATCAATTTTATTTGCACTTAAATTAGGGTTATTTAAATCTTTGACTGCTTTATCTGTCATCTCCACGTCCATGTCCCAAATAATTACGTTAGCACCAGAGTCTAGAAATCTCTTTGCAATATCAAGACCAAATCCTTGAGCACCACCTGTTATAACTGCTGTTCTGTCTTTAAAATTATAAGTAATTCTTTTCATTTAATCATTTTTTTGCCAAAAGGTAATATACAAAAGAAGCAATTACTGCACCAATTATCCAAGAAAAAGATTGTAGAAACATTAAATTATTATTCCATATTGTAGCTGCTGAAAAAATAAAACCAATCAATAAGGAGTAAACTCCCTTTAAGTGCCAACCACTAGTATAATAGTAAGCTCCATTTTCCTCCAAGGAATAAATATCTTTATTAATCAAAGTTTCTTTTTTAACATGATAATAATCAGAAATCATAACTCCAAAAAGTGGACCAAAAAAAGCTCCTATTGTATCTATAATAGATAATATTCCAATTTGGCTTAAATAGGTTAACCAAAATACTCCAACTATAAATCCTAAAATTGAAATAATAACACTAGATGATTTAATAGATAAAGATGAAGGGATAAAATTGATTAATGTGTATTGTGATGGGATAAAATTTGTAATCAAATTAGTAGACGCAGAGGCAATAATAATAAAAATTAAAGCCAAATTTGTTATTAATAAATTATCTAATTTCCCAATTATATCTGTTGGATTTGTCAAAATCCTTGATAAATTTTCTGGATCTTGTTTTAAATATGCGTCAACTCCTGAAACAATAAATAAAGCAAAAAAAGAAAAAAATATTAAATTTAATAATAAGCTTAAATTTCCTTTATTTAATTCACTCTGACTTTTAACGTATCTTGAAAAATCTCCAAAACTTAAAATAACTATTGAAAAGTATGCAAATATAGTTCCTGCAACTGTAATTAAAGGTCCAAAATTTTCTTTATTCATAAAATTACCCAAATCTAAAATATTAATAAAGGCCTTAGATGTAAATTTTACATCACTTAAGAGCACTGAGAAAAAAAATATTACTAACCCAATATAAACTGAGATTGCAGAAATTCTGATAAGTTTTTTGTTATAATTCATTCCTATGCTAAACAGGACTGATTGGAAAATTAAAGCAACAATTATTGAAACCCAATCAATAATATTCATGCCTAAAAAAAATATTAAAAAAATTTCTTGATCTAATAGCGAAGGTTCAAAAAAATATATAGTAATTCTAATTAGATATCCAAAAGCTTTTGACAAAAAGTATGTTTGTATACCAAATAAAAAAATACCAACTATTGTTCTTAACAGACCAAAATATTTGGCTCCTCTAAAACCCAATGAAGATCTTAATAGAACTACAAAAGGTAAACCAAATTTTTGGGATGGTCTTCCAATCAAATTTGAAAAAAAATAAACCAATAATGAACCTAAAATTGTGCCAAAAAAAACAACAAAACTGTTTAAATTATAAATTACATAAAGAGAGGCAATTAAAGAAAAACCAATGACGCTTTGAACATTTACACCCCAATAACAAAATAGATCTTTCCAATTCCAATTTTTGTTAGTTGGATTTACAGTGACTAAATCCCAATTAATAAGAGTTTTTTTTGATTCTTGCTGACTCACTTAGACACTATAAAACTTAAATATTCTACTGTCCATATAAGAGAGTTGGTAACCAAAGTGCAATTTTAGGAAATACAATAATTAGTATTAATCCAAATACTTGTAACACCATAAATTGCATCATTCCATAGTATATATCTTTTAAATCCCACTCAGGCACAACTCCTTTAAGAAAATATGCTGATAAAGCAACAGGAGGAGAAAGCCAGGCGGTCTGTAAATTAACAGCAACCAATATAGCAAACCAAGTTAAGTTAAATCCTAAAGCCTCTACTAATGGTAATATTATTGGAACAATAATCATTACGATTGGTACCCATTCTAAAGGCCATCCTAATAAAAATATCATCACCATTATCATCGCAAGTATTAGATATTTATTCATTTCTAAACCTAATAAAAATTCGGTTAACAAAGTTGGTGTTCCTAATCTTGCAAAAACAGCACCAAAAAAATTAGAGGCTGCAACTAAAACCATTATGAGAGCAGTAATTTCTAAAGTTTTTACTAATGCCTCTTGTAATTTAGGTAGAGTCAATTTTTTGTAAGCTAATGAGAGAAGTAAAGCACCCATCGCACCACAACCTGCTGCTTCTGTTGGTGTGGCAAATCCAAACAAAATACTGCCGAGTGCAGCAAAAACTAAAGCTGCTGGCGGTACTAATCCTAAGAAAAATTCAATCCAAACATCTTTCATGCTTGCAGCTCTCATTTCTTCTGAAAGAACTGGGCCTAATTTTGGATTAATCATACATCTAATCGTTGTGTACCCAGCGTACAAACTTGCTAGAAGAATTCCTGGAAGAATTGCTGCTGCGAACAAATCAATGACTGGAATTTCCATAATTGGACCCATAACAACTAGCATAATACTTGGAGGAATTAATATTCCTAAAGTCCCGCCTGCTGTAATTGTCCCTGCAGCAAGTTTGACATCATAACCCGATCTATTCATTGATTTTGCAGCCATAATTCCAAGAATTGTTACAGAAGCACCCACAATTCCTGTTGCTGCAGCAAATATCACTGAAACAAATAAAACTGCGTAATATAAAGAACCTTTGACTTTTGCTAGCATCATTTGAAATGCTGAAAATAATCTCTCCATTAATCCAGCTTGTTCCATCATAATTCCCATAAAAACAAAGAGTGGGACTGCGGCTAGTGTTTGCTCGGTCATGACCATAGAAAATTGGAGTGTCATTAAATAGAAAACTAATTTTCCAAATCCAAGATAACCAAATACAAAACCTAGGAATATAAGTGTAAATGAAATTGGAAACCCTACAAATATCGCAAAAAGCATTACACCAACAAGAATAAAACCTAGAATTGCTGGGTCTATAAACTCAGCTATCATTTCTTTTCTCCTGGCCATTCACCTTTTTTTGCAGCCCAATAACTTTTAAATAATTCAGAGACACCTTGAATAAGCAAAAATATGATACCAATTAATAAACATGTTTTAATTGGCCACATATATGGCATCCAGGTAGTATCCATTCCTCTTTCACCTCTTTGAATAGATTCACCTACAAAACCAATTGTCATGTAAAGAAAAATAATCAATCCTGGAAAATAAAATAAAAGATATAACCAAAAATCTATAAGACCTTGGTTTTTAGTTTTAAAATTTCTGTATAAAAAATCTGCTCTAATATGTACTCCTCTTGAAAGTGCATAGCCAGCTCCTAACATAAACAATGCACCATACAAAAAACGACTAATATCATAAGCCCAAATGGTTGGGGCTAAAAAAAGTTTTCTTGCAAGAACTTCATAAGTCATTGCAAAAATTAATGGTATCAATATCCAGCAAACTATATTGCCAATCCATTTACTGAATTTATCAATATTGATGATAGATTTTGCCATCCATAATGGCATATCGTCAGGCATTTTTCCCGAACCACCTCGCCTTTCAGCAATCATTTCATCTGAAATATCAAGTTTAGTTGGTTCGTCTGCCATATAATTCTAGTTTAAAAAATTAAAGCGGACTGTAAAAGTCCGCTCTAATAAAATCAAGATTAATTACTGATTACTTTAATGTTGCAGCGTGAGCCATTCCTAGCTTAGCATTTGACATTTGAGCACCACTCCAGAAAGGAACAGCTACATCAGCAAATTCTTTCATTGAGTCATATACTTTTTTGAAGAATGCATTTTGTTCAGCATTTTTATTCAATGTTGCTTTTGCAGCAGCCATATATTCTGTGAAGTAGTCAGAAGGAGTATCTTCTAATTTAACTCCATGTTTAGTAGTTAGCTCTTGTAAAGCTTTTCCATTTTCATAGATTCTGTAACTTAAAGACTTTGCTAATGAAGCATTAGCAGCAACTTCAAGAGACTTCTTCTCATGATCAGTCATAGCTTTATAAGTTTTTCCAGTAATATAAAAGTCAGCATTTACTACTACTTGGTGCAAACCTTGTAAATAATAGTGCTTTAATACTTTTTGAAAACCAAATGTTAAGTCTGGTTTTGGACAACACCATTCAGCAGCATCAATAGTCCCTGCTTCAAGAGCTGGTAGAATGTCTCCACCACCCATTGCAACAGATGCTATACCAATGTCTTTGTAAGTTTGTCCTGGAATTCCTGGAGGAGTTCTGAATTTATATTTTCTAAAGTCAGCCATATCTTTAATTGGTTTTGGAAACCAACCTAAAGCTTCTGGACCAACTGGTTGAAGCATAAAACCTTTGATATCTCTTCCCATTTCTTTCCAAAGTTGGTCGTATAATTCTTTACCACCACCATACTGGAACCATGATAAGAATGCTAAGTTATCAATACCAACTCCACCACCAGCTACTGGCGAACCAAATAACATAGCAGCAGGGTGATCACCAGACCAATAGTGAGTCCATGCGAAACCACAATCAATTAAACCCTTGTCTACAGCATCAAGAGTTTCTTTTACTCCTACAACAGCACCTGCAGGTAAAATTTCAAATTTTAACGAACCAGATGTTAATTCTGTTACTGTGTCAGTAAAGTCCTTTAACATTTTAACTTCATCAGCCTTAGTGTTAAGAACTGTTTGACATTTTAGTGTTTTTGCAGCATTAGCACTGGAAGTAAATCCAAGCACTAAAACAGTTGCAAATAACATTGAAATGATTTTTTTCATTATATTTCCTCTTGTTAGTTAAATTTAACGTTATGCATACAATCAGAAAAACAATGCTGACACAAGTGACAATTGTTAAATATGAGTGTAAAACCATTAAAAGACTTTTAGTAAAAAAAGATTCAACTTTAAATGGAAAATTTTGATTATATTATTTTAGGAGCAGGATCCGCCGGATGTGTTCTTGCCAATAGACTATCAGTAAATCCATCAAATAGAGTTTTGTTAATCGAAGCAGGAGGAAAAGATAACTATCCATGGATACATATTCCAGTTGGATATTTCAAAACTATGCACAATCCAAAAGTTGATTGGTGTTTTAAAACTGAACCTGATGAAACTATGAATAATAGATCAATTCGATATCCTAGAGGAAAAACTTTAGGTGGAAGTTCCTCAATTAATGGGCTGTTATGGATTAGAGGTCAAAAAGAAGATTATGATATATGGAGACAACTAGGAAATACTGGTTGGAGCTGGAATGATGTTTTACCTTACTTTTTAAAATCAGAAAATAATGAATTAGGAAAAAGTGAATTTCATAATGATAGCGGCCCTATTACTGTAGCAAATAAAAAAATAAATTTAAAATTACTTGATGAGTTTCAAAATGCGGCTGAAGAATATGGAATACCTAAAACTAATGATTTTAATACTGGAGATAACTTTGGTGTAGGTTTTTTTCAATTCACTACAAGTTTTAATAAAGCAGGGTTAAAACTTAGATGTAGTGCTGCTAAAGGATATTTAAATCCTGTAAAAAAAAGATCTAATTTAAAGATTGTAACTAAAGCACATGTTCAAAAAATAAATTTTGAGGGTAAGAAAGCCATAGGTGTAAATTACTATACTGGGGAAAAAATAAATAGTGTCACTGCTAATAAAGAGGTAATTTTGTCAGCAGGATCAATTGGTTCTCCTCATATTTTACAAGTATCTGGAATTGGTGAAGCCATCAAACTTAAAAACTTAGGTATAGAGATTATTCATGAGTCAAATGGGGTTGGTAAAAATTTACAAGATCACTTAATGTTTAGACCAGTATATAAAGTCAAAAATTTAAAATCTCTAAATAGAAAAGTTGAAAGTTTATTTGGAAGATTTTTAATGGGACTTGAATATTTGGTTAATCAAAGTGGACCTGTGACTATGGGAGCTAGTCAAGTTTGTGGATTTGTAAAAAGTGACCCCTCAAGAGCTACTCCTAATTTACAATTTCATGTATCTCCTGTTAGTACAGACATATTAGGTGTAACTCCTATGCATGACTTTGAAGGAATTACTCCAACTGTTGCAAATGTTAGACCTACAAGTAGAGGTGAAATAAATATAGTGAGTAATGACAGTAGAATTTATCCCAAAATTAAAATGAACTATTTGTCTACTGATGACGATAGAAAGGTTGCAGCTCAAGGATTAAAAATCGTTAGAAAAATAATGTTAGAAACTGAAACATTTAAACAATATGAGCCAGAAGAATATAGACCTGGAGTTCATATTACTGATGATGAAGAATTAGTTAAGGCTGGTTCAGATTTTACTCAAACAATTTTTCATCCTGTTGGTACTTGCAAAATGGGACAAGATGATATGGCGGTTGTTGATGAAAAACTTAAAGTTAAAGGTATTCAAAATCTAAGAGTAATAGATGCTTCAATTATGCCAAATATTACTTCAGGAAATACTAATGCACCTACAATTATGATCGCAGAAAAAGGTGCTGATATGATATTAGGAAATTAATGTTTGCTGAATTATTTACTCCAGAGCAATTAACAATCTTAACACAAATTATTTTAATAGATTTAGTTTTAGCTGGTGATAATGCGATTATAATTGGAATGGTTGCATCAAAATTTCCATTAGAACAAAGGAAAAAAATTATTTTTTTTGGTATTGGTGGTGCGGTTGTTTTAAGAATTATCTTAACTTTGCTTACAGCATATTTGCTACAAATAACTGGCTTGAGGCTTCTTGGTGGAATTCTTTTACTTTATATCGTTTACAAACTTTACACCGATGTAATTAAAGGCGCTGATCATGAAGAAGATGTAAAGGTTGATAACTCAAGTTTTTTCAAAGCTATTTGGACTATTTTGTTAGCTGACTTCACAATGAGTTTAGATAACGTCTTAGGGGTAGCAGGAGCTGCAGGTGACCATTATGGATTATTAGTATTTGGTTTAGTTTTATCAATTGCATTAATGGCTTTTGCTGCAACATTAATTTCGAATTGGATCAAAAAATACAAGTGGATTGCATGGGCTGGTTTATTAGCTATTTTAATTGTTGCTATTGAATTGATTTATACAGATATTCAAATATTATTTTTATAATGTATTTAAAAAATTATAATCTAAAAAAAAAAACTGCATTGGTAACAGGTGCTGGAAAAGGAATCGGTCGAGCTTGTGCAATAGCTTTGGCAGAAGCCGGTGCTAATCTAGTTATTATCAGCAGAACTCAAAAAGATTTAGATGAAGTCTCAAAAAAGATCAAAAAACTTAAATCTAAATGTAAATCATATGTTTGTGATATTACGAATTATAATGAAATAAAAGAAATTATAAATAAGCAACCTAAAATAGATATTTTAGTAAATAATGCTGGAAATAATATTCCAGAGCACTTCACAAAAGTTAAAACCAAAAATATGGAGTACTTAGTTAAAATAAATACTATGGCTACATTCAATCTTGCACAATTATGTGCTCTTAAAATGATTAAATCAAAAAATCGAAAAAAAATTGGTGGTGCTATTATTAATATGTCTTCACAAATGGGGCATGTAGGAGGACCAATTAGAAGTGTTTATAATATGACTAAATTTGGTTTAGAAGGTCTTACAAAAGGTATGTCTTTAGATTTAGCCAAATATAATATTAGAGTAAATACAGTTTGTCCTACATTTGTAGTAACCCCAATGACAAAAAAATTTTTAAAAAGTAAAAAGTTTAAAAGAGAGGTTCTAGGAAACATTCCTCTAGGAAAATTTGCAGAACTTTCTGATGTGGCAAGTGCAGCTGTATTCCTTGCCTCTGATGCAGCATCTATGATTACAGGAACTTCATTATTGGTTGATGGTGGATGGACTGCAAAATAATATCTAGATTATTTTTTCTAATAATCCTTTTTACTTCATCTCAACTCAATGCAATTGAATTCAAAGGCAAATTTTTACAAGGTCATTATATTATTGGGATTACTGATCCATCTGCAAAAATCATGGTGGATAAAAAAAAAGTTAAAGTTTCAAAGGATGGTTATTTTGTTTTTGGAATTGATAGAGATAGAAAGTTTGATCTAACTATAACAAAAACAATTGATGGAAAAAAAGAAATTATAACTAAACAAGTTTTAAAAAGAAAATATAACATTCAAAGAATAGATGGTTTAGATGAAAAAAAGGTGACTCCGCCCGAGTCTGTTTTTAAAAGAATTAAAGAAGAAAATAACAAAATTGGAAAAGCAAGAGCAATTAATTCAGATTTACCATTTTTTAAAAATCAATTTATAATGCCCGTGGATGGTATCATCAGTGGAGTTTATGGAAGCCAAAGAATTTTAAATGGAAAACCAAGATGGCCACACTACGGAATTGATATTGCAGCCAAACAAGGAACTATGATCAAGTCATCTGGTTCGGGAATTGTTACTATGGCTGAAGATGATCTTTATTATACAGGTGGAACAATTATTATGGATCATGGCCATGGTATCTCAACTATTTACTCACATCTTGAAAATGTGATGGTGTCTGTTGGAGATAAAATCAATCAAGGAGATATTATTGGGACTGTTGGGTCAACTGGTAGATCAACAGGGCCTCACTTGGATTTCAGATTAAATTGGTTTCAGACTAGACTAGATCCTATGTCTGTAATAAATTAAATTATGCAAACATTAATTCTATTAACTTTGGTAATTGTTATTGGTTGGGTGTTATTCAGGCCATTTACTAAAAAAGAGCTTGATAGATATAATGACAAAAATTGGCCTGACATGAATATTTAATTGATCTACCAAAATATTTTCAAAAGAAATTAAACTAAATTTCAGATCTAGCTCTTAGTCTTTCATACATAAGTCTGACCTTAATACCAAGATCTAAAAATGGCTGAGGTGGTAACCAAGTAGGTTTGCTTCTTGCCTCGATAGTTTCAATTTCTTTTGTGTGTTCATTACATGCTTTTAAAGCGATTTGTTCACCGAACAAAGCACCAACGCCAATTCCAGAACCATTATAACAACCTGCTACAAAAATATTTTCATCAATTTTCTCAAAAATTTGTGAACTATTTCTAGTTCTAGATACAATTCCAGACCAAGATGATTGAATAATATCATTAGGTAATTGTGGAAATCTTTTTTTTATTCCAATCTCTTGTTTTAATTTTCTTTTATCCAAATCAGATTGAGACATTTGATAAGGATTAAAAACCTCTGCGGTGTTTCTAATTAATATTCTCCTATTTTTTGTCATTCTTATAGTTGCACCCATTGGCCTAACTGGTAAAACTCCCCACTCTTTTGGTTCTCCAATAGATTTAAACTCTCGATAAGTCAAAGGTCTAGTCATACTAGCTGTTAAAGTAATAGGAAAATTGTAATTAGGTTTTATTCCTAAAGATTTTAAAAAGCCATTTGTTGCAAAGATAATATTTTTTGACTTTATAATTCCATTTTTGAAATAACTTAAAACAATATCATTAGTTTTGTTCCATTTGATTAATGAAGAATTTTCTAATAATTTGACATTGCTTGGCAAAACATCAATCATTGCTCTAACAAGTTTCCCAGGATGTAACAGCACTCCTCCTTTTGTGTATAAAGCGATATTATAAAAACTAGTGCCTAATCTTTTTGATAATTCTTTATTATCTAATAAGTTATTTTCAAAACCTAACTTGGACAACATATTTGAAAAGTTATTAAGGATTTTTCCATCTTCTGTCTTTGATGAAGCAAAAAACTTTCCACTTTCATTCCAATCACAATCTACTTGATGTTCTCGAATAAATCTTTTTATGACTTTTGTTCCTAATTCATAAATATCTGATTTTTTTTTGTAATTTTCTAAATCTTTATTAGAAGTAAAACCATCGTTAAGAGTGGTATCTACTAAATATCCTGAGTTTCTACCACTTGCACCCTCACCTGCTAATTGAGAATCTACTAATATTATTTTTTTGTTTGGATGAAGTTGAGCTAATTTTCTAGCAGCTGACAGTCCTGTATATCCAGCACCTATTATAAGCCATTCACATTTCTCATTTTTTTCTAAAACTTTAATATTTGATCTTGGATCTAAATCATTAATCCAACTACATCCATTGTCATTAACAATTTGCATGTAATTAATTTAATCTAATTCAAATTCTTTTGTATAGTCTTTTTTAAGTTTAGGATCTTGTTTTGTTTTATCTAAAATACAATCTCCAATGACTAAATAGTCTAATTCAGTTCCCATAAAACAATTAAAAGCGTCAGTTGGTGTATTTACTATAGGTTCGCCTCTAACATTAAAAGAGGTATTTACTATTACTGGACAACCAGTTTTTTCCTTAAACTTAGAAATTAAATCATAATAACGACTATTAGTATGTTTTGTAACAGTTTGAATTCTAGCAGAATAATCTACGTGAGTTACTGCAGGAATTTCTGATCTCTTAATATTTAGTTTATCTATACCAAAAAGTTTTCTTTGCTCATCAGTCATTTCAATTTTTTTACCTGAATTGATATTAGCTACCAATAACATGTAGGGACTATCAACATTCAACTCAAACCATTCCGATAAATCTTCTCTCAAAACAGAAGGTGCAAAAGGTCTAAAACTTTCTCTATATTTTACTTTAAGATTTAAATTTTTTTGCATTTTGTCAGATCTAGGATCTCCTAATATAGATCTACCTCCTAAAGCTCTTGGACCAAATTCCATTCTACCTTGAAACCACCCTATAGCTTTTTCATTTGATAAAAGCTCTGCAGTTTTATCAATTAATTCATCATACTTTAAAATTTCAAAATTTGCTCCTAAAGTTTTTAACTCTATTTCAATTTCGTCTTGTTTAAACTCAGTTCCTAAATATGACCCTCTCATATCGTCGTTTAAATTTACTGATCTTTTATTACCCTGATCAATATGCCATAAAGCTAAAGCTGCGCCTAACGAACCACCAGCATCACCAGCTGCTGGCTGTATCCAAATGTTGTCAAAGATTTTTTCCTTAAGAATTTTTCCATTGGCAACACAATTTAAAGCTACACCCCCAGCTAAACATAAGTTTCTAATACCATATTCTTTTCGAATAGATTTCGCCAAGTTAACCATTATATCTTCTGTAACTTTTTGAATTGATGCTGCTATATCCATATGAAATTGGGTTATTTTTTCTTTTTGAGGATTTCGAGGTCCTTGACCAAATATATTATTAAATTTTTCATTAGTCATAGTTAGTCCAGTGGCATAATTAAAATACTTTTGATTCAGTCTAAAAGTTCCATCTTCTTTTAAATCAACTAATCTTTTTACTTTATCTTCATAAATAGGATTTCCGTAAGGAGCTAAACCCATTAATTTATATTCACCGCTATTTACTTTGAAACCTGTATAATAAGTGAATGCTGAATAAAGCAATCCAAGTGAATGTGGAAAATGAATTTCTTTTTTTATTTCTAAATTCTCATTTTTTCCAACTGCAACTGTAGTTGTTGCCCACTCGCCTACACCATCTGCAGTTAAAATAACAGCTTCATCAAAAGGTGATGGGAAAAAAGCACTCGCAGCATGGCTTAAGTGATGATCTGAAAAAAAAATTTTTTCATCAGATTTGAAATTTTGATCATGTTTTTTAAGTTTATTGAATAAAAGATTTTTTTGAAATAATTTTTCTTTAATCCACAAAGGCATAGCTTTTGCAAAAGATACAAAACCTCTAGGAGCAAAAGCTACATATGTCTCTAATAATCTTTCAAATTTTAAAAAAGGTTTCTCAAAAAAAACTATTTGATCAACATCGCTCAATTTTAAATTTGCATATTTTAAAACAAACTCAATAGCATTATGTGGATAATTTGGATCATGTTTTTTTCTAGTAAATCTTTCCTCTTGTGCTGCTGCAATTATTTTTCCATCTTTTAAAATACAAGCCGCACTGTCATGATAAAATGCCGAAATTCCTAATATAGAACTCACTTTAAAAAATTGTATAAATAAACGGAGCTACTGCTGAACCTTGGGTTAAAACTATTAATCCACCAAATAAAACTAAAACAATTATAATTGGTAAGAGCCAATATTTTTTTCTCACTTTCAAAAATTCCCAAAATTCTTTAATAAAACTCATTTTAAAATTGATTTTTCATTCTACTTTTTGGACCATTTTTTTCAATCCAATAAGATTTACTCTTATTATATCTTAAATTTAAGACATCTTTTCCTAATAATCTCATTATTAAACCTATGGGTGTCACTACGAGAAAAAATATTATTCCCATAACCAATGGAGATACTATTTTTCCTAAAAATATTCCAAACTTAAACCAAATCTTATTTAAAGGAGCTAAAATTTTCGAATTCAACAAACCTAATATTAGGAAAATTATAGAAATTATTAACGACCATATTCTTAATTCTCCTTCATTGATTATAGGGTATAAAGCTATAAGTAAAAAAACTACAAAAAAAACTATTCCAAAACTTCGATTAGAACTTATCTTTATATCATCCATTTAGAGATTTTTGTGGCCTCATGTCTTTTTTATCTATACCTGCAACTCTAACTGGTTTTTTCATTGCATCTCTTCTGAAGGGCTCACCAAGTTCTTGATTTAAAATTACCTCAATAAATGTTGTGATACCTTTCTTTTGATCTTCACAAGATTGTTTAATTGCTGCTGTTGTTTCTTCCATTGTTTTTACTGTTACGCCTTTTAATCCACATGCATCAGCAACTTTTGCGTAACTTAATTCTGGGTCTAATTCTGTACCTATAAAATTATTATCAAACCAAAGAGTTGTATTTCTTTTTTCTGCTCCCCATTGATAATTTCTAAAAATCACCATTGTTATCGCTGGCCACTCTTCTCTTGCACAAGAACTCATTTCATTCATACTAATACCAAATGCTCCATCACCAGCAAATCCAATCACAGGAGTATCAGGACATCCAATCTTTGCTCCCAAGATTGATGGAAAACCATAGCCACAAGGTCCAAACAAACCAGGTGCTAAATATTTTCTAGGTTTTTCAAAAGTTGGGTATGCATTTCCAATAGCACAGTTGTTTCCAATATCACTAGATATAATTACATCTTCTGGCATACCTGCTTGAATTGCTCTCCATGCTTGTCTTGGTGACATTCTGTCTTTATCTCTTTCTCTTGCCTCTTTATTCCAAACTGTTCCCTCATCATCATCCTCATGATCTAAACTTGATAATTTTTGTAACCAAGCAGATTTTGTCTGATGAATTAAGTCTTTTCTTTTTTGTCTATCAGTATCTCCAGCATTTGAAGATAGTTTTTCAAAAATTTGTTGAGCAACAAGTTTGGCGTCACCGCTGATTCCAACTGTGACTTTTTTTGTTAAACCAATTCTATCGGGATTAATATCTACTTGAATAATACTTGCTTTCTTTGGCCAGTAATCAATTCCATATCCTGGTAGTGTAGAAAAAGGATTCAATCTTGTTCCTAAAGCTAAAACAACGTCAGCTTTTGAAATAAGTTCCATTGCAGCTTTTGATCCATTATATCCTAATGGTCCAACAGCTAATGGATGACTACCTGGAAAGCTATCATTATGTTGATAACCAGAACAAACAGGTGAGTCTAATTTCTCTGCAAGTTTTTTTGTTTCTTCAATTGCACCTCCAATAACAACTCCTGCTCCAGATAAAATTACTGGGAACTTTGCTTCTGATAAAAGTTTTGCAGCTTCGTTAATTGCTTCAGCACCCCCACCTTGTCTCTCTAATCTTACGATTGGGGGTAAATCAATATCAATCACCTGTGTCCAATAATCTCTAGGTACATTTATTTGAGCAGGTGCTGAACCCCTGATTGCCTTTTCAATAACCCTATTTAAAACTTCTGCCATTCTTGACGGATCTCTAACTTCCTCTTGATAACAAACCATATCTTTAAATAAATTCATTTGCTCAACTTCTTGAAAACCACCTTGACCCATAGTTTTATTTGCTGCTTGAGGGGTTACTAATAATAAAGGAGTGTGATTCCAATATGCAGTTTTAATTGGAGTAACTAATCCAGTTATCCCAGGTCCATTTTGTGCGATCACCATCGACATTTTACCTGTGGATCTAGTGTAACCATCAGCAATTAATCCACCATTTGTCTCATGAGCAACATCCCAGAAAGTAATTCCTGCATCTGGAAAAATATCAGATATAGGCATGAATGCAGATCCTATAATTCCAAAAGCATGTTCAATACCGTGCATTTGTAAAACTTTTACAAAGGCTTCTTCTGTTGTCATTTTTGTCATTAATAGAACCTTTCTAAATTAGTAACAAATAATTTTTTAAAAACTAATTGTTAATTTTTGCGATTAATATATAAGATTTTAGAAAATTCAAACAAACAAATCGACACTATATATATGGCAACTGATATAATAATTCACGATCAGAAAGACAACGTAGGTGTGGTTGTTATTGAAAAAATTACTCCAAAACAAGACTGTAAATGCTGGATTATGGAAAATGATAGTTCTACTAACATTCAATCAATGGATGAAATCCCTTTAGGGCATAAAATAGCTATGGTTGATCTTAAAGAAGGAGATACAATTCTTAAATATGGCCATGATATTGGTAAAGTTGTAAAACCAATAAAAAAAGGTGAACATGTACATGTTCACAATGTTAAAACTAAGAAGTGGTAATTATATGGAGATACCAAAAAGTTTTTTGGGCTACAAGAGAGAAAATGGAAGAGCAGGAACAAGAAACCATGTAATTATTCTCCCAGTAGACGATATATCAAATGCTTGTGCTGAGGCAGTAGCTAATAATATTAAAGGGACTATAGCTCTACCTCATTCTTATGGTAGGCTTCAATTTGGTGCAGATCTTGAATTGCACTTTAGAACTATGATTGGAACGGGTAGTAATCCAAATGTTGCTGCAGTTATAGTAATAGGTATTGAACCTAAGTGGACAAAAAAAATTGTTGATGGAATTGCCAAAACTGGAAAACCTGTTGAAGGATTTCACATTGAACGCACAGGTGATATTGGAACTGTAATGAAAGCTTCAAAAAAAGCTCAAGAATTTGTCATGTGGGCCTCTGAAAAACAAAGAGAGGAGTGTCCAATTAGTGATTTATGGATCTCAGTAAAATGTGGAGAGTCTGATACCACATCAGGTTTAGCAGCTAACCCAACTGTTGGAAATTTAATGGATAAACTTGAACCATTGGGAGTTCATTTATGTTTTGGTGAAACTTCAGAACTTACTGGAGCTGAAAAAGTGTGTGCAACAAGAGGAGCTACAAAAGAAGCCTCAGATAAATTTATGAAAACTTGGAGTGCATATAATGACTTTATTTTAAAAGAAGCAACAGATGATCTTTCTGAAAGTCAACCAACCGCAGGAAATATTGCAGGTGGTTTAACTACTATTGAAGAAAAAGCGTTTGGAAATTTTCAAAAAATTGGTAACTGTAAATTTGTTGATGTATTGGAACCAGCTGAAGAACCAAAAAAAGGAAAAGGCTTATATTTTATGGATACTTCATCAGCAGCAGCAGAATGTGTAACTTTACAAGCTGCGGCTGGTTTTAATATTCATCTTTTTCCTACAGGCCAAGGAAACATAGTGGGTAATCCTATTGAACCAGTAGTAAAATTAACCGCTAACCCATTAACAGTTAAAGGTATGGGCGAACACATTGATTGCGATGTATCAAAAATTCTTTCACGAGAAATGAACATGTCTCAAGCTGGAGATAAACTTATTGAGACTACTTTAAAAGTTGCTAATGGAAGATTAACTTGTGCTGAAGCGCTAGGTCATAGAGAATTTGTAATGACAAAACTTTACAGAAGTGCTTAGATAATTATTTAGCTGGTTTCATAAAATATTTTTTTCGGAATTTAGAAATAGCCCTTCTTACGAAAGCAGCTCCAATTCCTAAAAAAACTGCAAACATAATTGAAAATAGTCCATAAAAGAATGGCATATCTTTTGAAAAACCTTTAATAAAACTTGAGAAGAAATTTAAATCTTGATTTATCTTTATATTTGTTCCATTTTGAATTTCTTCTGCAAAAAAAGTATCATAAGCGATAGCAATACCAACAATTAATAGTAAAATTGCTAGTAACGCTTTTAACCCTGAACTATCAATTTGTTCTCCAAGCTTTTGACCTACTTGAACTCCAATAATTGAACCAACTACTAATAATAAAACTAACATTAAGTCTATTGAACCATAATTAATTGAATGTAAAAATGTAACTATTACACTAACGAAGATAGTGACAAACAAAGATGTTCCTGGGACTAATCTAGTAGGCATTTTAATTATATAGATCATTGCAGGAACTAAAATAAAAGCTCCACCAATCCCCATGATTGCAGCAATAAAACCAACAATTAATCCAATTATGATAGGTGTAAAAATACTTTCATATAACTTCGATTTTGGAAATCTCATTCTAAATGGAAGTCCATGTATCCAATAATGAACATGTAATTTTTTTTTCTCTACAACATTTTTTTTTGCTTTGTCGATTTCGCCAAGACTTTCTACCAACATTAATGTACCAATTATTGCTAAAATATACATATACGCTAAAGAAATAACTGTATCTATTTTACCTATACCTTTGAAATAAGTGAAAGTATAAATACCAAGAGCAGTTCCAATCGAACCACCAATTACAATCATTAAACCCATCTTGTAATCCAAAGTATTTTTTAACCAATGAGTAGTGGATCCTGATACTGAAGTTGCTAAGATATTATTAGCTTCATTAGCCACAGCATATGCTGGAGGAACTCCCATAAAAATTAAAAATGGTGTCATTAAAAATCCTCCTCCTACACCAAATAAACCTGAAAGAACTCCAACTATTGCGCTTAATAAAAGTATTTCTACTGGATTGATAAAAACTTGAGCTATAGGTAAAAAAACTTCCATTTAAATAAAAAAACTCTTTTAAAAAATTACTTTATAGTCAAAAAAGTTCCAACTAAGATTACACCCCAACAAGCAGCAATTGCAGAAAAAATCCCAGTTTTTACTAAAGTCGTTTTTTTATCTTTTATATTTTGAGGAATTTTTATTTTTGAAAAGTGCATCTATATCTTTCAATACACCTGGTGAAAAAATTGTCAAACTTTAATTAATATATTGTAGCCCCAAAAATCTTGACTTCTCCATCCTCAATTCCAAGAACCAACCTGCCTAAAAACTCTCCTGGTATCTCTTTATTAGTTTGCTTGATCAATACAGTGATGTGCTCGCCCCTCCTCAATGTTCCAAATGGCTCATAGGTCTCTTTTAAGTTTGTTATGATTTTGTTGTTTGCCCATTGTTTGCCAAGCTCTACTTCATTAGCCCCAAATAACATTTGTGTTGAAAAATCTCTCGTGAAACCACCATAATCTTTCATATTTGATGCTTTAACGAGATTATCCCAAAAAGGTTTTGCTATTGCAAATATCTCTTCATCTGATTTTGCCAATAGGTCCATGAAAGAAATCTAAATTATTACGACGCTTTCTTTTTCTCTTTTTCATCAACGATGTGATAAACTGGTACTTTTTCCATCGTAAACTTACCGGTTTTAGGGTCACGTCTAGATACCGTTAAACAGTGCCAATTATCGTCATCAAGTTTCATATGATCGCCTCTATAATAGTAACCAGGCCAACGAGTTTCTTCTCTAAATAAAGTATGTTCAGTTACACACTGAGAAGTAAGAGTTCTATGTTTTAATTCCCAAGCTCTCATTAATTGGTGGTAATCTTCAGCACCTACTTTTTCAAGGTCCTCTTGAAGCCAATCAAGTAATTCTAGAGCCCTTTTCAACATGTTGCCATTGGTCATATAATTCGAGGTGATACCACCCACATATTCATCCATAATTTTTTGAAGTCTTTGTAAACCTTGTATTGGAGATATATAACTCGGAGAGACAGTACCTCCGGTAATTTCATTTTGAGCGATAGTATAAGTGTCCAAAGGTTTATAAACAACTTTTTTAAAATCATCACACTGTTTATCTGAAACATTTATTCCATCAGCCTTTTTGTCTTGTATATATTTAACCGCTGCTTTAGCTGCTAAACGGCCTTCTGTGAATGAACCTGATGAAAACTTATGTGCACTTCCACCTACTGTGTCTCCTGCTCCAAAAAGTCCATCGATAGTCAACATTCTGTTATATCCCCAAAAATATTCTGGTGGAGATAAATCCTCGGGACCACTTACCCAAGCCCCAGAACAAGTAGCGTGTGAACCCATTACATAAGGTTCCGATGTTGTTAACTCAGGGTTAGTGTATTTTGGATCAATATTTTGTGATGCCCAAACTACCGCTTGTCCAACAGTCATTCCTAAAAAATTTTCCCAACCTATAGTTTCTAAATGTGGATCTTGAAAAGCTTCCTTTGTTACCATATGGATTGGCCCTCCACCTGCAGCAACTTCTTGTATAAATGCATGATTTCTTAAACAAGTTGGAGTTGGATGGTGATCAATATACTCACCTACTAATTCTTTTGTTTGATCATACCATTTTTTTTCGTAGTTTTCTCCATTTGCATTTTGAGTATATGTTTTTAAATGTAAAAAATATGCTCCAACTGGACCATAGCCATCTTTAAATCTACACAAAACAATTCTATTTTCCATCTGGGTCATTTTTGCACCTGCAGCAATTGGTAATGCATATGCAGAACCATTACTCCATGGCGCGTACCAAGTTCTACCCATACCTTCACCAACTGCTCTAGGTTTAAATATGTGAGAAGCGCCACCAGCTGCAACAATCACTGCTTTTGCCCTAAAAACATGAAAATCTCCAGTTCTCATGTTGAAACCTACTGCACCACCAATTCTATTTTCTTGAGACTCATCCATTAACAAATGAGTGATCATTATTCTGTTATAAATTTTATCTGCGGATTTTTTTGCTGCCTCAGCAACAATTGGTTTATAACTTTCGCCATGAATCATTATTTGCCATTTACCTTCTCTTAGATATCTTCCAGTTTTTTCATTTTTCATCATTGGAAGACCCCACTCATCAAACATGTGAACAGTTGAATCTACATGACGAGCCATGTCATAACCTAAATCTTCTCTAACCATTCCCATTAAATCATTTCTGGCATACCTTACATGGTCTTCAGGTTGATTTTCATCCCATTGCATACCCATGTAACAATTGATTGCATATAAACCTTGTGCAACTGCACCACTTCGATCAATGTTTGCTTTTTCAACACAAACAATCTTTAAATCTCTTCCCCAATGTCTAGCCTCAAATGTTGCTCCTGTGCCAGCCATTCCACCACCAACAACTAATACATCACACTCTTCATAATGTGTTTTGTGCTTAGCCATTAATAATAAACACCTTTTTTAAAAGACTCTTTTGGAACCGATGGTAATTCTTTATTGGTATTTAATCCTTCTGGCTCACTATATAATCTTTGTGAATTAATTTCTCCTTGGTTAGGAGTATCACCTTCAGCAAGTTTAGGAATAAATTTTCCCCAAGGTTTTGTTGTTATAGGTGAAACGAAGTTTTTCTCTGTTCCGTTTCTAAATTTAATTTTCCAAGATATAGTTCCTTTTTCTTCTTCTCTTCTAACTCTAACGCTGTGACCCATCGGAGCAAAATCAGCATACCCTCTCACGTCAATTGCATGATTAGGACATGCTTTAACACACGAGTAACATTCCCAACAAAAGTTTGGTTCAATATTTTTTGCTCTTCTTATATTTTCATCAATGTGCATAATGTCTGAAGGACATATATCCACGCAATGACCACAGCCATCACACCTTGTCATGTATACAAAAGTTGACATAATTTTTTATTTATTTCCTTTTTTTATTAACATATTAATAATGTTTTGGCTCTTCTCTTTTTATACCCAGGCCAAATTGTTCCGGGGCATTAGCTGGAGGAGGTAAATTATCCCTAGATCCATCTGCCTCTGCTAAATTTTTCTGAATAGCTGCTCCAGGTTTATAAAACATATGAGCGAATTTAGACCAATAAATACCACCGAATAGAATTAAGTTAGATACAACAAATAAAATTAAAAATAAATAAGACAAACCTATTTGCCCATTAAATTGAGTGAATGACCAAGCTAACCCAAAAGTTGAACACGCAAGTAAAGCTAAAACAAATAAATCAGCTTTAATAATTCTATACCAAGGATGTGCTTCTGCTGAAACATCAACTCTTAAAAAAAACCAAAACCAATATCCACCTAGACATGTTAATATCGCACCTACATGCCAAATCATTGACCAAGTTTGAGAACTTGGTTTATCAGCACCTGTGTAACAAAAAACTAAAATAGCTGAAGAAACCCAAAATAAAATTGTACCATACATTCCCAAAACATGGGCCAGTCTTCTTTTTCCAAAACCTAACTCAGAAGTTGTGCCAATATCAACAACAGTTGTTTTAGCAATGACGGAAGCTTTTTCTCCAACACCTAATTTTCTTGTCGCTGATAGTTTTGCTTTTTTTGCATTATTAAAAAAATAAGTCAAATTTTTATGATGTATCATTTGAATAATAGTTCCAACTACAATCAACAAAACCATTGCGATAATAAAAGATTGCATTGCAAATGGTGAAATTGTTTCTGCTAATAAAGAAAATGGATTATAAATAAACATTCCGTCTTTAGTTAAATTTCAAATTAATTTTTTTTTAGTTTATATATATAGTTGAACTAATAGTTCAACCTCAAACTCAGGTCAATTTGTCTTTAAATCAGCTACTTATTTCTCTTATAATGTTGTTTATTTGGGATAACAGATCTCACTCCTCCTTGGGGATTCTTTACATCACCTTCTCTTCGAGGAATCAAATGAAAATGGCAATGTAAAATAGATTGACCTGAAACTTTTCCTATATTTGTACCTAAATTAAATCCTTTTACCGATGAGTCTTTTTTGATAATTTCTTTTTTTACAGTTTTAATTAGTTCATTACACGCTAACAATTCATCCTTTGATAAATCAAAGTAATCTTTTATATGTCTTTTAGGTATAATAAGACAATGAAGCTCTGAGACCGGATAAGAGTCATAACTAGCGTATGCCAAATCATTTTCATACACAAATCCACTTTTCTCAATATCACAAAATAAACACGGATTGTTTGGATCTTTCATTTTTTAAAATCTATAAGAATTACATTTTTTGATAATTAATTCATAGTGATTTGAAAGTAATTTAAATTTTTCTAAATTTTTTCGTTTCCATTTTATCTCATTTATTGTTTTAACTGAAGCAACCCCTTTCCCAGAACCGATCAATAATATTTCATCATAATTTTTTATCTCTTTAAGTAAAATATCTTTTTTAATTATCTTTCTTATTTTTGTTTTAAAAAACTTATAAGTATTTCCCTCATAATAATCCTTTTTGGGTGTGAAGAAATTTTGATCTTTAACAAATAATAAATTCGAGGTTCCTGTTTCTAATAATTTCTTATTGAATACCAAAGCAATATCTGATTGGGAGTTATCCATCTTTGATAGATAAGATAAAATCTTTTTGTATTTTAGATTTTTAAATTCTGGTTTTTCTCTTTTTAATTTTACTAGCCTTAAATTAAAATTTAATTTTGGTTTAATTCTTTTTCTCAAAGATATTGATATAATTTTCTTATTTATAGCAATTCTCAATAAATGATTATACTTTTTCTTTTTAGATAAATTTTTATTAATTATTTCTTTAATGTCTTTTTTTAAGGATTTTTTTTTAATTTGATATTTTCTTAAGGACGAAATTAAATTTTTTAAATGATTATCAAAAAATAAAATTTTTGGTGGTTTACCAAAAATCCACATTGTTGTAAAAATTCCATGATCTCCCCAAAGATCTTGGAACTCAATTTGTTTTAAGTCTTTAAGTTGATAAGATTTTTTTAATAAGTACGTTACCATTGATAGTTAAAAAAGATTCTGGGTGAAATTGAAATCCATATATTTTTTCCTTATGATTTTCAAATGCCATAGCGACTTTTGAATTTAAACACCTCATAGTTATCTCAAAATTATTAGATTTAAAAGGCTCTTTTAGCTTCAAAGAGTGATACCTTCCAACTTTAAATATCTTTTCTTTTTTGAATAAAGATTTCTTATTAATTACTCTCACATTTGATTGAAAACCATGATAAATCTTTTTTTGTTCAACAATTTTCGCCCCTTCACAAAATAAAATGTGTTGAAATCCTAAACAGATACCTATTATTTTTTTTTTACCTTTATATTTTTTATAAATTTTTGAAGTGATTGGATAATCTTTAGGGTTGCCTGGCCCAGGTGATAAAACTATTGTTGATGCTCGCTTAATTTTATTTTCGCTAATTTTATCATAGTTATCACACTCAACTTTATCAAATAAACTAAATTGATGAACTACATTATGAGTAAAGGAGTCGTTATGGTCAATTATATAAATCATTTGAATAAATCTATTAACGCCTTAGCTTTAAGAAAATTCTCATTAAACTCATGATTGGCATTACTATCGACAACGACACCTGAGGCAACTGAAATTTCGGATATATTTTTAAAATTTAAAATTGATCTTATAATTATATTAAATCTCATATCCCCATTAAATTTTATGTAACCAAAACTTCCTGTATAAATATTTCTATTTTCTTTTTCCTGATTATTTAAAAGATTAAGCGTATTTATCTTTGGACACCCAATAACTGAACCACCTGGCATCATCGCTTTAATTATTTCATAATTATTTATATTTTTTTTCAATTTTCCCTTAATTAAGCTAACATAATGAAAAAGGTCTTTATATTCCTCAATGATTTTTTGTTTAGACAATTTTACTGAACCTACCTTGCAAATTCTTGATAAATCATTTCTTTCCATATCAACAATCATATTGTGCTCTTTGGTTTCTTTTAAATTTTTTCTAAAATAATTTAATGCTTTTATTTTATTTAACTGCTTAGTTTTTTTAACAGTCCCAGCTATTGGTTTTGTAGATATGTCGCTTCCTTTTTTTATAATTAAAGTTTCTGGAGAACAACTAATAATTGAGTAATTATTATCTTTAATCATAAAAGCCTCTGGAGCTAGATTGGTATCAGATAACCTTGAAAAAAAATCTAACGGATTGATTTTTGACTTTGTTTTATATTTAGTGCAAATTTTAATTTGATATGTTTCGCCGCTCTTTATCTTTTTCTTAAATTTATTGAATATTTTTGTATAATTTTTTCTATTGATATTGATTTTAAAGTTCCCGCATTCAAAATTTTTTAAATCATAATTTAACTTGTTACTGAGTTTGATCTTTTTTTCTGGTTTATAAAAAATACCCTTAGGAAAGTTAAAATTTTTTTGTTTAGGGACTTTTACATCAATCAGATTATTTAATAACTCATATCCAAAAAAACCAATGAAAAGATCTGTATTGTTTGATTGTTTTTTATTTTTTTTAGTCAAAAAATTTTTAATATTTTTATTATTTAAAATTATTTTTTTTGAAAAATCGGTGTAAAGATCAAACCCATTTTGAGATTTATAGATAATGTAGGGTTTCCCTGATAAATGTATTTTTGTTAATAGATTTGTTTTATTCAATTTATTCTGTTTTTAATCTTAAAACTGGTTCTTCTTTTATTGGTAAATGAATTATTGCTGCAAAAACAGATAAGGCAATTGCTAAATACCACGCATAGTCATATGACCCATAAGTATCGTGAAACAAACCTCCAAGATATGCACCAAAAAATGAGCCAATTTGATGACTTAAAAAAACTATTCCATATAACAAGCCCAAATATTTTGTTCCAAAAAGATGTGCAACTATCCCGCTGGTAGCTGGCACTGTAGATAACCAGAGGAACCCAAAACTTGCTCCAAATACAAATGCTGTAATATTGCTGGCTGGAGTAAATATAAAGAATATTATTGAAACTCCTCGTAAAAAGTAGATTGCACTTAAGATTATCTTTTTACTCATTTTTGCGGAAAGAAATCCACTTAACAAAGAGCCAAAAATATTGAATAACCCAATTAAAGACAAAATAGCTGCAGCAGTCCAATCCTCAAGACCTCTATCTATTACATACTTAGGAACATGAGTTCCCACTAAAGTAATATGAAATCCACAAACAAAAAAACCAGATACAAGTAAAATGTAACTTTTTGTTTTAAAAGCTTCAGTTAAGGCACCTTTAAAAGTTTGATCAGATACTTTTTCAATACTTTCAGCTTTAGAAGGAGATCTTACAAAATATGCCGCAATTAAACCTGTTAGTAGAAATAAGAAAAAAATAAATAAGGTGTAATTCCACCCAAATTCTTTTAAAGAATAATTAGTAAAAATTGGAGACAAGAAATAACCGAATGAGCCAATTGCTGTAACAATACTCATTGCTATTGTTCTTGTTGATAATGGAAAATGTTTACCAACAACTGACATTGGAATACTTATGGCTGTTCCACCTAAACCAATGCCTATTAATAAGCCCATATGAATTTGAAAAAAAATTCCTGTGTTTGGACCTGTATATAAAAAATAAATACCTAAAGTGTAAAATATAAATGCAGAAATAATAGCTACATGACCACCATATCGATCAGCTACAGCTCCAAAAATTGGCCCTGTAATACCCCACATTAACATTTGAACACCTATAGCAAATCCAAATGCTGTATTACTAATGTTTAAACTTTCATTAAAATCAATAAAAAATAATCCAAAAACTTGTCTAACTCCAAGAGAAATCAAAACAACAAAGCATGCAGCAAATAAAGTTATGATTGCCGTGTTAGAGTGAAAAAATTTTTCTTTGATCATTTTAAATGTCTTAATGCTTGTTTTATATCCGCAATTAAGTCATTTGGATCCTCAAGACCTATGTGTAATCTTACAAGATGTTCATCTTTAGCTAAATTCATATATTTTCTTTTTCCTGTTTCTCTAAACTCTTGGTGTAAAGCCAAACTTTCAAAACCTCCCCAGCTATAACCGTATCCAAAAAGTTTAAGAGAATTTACAAATTTTCTGACAGTATTTATATTTTTGGCTTTAATTTTTAATCCCATTAAACCTGAGGCACCTGAGTAATATTTCCTCCACATTCTAAAATTATGTGAGTCCTTTTTATAAGGATAAAGTAATTTGATTTTCTTATTTTTAGATAAAAAAGCTGCTACCTTTTTGGCATTTTCTCTATGTCTATCTAATCTAACATCTAAAGTTCTTAGCCCTCTTGTAATCAAATAAGCATCATCAGGTCCCAATCTTAAACCTGTAATTCTTTCTGCTGCCTTAACTTTAGGAAAAACTTTTTTATTAACCGCTAAACTTCCACCCATTACATCTGAATGTCCAGAATAATACTTTGTTGCAGAAACAATGGCCATATCAAAGCCAAGTTTAATAGGTTTAAGATAGTATGGTGTGCCCCAGGTATTATCAATCGCAGTATAAACTCTATGTTTTTTTGCTATAGAAATTATTTTTCCAAGATCTTGAAAATCAAAAGTATTACTACCTGGATTTTCAACAAAAATAAGTTTTGTTTTTTTTGTAATATTTTTTTGCAAAGTACTAAGATCATTTGGGTTATAAAATATAGTTTTTACTCCAAATTCTTTTAAAAAATCCTGAGTTAACAATCTTGTGGGACTATAAACAGGATCGGCAGCTAATATTTCATCTCCAGGTCTTACTAGGCTAAATATAGATAAAAAAACAGCACCAAAACCTGTTGGTGTAGTAAAAACATGATAACTTTCTTCTAACTTAGTGAGAATTTTTTGTAATATATATGTTGTTGAAGTTCCCTGTCGACCATAATCATAATGACCGCCTGTAGGATTTTTTTGTGCTTTTATTTGAGTCTTTCTAATGTGTTGCATCGACTTAAATATTATTGTTGATGCTCTTACGACAGGAGGATTTACAGACTGATTGTGAAAGTCTTTTGCGGTATGTTTTAAAAATGTCTTAAAAGATTTTACCATAAAATATTGATATGCTATGAGGACAATGCTATATCCATTCTAAAAATTCAATAAATTAATGAAAAGGAGTAAATGAGTTACCCAAAGAAACATAGAGGTCGAAGAAAAATGGGCTCAAAAAAAAGAAGAGCTAGAAAAAAGAATAAGAAAAAATAGCTTATTCGGTTATCCAGCCTCCTCCAAGAACTTTACAGCCTAATTCGTCTTTATTATAAAATACACAAGCTTGACCAGGTGATATCCCATCCTCTGGTTTTTTAAGATCTACAATTGCACTATTTAGGGCACTTATATCCACATTAGCCTCTAAAAGTTTTCCAGTAGATCTTACTTTAACAAAAATAGGAGAGTTAAATTCCTCTTTATCTGCTAACAAATTTATATTTTTCAAAAAAATCTTTTTTTTTCCTAAATATTCTTTTGGACCAACTATTATCTCATTTTTTTCAGAATTAATTTTTATTACATACAAAGGATCTTTGTCAGATACTTTAATTCCTTTTCTTTGCCCAATCGTAAAATTTATTATTCCATCATGCACACCAATAACTTTACCATCTAAATTTTTAATGTTTCCTTTTTGGAATGAGTCAGGTCTAAATTTTTGAATTACTGATGCATAATCACCGTTAGGTACAAAACATATATCTTGACTGTCTGGTTTATCAGCTACATTTAAATCAAGTTTTTTTGCAATACTTCTAGTTTCATTTTTTAAAAGACCACCAAGTGGAAATCTTAGATATTCTAGTTGTTCTCTAGTTGTATTAAAGAGAAAATAACTTTGATCTCTATTTTCATCAACAGCTCTATACATTTTTGTACTATTATTAGAAGTAATACTTTTTACATAATGACCTGTAATAAGTGCATCAGCTTTCAAATCTTTTGAAACTTCAAATAAATCTTTAAACTTTACTGTTTGATTACATTGAACACATGGTATGGGTGTTTCACCTTTCAAATAACTTTCAATAAAATTATTTATAACTCCTTGTTTAAATTTATTTTGATAATAAAGAATTTTATGATCAACATCTAATTTTTGTGCTACTCTTTTTGCATCCATTATATCTTGTCCTGAGCAACATTGTTTTGAAGCAGCAACATCTTTACCATCATCATAAAGTTTAAGTGTTATTCCAATCACTTTGTAACCTTCTTTTTTCATCATCCCGGCAACAGTAGATGAGTCAACTCCTCCAGACATTGCTACAACAACGGTTGTATCTGATGGTTTTTTATTAATTCCTATAGAATTTATTTCTTTATTCATTTGGTGGTATTTATACTTATTTCTATTATAAATTAAATTAAATGATTTTAGATTACGAACCAGGTGACAAAGTGAAAAACCCTGCTAATGTGGATTGGGGTATTGGTCAAGTACAATCAATTATTGATGAAAAAGTCACAGTCAATTTTGAAAATGTCGGAAAAAAAGTAATAAATGTTAAAAATGTTGAACTTATAAAAATTTATGAATGATCTGGATATTAAAAAGATTGTAGAGACTTTAATTGATACTTTTTTGTATGCTGGCAAAATATCATTAGATTTAAGGGATAAAGGTTTAATAAAAAAAGTTAAATCTGACAATACACCAGTGAGTAACGGTGATTTAGAGGTAAATAAAATCTTAACAAATAAAATTAAAGAAGTAACGCCAGATTTGCCAATAATTTCTGAAGAAACATCAGATAATAAGTCAAAGGAAAATCTTAAAAATTTTTGGTTAATAGATCCAATTGATGGTACCTATGATTATATTAATAATCTTGAAGAGTTTACTATTAACGCTGGTTTAATAATCAACAATCAACCTGCAGCAGGATTAATTTATGCACCATCAAAAAAAAGAATGTTTTTTTCTTATGGTCTGAACTCTGCTTTTGAAAAAACTAATGGAAAGATAATGCAATTAAATTGTACGAAAAATTTTGACAGAGAAAATATAAAATTTGTGACTTATTCTAACAAAATAAAGCCTGAAATTGAAAAAATTCATAAAAAGTTAAATGTTAAAGAGTCTTTTAAGATGAAAAGTTCTTTAAAATTCTGTGTGATTGCTGCAGGTGAATATGATGGATATGTAGCTGATCCTAGAGCTTATGAGTGGGATATAGCTGCAGGCCATGCAATTTTAAATCATGCTGGTGGAAAAGTTACTGATCTACAAGGTAAAGAAATAATTTACGGAAAAAAAGGTTTTAAGAACCCCGGATTAATTTTAAAAAGTAGAAATATTCTATAATGGATGAACAAGTAAAAACAATTTTAATTATAATTGTGTCTGTATCAATTTTTGGTTTATTAATTTTTGTTTATGTAAAAAATTATATAAGGAATAAAATCAATTATTTAATTGAAGAAGAAAAAAAGAAAAAATTAAAGTAATTTAATTATTCTTAGATAATCCTCTTTTTCTAATTCCATAACTTTTTTTGATGTCTCAAAATCAAAACCATTTCTAGCAAGTAAAGATATATCTTTTTTATAAAATAACGGTCGGTTATCATCTATTCTTGCAGGGCCAATTTTTTTCTTTTTGCAAACTTTGATAGCAGAAAAAAAATCTTGATCTGAATTATTTTCATTTATTTTATTTACAGTATCTTTAATAAATTCACTTTTTATTCCTTTACCAATTAAATAATTTCTAATTTTATTTATTGAATTACCTCTTTGAACCATACTTTTTGCTTTACTATCTGAATAAAATTTATCATTTATAAATTTACTTTTCTCTAAATCTAACAATACTATATCAATCAAATCGCTTACTTCCTGTTTTTTTACATTTGGAACTGAGAGTTTAAGATATTTTTTTAATAAATAAGTTTTAATTTGCTGTTTAGAAGGAGCATATTTTTCAACATAAGCCAAAGCAAAACCTCTCATCTCGTCCACAGTTACTTCTAAAGTTTTTTTCTTATTTCTTATAGGAATCATAGTAAGATCTAATATAATATAAATTAATATGATCGAACAAATTTTTGTTTTTTTTACAATAGAAACTCTCTATTTGTGGGTGAATCTAGGTGTTTTACCATTTTGGCTTATATTAATTTTTTTTCCATCATCTAAGTTAAGCAAATACTTTGTGACATCGATCTTTCCAATTTTATTATTGGGTGGATCTTACGTATTTGCTCTATACAAATCTTATCTAAGTTCTTATAATTTTATGAGTAATTTTGAACTTTACTTAGATATTTCAAATTTATCAAATTTATTTTCAAACAATTTATTTTTAATGATGTTTTGGATACATTTTGTATCAATAAACCTTTTTGTTGGAGGTTGGATCGTTAAAGATTCTCAAAAATTTTTTATAAATAAAACTCTTATATCTTTACCTCTAATTGTGACATACCTGATTGGTCCATTGGGAATTTTCATTTATTGGATAATAAGAATGTTTTATGCAAAAAGCATAAATTTATATGACTAAATTTATAGATTTTTATTTTGATTTTATAAGCCCATATTCTTATCTAGCTCATAAAAAGATAGTTAGTCTTAATCTAAGAAAAAATTTTAAATATAATCCTATATTGTTAGGTGGATTACATAATTTAGGTAAAATTACTGCTCCAGCTTTCAATGAAAGAAAAATGAAAAATATGAAAAATGACTGTATCTTAATTGCTAAAAAAAAAAAGATTCCATTTAAATGGAATGAAAAATTTCCTCTTAATTCACTATATTTAATGAGAGGTTGTCTTTTAATTAAAGAAAATCAGAAAGAAAAATTTATAGATGTTTGTTTTGAATCTTATTGGAAGGATAATATAGATATTTCAATTAAAGAAAATTTAATAAAAATTTTGGCTAATTGTAAAATTGATGAAGATACATTTTCCAAAGGTATCGAAGACCAAAGGATTAAAGATGAATTAAAAAAATTAACCAATTTAGCATTTGATAAAGATATTTTTGGTGCTCCTACTTTTGTAGTAAATAATAAAATTTTTTGGGGACAAGATCGGTTAGATTATGCTTTAGATGAATATAATTCTTAAACTATTTTAAATTTACTATTCTTAATTGCTCCAAACCCACCATCAACATGGGAAACTTTTTTAAAACCCATATCTTTTAATGACTTAGCAGCTAATGCTGATCTTAATCCACCCGCACAAAATAGAACCATCTCTTTGTCTAGATCTAATTTACCTTCTTTGAAGTATACACTTTCTGGATCTAACCAAAATTCTAACATACCCCGTGGAATATGGTTAGCACCTTCAACTTTTCCCTCATTTTGAAGTTCTCTAATATCTCTTATGTCAATCAGGTTGCATTCATTGTTATTAAACATTTCATAAGCTTGATCTTTTGATATTGTCTGAATGACCTTTAATGCTTCGTTAACTAAATCTTGTGAGGATTTGATGGACATCTAAATAACTATATATCAGAAATTAAATTACTTAAACAATAAAACCCCCTTTGAAGGAAGGGGGTTTTGATTGTTAACTAACTAAGAGGAAGTTGTTATTCTTTATAAGAGACTCTCCGATGAGTAATTTTTTATACACAGAGAGCGAAGAGTCTCTTTTTTGCATGCAATTAGTCTCTTATTGCGTAAGCAATTACACCTGTTTCAGTAACGTCGGTTCCTTTAGTTTCACCTTCTTTACTCAACCTTAGGCCTATGGTTGCTTTGATTGCGCTAAATACAATGTAAGCAACTACAAACACAAAGATGTTAACTGAAAGTACTCCTATAAATTGAGCACTGAAAGCTGCATCTGAATTCGTAGCTGGAACTATTAATGTTCCCCAAATTCCTGCAAACAAGTGTGCTGGAATGGCACCTACGACATCATCGATCTTTAATGAGAATAGAAGTTTTGTACCATAAACTACGATTAAACCACCTACCGCACCAATTAAGATAGCTGCGAAAGGTGATGGAGCTAAAGGTTCAGCTGTTACTGCCACCAATCCACCAATACATCCATTTAACATTTGAACTACATCTGTTTTACCAAAATGTAATCTGGTAATTATAGCGGCACCAATTACACCACCTGCACCTGCTAAAAATGTATTCATGAAAATAGTTGATACAGCGATCGCATCAACAGCAGTTCCCATTGCTAATTGTGAACCACCATTAAAACCAAACCAACCTAGCCATAAAATAAATACACCAATTGTTACTAATGGAATTGATGAAGCTGCAAACGGCTTAAGTGGAGCCGGAGCACCAGATTTTGTAAACCTTCCAAGTCTAGGACCAATAATTATCGCACCAGCTAAAGCTGCAGCACCTCCAGTCGAGTGTACTAAAGTTGAACCAGCAAAATCAGAAAAACCTAATTCTGCTAACCAGCCTCCACCCCACTGCCAACCCATTACGATTGGATAAATAATTCCTGATAAAACTGCAGCAAACACGAAGAATGGCCATAACTTAATTCTTTCAGCCATAGTACCAGAAACAATAGAAACTGTAGTTGCACAGAAAACCATTTGGAAATACCAATCCGAACCATCAGAGTAACCAGTATCTACTGCACTAGCATCTGACCATGGAATAAATTTTCCTATATAACCACCTTCTGGAATACCGTAAGCTAAATTATAACCTACCATCCAAAACATTATTCCTGCAATTGAAAATAAACCTATATTTTTTGCACAGATTACGGATACACTTTTAGATGTAACCATACCTGACTCTAACATTGCAAATCCTGCAGCCATAAACATTACTAAGAATCCACAAATTAAAAATAGCAGAGTATTAAATATAAACCCTACTTCAGCAGAAACTGTTGTCTCCGCCATACCTGCACTACTCATGTTCAATAAAAAAATTAAACTAATAAGTGGTGCACTTATTATTTTTATTAATTTAGTCATAAGACCTCCCTGTTAAAGTAGTGTCTTATATTTTGATAAATTTTGAAAACTATCGCTTATTAGGAAAATTGGGTATGCATTTTTTGCATATAGAAACAGCCTTAATACTATTTGGCATTAAGGCTGTTAAAGTTTTTTATCTATTGAAAACTTCTTTTAAAGCTTTTGCAGGTAAGAATTTAACCTTCTGAGATGCAGCAATTTGAATTTGCTCACCAGTTCTGGGATTTCTTCCAACTCTAGCTTTTCTCTTTGCTACTTTATAAGTGCCGAATCCTGCGATTTTCACTGAATCGTCAGCTTTTAAAGCATCTAATATAGTGTTGGTTATAGTGTCAAAAGTTCTTTCAGCATCAGCTTTACTCATATTTAATGAGCTTGAAAGTTTGACGACCAATTGTTTTTTATTCATTTTAGCTCCGGTTTATTAGGTTATTTACTATTCTTATCAAAAGTATTGATAAATCAAGACTTTTTTTAGTGTCTTTCAAAAAGTTATGCACAATATATGGTAAATAACCTAAAAAAGCCTAAATTTATTGACTTTTTATACATTAAAATATTGGTTTTATCTGAATAAACCGAGATCTTTTAAGTCGTTAAATGTTGTAAAAAACATCAATGTTAACAATAAAAATAAACCGATTCGAAAAAAACCCTCCTGAGTTTTTTGTGATAATGGACGCCCTAAAATTTTTTCAAAAGCATAAAACATTAAATGTCCCCCATCCAACATCGGAATTGGAAATAAATTAACTAATCCAAGACTTATAGAAATATAAGCCATCATACTTATAAAAGCTAACACCCCAAACTCAGCAACTTGGCCTGATATTTTTGCTATTCTAATTGGTCCACCTAATTGAGAAGTATCAGCTTTTCCAAGTATCATTCCACCAATGTATTTAAGTGAGGAAATGCTTACAAAATACACTTCATGTGCTGCGTGGTAAATAGCTTGAGCTGGCCCCAATTTAACATGATTAATTTCATTATTATAAGCCCCTAATTTAATTCCAACCATTCTCTTGTTTATTTTGTTACCAAGATTATCTTCTCCAAGAACTATATTTGGTTTTACCTTTATAATAATTTCATCATATGATCGCTTAACTTTAAAATCTAAAATCTCATCAGTGGACATAGTTATATATTTTGATACGTCCATTATACTTTTGACTTCATTACCATCGATTTCTAAAATTACATCATTTTGCTTAAGCCCACCAATCATAGCAGGGCTCTCTTTTTGAACTTCATTGATTACTGCTGGAGTAAAATCTTTTCCAACAAAAGTATAAATTGAAAAGAAAATAACTAAAGCTAAAATAAAATTTGCTAAGGGACCACCAAAAACAATTAAAACTCTTTGGTATAAGGGTTTTAGAACGAATAATTTTTTTCTATCATTCTCATTATATTTTTGAATAATCTTTTCTTGATCAGCTTGTGAAAATACATTTCTGTCTCCAAAAAACTTTACATATCCTCCTAATGGAATCCAACATATTTTCCATCTTGTACCTGATTTGTCATGCCAACCTACTAATTCTTGACCGAATCCTATTGAAAAATCGGTAACACCAACTCCATATTTTTTTGCAAAATAATAGTGTCCATACTCATGTATAAACACAACAATTAAAATAAGAATAATAAATGGAATTATATAACTTAGCATTTAAATTGATTGACTCTTAATTAAATTTTTAATGTGTTCTATCATTATTTTTGGAGAATTCATTGATGGATATATCTTCATAGCTTTTTCATAACTTTTTATTGCTTTCTCATAGTTTCTAAGTTCTATATTTACTAAACCTTGACCTGCCAAAGCTCCAAAATGTCGCTTTTCTAATTTTAATACTTCATCAATATCTTTTTGTGATTTTTTAAATTCACCTAACATATAAAAAACTGTTGCTCTTTTATTCCATGCTTCTGCCCAACTTGGGTCTAACTTAATTACTTCTGTAAAAATCTCTATTGCTTCCAATAATTGTTTCTTATTAACAAAGTCAGATCCTTCAGATAATAAAGATGTTAAATCATTGTTATTAGGATGCGTACTCCAAATTTTCCAGATTTCTTGTTCTACTTGAGATGAAACATTCAAATCATTAGCTTTTAAGTCCTTAAATAAATCATCTAATTTTTTAACTCTATCTTCAGCATAAAGATTATTAATGGTTACTATGAAAAAAATTATATTTATAAAAAAATTTTTCATTTTTGATTTGTAATTTTTTTTATGCTACCCTTTTTAGACATAATACTAAACCTAGTTTTGAAATTAGGCAATTTAGTTTTAATTTTTTTTGGAACTATATATTCAAAATTTTGAGTTGTATCATTTACTCGTAATAATTTTGCACCATTGTTAATATGAAAACGTGTCGCCATATCTGTTAAAGGTGATAGTGTTACCAATCGATCTAAATGATTTGAATTTTTTATCTTCTTAAAAACCTCCTTCACAATTAATTTTCCACCTCCTTTTTTTTTTGACCAGACAGTATAAGCAATAGCTATTTGTCCTACGTTTTGATCTCTTTGTGCACTTTTTAAAAAAGCATCATGACTGAACTTGTCCAGTTCATCTATATTTTTTGGAATTTCATTTGTATAAGCAAAACACATTACAGCATGTATTTCCCCCATATATTTTACTCCATAAATTTTTCTTCCATAGCTTCTTCTAAAAACATTATTTAATTCAGGCCTTACAGGATCTTCATCAGTGTTACATTGTTTAAGCTCAACTAATTCAGCTCCTTTAATCCAATCAAAAAAATTATCTATATTTTTATTAATTAATTGTTTATTTTTATTAATACTTGCTTTAAGTCCAGGTTTTAATTTTGATCTTAGGCCAATTTTTCTTAATCTAGCTTTAATTCTTGGTTTAAATTTTTTATTTAGTTTCATTTGTCACTTAAATCCTAAAAGTAAAGCAAAATAGATATAACTATCAATAATAATAGAATTATAAAAACACTTATATATTTCATTTTAACATTGAATTTTTTAAAAATAATTTCATTAATTTTTTCCCAATATAAAACAATTAGAAAAATAATAATTGTTGGTAATATAAATTTTATCATTAAAGTCAGAATCTATTATTTTTTGTCTCCCACATAAACAGAAACACCTCTAGTATTAATATCTACATCAAATTTCTTGTGTAACGGTGGAAATGCTCTTTGTGAACAATCTAATCTATCACAGGTTCTACATGACACACCTATTGGAATTTCAGATGATTTATCATTTACATTCACATTTTCTGTATAAACAAAATCTTTTGCAAATTTAGCCTCACAACCAAGACCAATTGATAAAATACTTTTTGATTGACCAAATCTACCGATACCTTTTTCAACTGTTCTTGCTATGCAAACATATTTTTCTCCGTTAGTCATTTTGCTAACAGCTGCCTGAATAACACCAGGTCTAGTAAAAGCCGAATAGACATTCCATCTAGGACACGCTCCACCGTACCTTGGTATTTCAATTCCTGATAATGAAAATCTTTTTGATATATTGCCTGCCATGTCCACTCTTAAAAAATGAAAAGGAATTCCTGGTAATTTTGGATCTTGTAAACATGTTACTCTATGTGCAACTTGTTCAAAAGATGTTGCGAAAGTGTTTTGTAATAACTCTAAATCATATTTGAGTTTTTTGCATTCCGAATGAAATAATCTGTAAGGCATCAATATTGCTGCACCACAATAATTAAGTAATGCTACTTTTGAAAGCTTTTTAGACTCATCAGATGGAAAAGTAAATTTAGATAAGTATTCCTCAATTTCCTTATCTGCGCCCTCTTGAGCTATTTGGGCTGCTGCATGAAGTTTTTTAGTTTCTAAAGAACTATAATCACTCAATAAAAGTTCTTTTTTATTTTTATTAAAAATTTTTGAAAAAGGTTTATTTTCTTCAGGAATTACGTCTACAACTTTAATTTCATATTCAGAGTTTAAATATTCACATAAAGCTATATATCTCGTTCGATTATTTTTTTGTACTTTTTCAAATACTTTATTTGCGAACTCCTCAAGCTTTGGAAAATAGTTTTTATTCTCCTGCAGAAAATCTGAAATAACTTCACCTGGAAAAGAATTTTTTCTGTTATCTACAATTTTTCCGGACATTTTTTCTATTTTGTTGACTAGCTCGTGATCTTTCTTTTTAAGAATATCTCCAAGTCTAACTATTGCTTTTCCAATTTTTGGGTTTGTGCCAACAAGATCTTTTACCTCAGGC
>CACFIH010000007.1 GCA_902566365.1 uncultured Pelagibacteraceae bacterium
GGAACTAAAAAATGCAAAAAAAGATGAAGATAATGAAAATCTTAAAGGTGTTAAAAGAGATGTCAATATCCCTGAGGCTATAACTGTTCGAGAGCTTGCAAACAGAATGGCTGAACAATCCAGCAATGTAATTAAACATCTGTTCGGAATGGGTGTTACGGTAACAATTAACCAAACTTTAGCTGCTGATACTGCAGAGTATTTAGTAAAAGAATTTGGACACAATCCGATACGTGAAGAAAAAGCTGAAGAAATAATAAAAAAGATTAAAGAGTCAAGATCTGAAAACTTAAAAAATAGACCTCCAATTGTTACAGTAATGGGACATGTTGATCATGGGAAAACTTCTGTACTTGATGTTTTAAGAAGTGCAAACGTAGTTTCAGGTGAATTTGGAGGTATAACGCAACATATAGGAGCATACCAAATAATAAGTCAATCAAATAAAATAACATTTATTGATACTCCAGGTCATGCTGCTTTTACTGAAATGAGAGCAAGGGGCTCAAAGTTAACAGACATTGTTGTGTTAGTTGTTGCAGCAGATGATGGAGTAAAACCTCAAACTGTAGAGTCAATTAAACACGCAAAAGCAGCAAAAGTTCCCATTGTAGTAGCTATTAATAAATGTGATTTACCTGAAGCTGATCCTCAAAAAATAAAAAATCAATTATTAGAGCATGAACTCGTAGCTGAAGATTTATCAGGAGATACTTTGATGGTTGAAATTTCAGCGAAAAAAAAACTAAATTTAGATAAACTATTAGAGTCTATTATTCTTCAAGCTGAAATTTTAGATTTAAAAACAGATTTTGAATGTAAAGCAACTGGGGTTGTTTTAGAATCTAAAATTGATACTGGAAGAGGTCCTGTAGCAAACATTATTGTTACAAGTGGTACACTTAATAAAGGTGACTTTTTTGTATGTGGCTTAAAATGGGGAAAAATCAGAGCAATCATTAATGATAAAGGCCAAAATGTAGGTGAAGCAATACCCTCAACACCTATTGAAATATTGGGTATTAATGGAGCAGCTAAATCTGGAGATGACTTTCTAGTTTTAGATTCTGAAAAAGAAGCAAAAACTTTAAGCGAAAATAGAATTCAAGAGAATAATATAGGAAAAAATCCTTTGTCATTTGCTACGCAAGAGTCGGCATTTTCTAGTAAGATGTCAGAAGATTTAAATTTGATAATCAAATCAGATGTTCATGGTTCATCAGAGGCAATCAAAAATGCAATCACACAAATTAAACATGATGAGGTCAAACCAAAAATTATTTTGGCTGATATAGGGATGGTTACAGAAACTGATGTGACTTTAGCTAAAGCCTCCAATGCTGTTTTAATTGCCTTCAATGTAAAACCAAGTAAAGAAGCTAAAAAACTTGCAGAAAATGAAAAAATAAAAATTTCACATTTTAATATTATTTATGAAGTATTAGATTATATTAAAAAAAGAATGTCAGGTCTTCTTTCACCGGACGTTAAAGAAACGGTCACAGGTACAGCTCAAATATTAGAAATATTTAAAGTTTCAGGGGCAGGTAAAGTCGCTGGATCTAGAATTATAGATGGAGAAATATTAAGCACTTCAAATGCTAGAGTTATAAGGGATGGAAGTATTATTTTTACAGGAAAAATATCCTCTATTTTTAGGGAAAAAAACCAAGTAAAACAGGTAAGCAGTGGCCAAGAGTGTGGAATTACATTAAAAGATTATATGGATTTTCAAAAAAACGATACAATTGAAGCATATAATGTTACATCAACGGAAAGATCAATATAATGGCTGATAAATTAGGAAAACCAATTTCACAAAGACAACTTAGAGTTGGAGAAATGATAAAACAATCTTTGGGTATGATTTTTATTAGGAATGAAGCAAAAATACCTAATTTAGAAACAAATAGTATTACTGTAACAGAGGTTAGAATGAGTCAAGATTTAAAAATTGCAAAGGCCTATGTGCTTCCATTAGGTGGTAAAGATGCTGATGAAAAGATTAGAATTCTTGCAGAATATTCTTATTTAGTGAGAAAAATTTTATCACAAAAGATAATTACAAAATTTTTGCCGAAATTACTCTTTAGAAAAGATGAGTCTTTTGAGTACGCGGAAAAAATAGAAAACTTAATAAAACAAACCAATAAATAAAGAGGAAAAATAAATATGAATGAAAGAGTAAAAGTTTTAGCGATTCATGATAAGGATACTGGATCATCTGAAATTCAAATTGGATTATTGACTGAAAAAATTGAAAATCTATCGAAGCATATAAAAAAGTTTAAAAAAGATAAACATTCTTCAGTGGGTTTATTAAAAGCAGTAAATAAAAGAAAAAAATTATTGGACTTCTTAAAGAAAAATAAAACAGAGTCTTATAAAAACGTATTAAATAAATTGAATTTAAGAAAATAGAGATCAAGACAAATAGAATGGAATGAAAAGAAAAGAACGAAAAGAAATGGAAATGAAATGCTTAAAGTATATAAGAAGGAAATAGAAGTAGCTGGAAAAAAAATAAGTTTAGAAACAGGTAAAGTAGCAAGACAGGCAGACGGTGCAATAATCGCAACATGTGGAGAGACAGTCGTACTAGCAACAGTAGTAGGAGCAAAAAAAGTAAATCCTGATATGGATTACTTTCCATTATCTGTAAATTACCAAGAAAAATATTATGCAGCTGGAAAAATTCCAGGTGGATATTTTAAAAGAGAAGCAAGACCAACTGAGAGCGAAACATTAATCTCTAGATTAATTGACAGACCAATCAGACCTTTGTTTCCAGATGAATTTAAAAATGAAGTACAGTTATTACCAACAGTAATTTCATACGATAAAGAAAATGAACCAGATATTTTGTCAATCATTGCATCTTCAGCAGCTTTAGCTATATCAGGAATGCCATTTATGGGTCCTGTAGGTGCTTCAAGAGTTGGCTTTATAGATGGAAAATATGTTTTAAACCCATCTAAAGCAGAGTTAGAAAAATCGAAATTAGATTTAGTTGTAGCAGGTACAAAAGATGCTGTGCTTATGGTTGAGTCTGAAGCAAGTGGTTTATCAGAGGAAGAAATGTTAAATGCAGTTAAATTTGGTCATGAGGGTTTTGTTCCAGTAATTGAGATCATTGAGGAACTTGCAAAAGAATGCAGAAAACCTGAGTGGACTGTTGAAAAGAAAGATCTATCAGAAGTTAAGAAAAAACTTGAAGAAACTTTTACAGAAGATCTTAAAAAAGCTTTTGCAACAAGAGACAAACAAGATAGATCAAATCAAATTTCAGAGATTACTGATAAAGCTAAAAAGCTTTATGAGGAAGATGAAAACTACACTGATCTAGATGTTAATAGCCAGTTAAAAAATCTTGAAAAATCAATTGTAAGAACAGATATTCTAAAAAATAAAAATAGAATTGATGGTCGGGGATTGTCAGATGTAAGACCTATTTCTTGTGAAGTGGGTGTTCTACCAAGAACCCACGGTTCTGCATTATTTACTAGAGGTGAAACTCAAGCAATTGTTGTTGCAACTTTAGGTACATCTGATGATGAACAGAGAATTGAAAGCCTAGATGGGCTTCAAAGAGAACGATTTATGCTTCACTATAATTTTCCTCCTTTTTCAGTTGGAGAAACTGGAAGAATTGGAACTGGTAGAAGGGAAATTGGTCATGGTAAATTAGCGTGGAGAGCAATTAATTCTTCATTACCAACAAAAGAGGCGTTTCCATATACTTTTAGAGTAGTTTCAGAGATTACAGAGTCTAATGGTTCTTCTTCAATGGCTACTGTCTGTGGAACTTCTTTAGCATTAATGGATGCAGGAGTACCAATTAAAGAGCCAGTTGCAGGTATTGCAATGGGATTAATTAAAGAAGGTGAAGATTTTAGTGTTCTATCTGATATTTTAGGTGATGAAGATCACTTAGGTGATATGGACTTTAAAGTTGCTGGAACTAAAGATGGAATTACTTCTCTTCAAATGGATATCAAAATTACAGGTATTACATTTGAAATTATGGAGCAGGCATTAAGCCAAGCTAAAGATGGAAGAGTTCATATTTTAGGAGAAATGAATAAAGCATTGTCAGCTTCAAGATCTGATGTTGGAAAACACACTCCAAAAATGGAACAAGTCAATGTTGACAAGAAAGACATTGCTGCTGTAATTGGAAAAGGTGGTGCAACAATTAGAGAGATTGTTGAAAAATCAGGTGCAAAAGTAGATGTAAATGATGAAGGTGTGGTGACAGTTGCTGCTCCAGATGAAGAGTCGAGAAATATTGCAATGCAAATGATCAAAGACATAACTGCAAAAGCTGAATTAAATAAAATTTATTCAGGTAAAGTAATGAAGATTATGGAGTTTGGTGCATTTGTTAATTTCTTAGGAAAACAAGATGGACTTGTTCATATTTCAGAACTAGCAGATAAAAGAGTTGCTAAAGTTACTGATGTTGTCAAAGAAGGCGATGATGTAAAAGTTAAAGTGATTGGTTTCGATAGAGGTAAAGTTAAACTTTCAATGAAACAAGTAACCGAATAAAAAGTTAAAAACCACCTCGCCAATTATTTTTATCGTCAAATTGATCCTCTTCTTTTTTAGATGTGGGTCTAAATAAATAATAAATCACAAATATTAAGCATATTAAAAATATAAATATTTCCATAATTTTAATTAATATTAAAGGTAACCTAACTTTATCATAGTATTTTTAAAAAAACTTTCAATTTTTTCTTTTGTTTTAGTATCTAGTAATTTTGAATAATCATTTTCTGGTCCTAAATAAAAAAAATTTTTTTCCTCCTTAGTGTCAGGATGTATTGCTCTTTCATTAAAAAAACCCTTTTTTTCTAAATCTTTAAAATTTTCAAATTTTGAATTTGAAATTATTTTATTAATTTTTTTTTCATCAATATTAATTTTCAAAAATTTTTGTAAATATTTTATTAACCGATTAATTTGTTTTTTAGGATCAGACAATATCTCCTCATATTTAAATAAAATATAATTTTTAGGAAAAAAACTCCATGAATTGTAATGTTGATCCCATGAAGATAAAGCTTCAGGTATTCTTCCTTTGGATGTTCCTATCCATCTTTTTTTATCTACCATCATTTTAAATGCTTCATCATAAGATTTAAAAAAAAAATGATTTTTAAGTGAAGTAATGATATTTCTGGGATCTCTTACTAAATATATTACTCCAAGTGTATTTTTTAAATTAGTAAAATCATATTTTTCTCCATTTAAATTTATAGATGTAAGAATATTATGTGTTTTTAAAAACTTTAAATTTTTATTCGTATTAATTTTATCCTGAGATATTTTCCAGTTCTTAATTATGTAATCGATTTTTTGAAAATCTTCATCTTTATTGAATGATGAACCCAAGTTCTTGAAATGACTTAAAACTGGATAAGAAGAAATATTTTTTTGCAGATTTGATAAAATTTTTTTTTGGTCATTTGGATCTGTGAATAAAATTTGATTTATTATAGATCTCATCCAAGTATTTCCACTTTTAGGATATGAAGCTATCCAAATTATCATTTAAATTCTAAGAAATATTTTTTGGATCTGGCATCCCAACTTTATTATAACCTGCATCAACATAATGAATTTCACCAGTTACTCCTGCTGCCAGTTCACTTAAAAGATATAAAGAAGAATTACCAACATCATGTATATCAACATTTCTTTTTAAGAAAGAATGGTCTTCATTCCATTTATATAGAAATTTTGCGTCACCAATTGCAGAGGCAGCTAAAGTTTTTATTGGTCCAGCACTGATTGCATTAACTCTTATTTGTTTAGCTCCCAAATCTCTTGCAAGATATTTTACACTTGCCTCTAATGCTGACTTGCAAACACCCATTACATTGTAATTTGGAATTGCTTTAGTAGATTCATAGGTTAGAGTAAGTAAACTTCCACCTTGTTTCATTACTTTTGAAGCTTCTTTAGCAACTTCAGTAAATGAGAAACATGAAATTAGCATACTTCTTAAGAAGTTTTCTCTGGTGGTATTTAAATATTCACCTGATAATTCTGATTTATCAGAAAAAGCAACTGCATGGACAACAAAATCAATTTCACCCCATTGTATTTTAATATCTTCAAAAAGTTTAACTATCTCCTCTTTTTTTTCTACATCACAACTAAAAGTAACTTTTGAATTTAATTTTTCAGCTAAAGGAATTACTCTTTTCTTTAATGCATCACCTAAATAAGTAAATGCAAGATCGGCACCTGCTTCAGCAAGTTTTTGCGAAATACCCCAAGCTATGGATCTTTCGTTAGCAACACCCATAATTAAACCTTTTTTACCTTTCATTAAACTCATAATTTAAACCTTCTCAAAGATTAAAGCAGCATTCGTTCCACCAAAACCAAAACTATTAGACATCACAGTATTTAAAGTTATTCCTGTTTTAGTTTTAGAAACAATTGGAAACTTTTTAGCTTCTTCATCCATTTCTTTAATATTTGCTGATCCAGCAATAAAGTCATTTTTCATCATAATTAAACAATAAATAGCCTCATGAACTGATGCTGCACCTAGTGGATGACCTGATAAAGATTTAGTTGAGCTTATTTTTGGAATTTTTTCCCCGAAAGTATTTTTAACAGCATTAAGTTCGGTTATATCTCCAACTGGAGTAGATGTGCCATGGGTATTGATGTAATCGATTTTATTTTTTGATGTTGCCATTGCCATTTTCATACATCTAACTGCCCCTTCTCCTGATGGTGCTACCATGTCATATCCATCAGAAGTAGCTCCATAGCCTGTTAATTCTGCATATATTTTTGCACCTCTTGCTTTTGCATGCTCATATTCTTCAAGAACCAATACTCCACCACCGCCAGCTATTACAAAACCATCTCTAGTTTTGTCATAAGCCCTTGATGCTGTATTGGGTGTATCATTATATTTTGATGATAAAGCAGTCATAGCATCAAACATTGCAGTCATAGCCCAGTGAATTTCTTCACTACCGCCTGCAAATATAATATCTTGCTTACCTAATTGAATTAATTCCATAGAATTTCCAATACAGTGCCCACTTGTTGCACAAGCAGAGCTCATTGTGTAGTTCGTCCCTTTAATTTTAAAAGGAACAGCGAGTGTTGCTGAAGCTGTGCTAGCCATTGTTCTAGGAACAATAAATGGTCCCATTAATTTTGGAGTTTTAGCTCTAGTTTTATCTGCTGCTAAAATTACATTTTCAATAGATGGACCTCCAGAACCCATTACAATACCAGTTTTAATATTGCTTACCTCTTTTTCTTCTAGGCCAGCATCTTTTATTGCCTCCTTCATCGCAATATAGTTATACGCTGAACCTGAACCCATAAACCTTATTGTTTTTCTGTCTATATAATCTTCAAGTTTAATATTTGGTTTTCCATGAACATGACTTTTGAGATTATGTTCTTTATATTCCTCAGAAAAAGAAATACCTGATTTTGAATTTAATAATGACTGATAAACCTCTTCTTGATTGTTTCCTAAACAAGAAACGATACCCATTCCTGTTATAACTACTCTTCTCATCATTTGAACAGACCTACTTTTAAATTATCAGCTGAATAAATTTTTTTACCATCTGCTAAAACAACCCCATTGGCTAGACCAACAGTTGTTCCTCCTGGAGACATAATTTTTTTCATATCAATTTCATATTTTACTAACTTAATATTTTGTAAAACTTCTCCTGTAAATTTCACTGCTCCAACTCCCAATGCTCTTCCTTTTCCAGGGTTTCCTATCCACCCTAAATAAAACCCAACTAGTTGCCACATAGCATCAAGTCCAAGACAACCCGGCATCACTGGGTCTTCTTTAAAATGACAATCAAAAAACCAAAGATCTTTTTTAATGTCTAATTCCGCTTTTAGTGACCCTTTTTTAAAAGCACCATTATCATCATTAATTTCTGTAATTCTATCAAACATAAGCATTGGAGGAAGGGGTAATTTGGCATTCCCAGACCCAAAGAGTCCCCCATTTCCACAATTTATAAGCTCATCATATGAGTAAGAGTTTTTTTTCATAAATTTGAGTACTCTTATTTACTTGATTTTAACAATATATAATATAATTATCATACTTGTTTAGAATAATTTTAACTAACAATACGCTTAAATTGTGAAATATTCAGATAAATTAAGGAATTCCGGATTACGACCTACTAAACAAAGACTTCAAATTTGTGAGATATTGTTTGACACTGAAAAGACGTTTCATTTTACAATTAATGAGTTGGAGAAGAAAATAAAAGATAAAATAGATGATAAAATATCATTAGCGACGATTTATAATACGGTTCATGCTTTTGAAAAAAAAGGATATTTAAAACAAATCCCGATTAACTCAAACCAGACTTATTTTGACACAAATATTACTGATCATCATCATTTTTATGATTTGAAAGACGGGAAATTAATTGACTTAGAAAATTCCGATGTAGGACCTTTAAAAATTAAAAGAAAAATTAATGGAAAGAAAATCAAGTCTATTGAGGTTCTGGTAAAGCTTGAAGATTAAGTTACAAATTTATTAAGTTTATTAAGCGTCATTATTAACCAATTGACAGCTATTTAGAACCATTATAAAGTAGGAATATTATCAAATTTAACATGGGAAATTAAATGAGTACTGAAAATCTAAAAAATAAATCTTTTAAAGCTAATGAATTAAGTAAATGCCCGTTCACAGGAGCAGGCACTCCTGCAAAATTTTCTGCAGGAAGAGGTCAAACAGTCAGAGACTTCTGGCCTAATAGTTTAAATTTAAACATACTTAGTCAGCACTCTGATTTATCTAACCCTATGGATAAAAAATTTAATTATGCGAAAGAATTTAAAAAACTTAATTACAAGGCGTTAAAAAAAGATTTAAAAAAATTAATGACAGACTCACAAGAATGGTGGCCTGCAGATTATGGTCATTATGGTCCTCTATTTATCCGATTAGCTTGGCATGCGGCTGGAACTTATAGGACTGGTGATGGAAGAGGTGGTGCCGGTACTGGTAATCAAAGATTTGCTCCGCTTAATTCTTGGCCAGATAACGTAAATTTAGACAAAGCAAGATTGCTTTTATGGCCAATCAAAAAAAAATATGGAAGAAAAATTTCATGGGCAGATTTATTTATATTGGTTGGAAATGTAGCATTAGACTCTATGGGTTTTAAAACTTTTGGCTTTGGTGCAGGTAGAACAGACATCTGGGAACCAGAAGATGATATTTATTGGGGCTCAGAAAAGGAAATGTTAGGTGTAGAAAGATACAGCGGAAAAAGAGATTTAGAGCAGCCATTAGGAGCTTCTCACATGGGTTTGATTTATGTAAATCCACAAGGTCCAGACGCAAATCCAGATCCATTATTAGCAGCACACGATATTAGAGAGACATTTGGAAGAATGGCTATGAACGACTATGAGACAGCAGCTTTAGTAGCTGGAGGACATACATTTGGAAAATCTCACGGAGCTGCATCAGAGTCTCACAAAGGTCCAGATCCAGAAGCTTCAAAGCTTCAAGACCAGTCTACTGGATGGAATAGTGGATATAAATCTGGAAAAGGTGTCGACACAATAAGCAGTGGTATAGAAGGTGCTTGGACTCAAAATCCTACTAAATGGGATATGGGTTATTTAGATTGTTTATACGGTCATGATTGGGAATTAACAAAAAGTCCAGCTGGAGCTCATCAATGGACTCCAAAGAAAAATGGCCAAAAAATTAAAATGGTTCCTGATGCGCATCAAAAAGGTGTGCTTCATCCACCAATGATGCAAACAACAGATATATCAATGAAAGTTGACCCAAGTTATGGACCAATTACAAAGCATTTTCATCAAAACCCTAAGGAGTTTCATGATGCATTTGCTCGGGCATGGTTTAAATTAACTCACAGAGATATGGGTCCAAGAGTTTGTTACTTAGGTAGTGAAGTCCCAAAAGAGCATTTAATTTGGCAAGATCCAATTGATAAACCAAAGTATAAACTTAAATCAAAAGATATAAAAGATTTAAAAAACAAAATTTCTAAATCAAAAATATCAATTTCAGATTTAGTTTCTACTGCATGGGCATCAGCTTCAACTTTTAGAGGATCAGATAAAAGAGGTGGTGCTAACGGTGCAAGAATAATGCTAGAACCACAAAAAAGCTGGGCTGTGAATAATCCTAAGAAATTATCAACTGTGGTTAAAGCTTTAAGTAAAATTAAAGATCAGTTTGATAATAAAAAGAAAAGTGTATCAATGGCAGACTTAATTGTCTTAGCAGGTGGTGTTGGTATTGAGATGGCTGCTAAAAAAGCAGGGCATAAAGTTAGTGTTCCATTTTCAGCAGGTAGAGGAGATGCAAGACAAGATCAAACTGATATTCATTCTTTTGGCCTTCTTGAGCCTCAGGCAGATGGTTTTAGAAATTATCTAAATGGCGGAGCTTCAAATGTCTCAGCAGAAGAAAAATTGGTTGATAAAGCACAATTGATGGGTTTGACTGCACCAGAAATGACTGTTCTTATAGGTGGTATGAGGGTCTTAAATACTAACTATGATGGTTCAAATTATGGTGTTTTTACAAATAAACCTGGTTTTCTTACTAACGATTACTTTGTAAATCTATTAGATATGAATACTACATGGAAAGAGGAAGATAAATCAGAGCAAAAATTTGTTGGAAAAGATAGAAAAACTCAAAAAACCAAGTGGAAAGCGACAAGAGTTGACTTAATTTTTGGCTCAAATTCTCAACTAAGAGCACTAGCAGAAGTTTATGCTTGTGAGGACTCAGGTGAAAAATTTGTTAACGATTTTATAGCTGCATGGGTAAAAGTTATGAATTCGGATCGATTTGATTTGAAGTTAAATTAAATTTGAAAAAAAGATAAAGCTACATGGCAACAACAAATTTTGAGGATTTTTACGAGGTTCCAAATCTAAATTTTGATATTTCAAAGCTAAGAGATGATTTAAATAAAATTCTGAAATTAAAAAAATTTAATTCACCAGGTGTTACTCATTTTGGAGCAATACCGATAAACCAAATTCCAGATGATGAAAACTCTATTAAAGGAAGTAATATCAGAGGAAGATACTGGACGATAGCTGATGAAACTGGCAAGGAAGTTTCTAGAGATGTAGAAATTGACGAGTCAAAATATACCCAACTAGTTCCTGAATTTGAGCAAACATATTTTAAAGAAGTTTATGAAACATTAAGCAAAAGATTTAAGCTTGGAAGAGTAAGATTGTTGTTGAAAGAGCCAAGATCAACACTAAGTTGGCATAAAGATCCTGAATGTAGACTGCATGTGCCGATTATAACTAATAAAGGCTGTTCAATGGTAATAGAAAATGTTGCAAAACATTTGCCTGCTGATGGCAAGGTCTGGATAACAAATAATACGAAATATCATAATTTTTTTAATGGTGGAGAACAAGCCAGAATACATCTCGTGGCTTGTGTTTTAGAGGATCCTTTTAATTAGAAGGCAGTTTGCCCCAAACGTTTTGGTTTTTTATCCAACCATTAAAATCATCAGTTTTTATTTTACACCAGTTATTTTCACATTTTATTAAAATCAAAATTCTCCCCTTTTTTATTTTAGCTACTGGTCTTGAAAAATTTGTTGGTTCTTTAAATAGTATTTTATCCTCAAGAGGAATTATTGAATTTATTTTTTTTAATTGTGACCAATGAATCCATCCACTATTATTCTTGAAATCAATTATTCTTCTCCAGTTCTCTTTTTTATCAATTTGTTTGATTGGTAGATTAATTTTTTTATATATGTATTTTATTGGTGAATCAAAACTTGGACCATATCTCACGTTTACTTTATTCTTTTTTAATGAAAGATAAATTTCATCTGAAAAAATATTTAAGGGAAAAAAGAATAAAATTATAACTAAGAAAAAAAATTTTTGCATTATCTAATTTTATCTGATCTTTTTCTAAATTTAACTTTTCTAAAATTAAGATTTAACAGATCTATAATTAAAATTTGATTTTTTAATGTCTTACCAATTTCGATTATCATCTTTAAAGCTTCATTCGCTTGAGTGGTTCCTACTATTGTTGCAGTTGTACCAAGAACACCCTCAAATTCACAATTTAAGATATCGTCAGTAATTTCTTTTTCTTGATAAAAATTCTTTAACGAAGCTGTTTTTTTATCTTTAAAATCAAATGTAAATATATGACCATCAAATTTACTAATAGCACCAGCAACCAACTTTTTTTTGAGTTTTAAGCAATAATCATTGATTAAGAATTTAGTTTTAAAATTATCAGAACCATCAATAATAAGTTCATAATCTTTGATTATTTTTTCAATATTGTTTTTATCAAGTCTAAAATTGTAAGTTTTGATTTTTGTTCTTGGGTTTATTTCTTTAAGTTTTTTTGCTGCTATATTAACTTTTGCTTTCTTTAAATCTTTAGAATTAAATAAGCTTTGTCTATGAATATTTGAAAGATTTACAATGTCATTATCTATTAACCCAATTGTTCCAATACCAGCTCTGACAAGATTTTCTGCAGCAGGGCACCCAAGACCACCAACACCAACAATTAAGATTTTTGAGGATAAAATTTTTTTTTGTCCTTTTGCGCCTATATCTTTTAGAACTAATTGTCTTGAAAATCTTTCGATTTGAGATTTATTTAAACTACTTTTCATCTACCAGTTGAACCAAAGCCTCCTTGACCTCTCACAGATTCTGGTAGTTCATTTGTTTCCTCTAATTCCATTTTTATAATTGGTGTCAAAACCATTTGAGCAACTCTATCGTTATTATGAATTATAAAATTCTTACTACCATGATTAAATAAAATAATCTTAAGTTCACCTCTGTAATCACTATCGATCGTTCCAGGAGTATTCAAGACACTGATATTATCTTTTGCTGCTAATCCAGATCTCGGTCTAATTTGAATTTCATATTCCTTAGGGAATGCAATTGATAATCCAGTTGAAACAAGACAAGATTTTCCTGGCTCTAAATTAATTGGTTTTTCCAGATAAGCCATTAAATCCATTCCAGACGCTCCATCTGTTTTGTACGAAGGTAATTGAACGAGTGGATTTAATTTTTTGATTAAAACTTTAACCATTAGTTTAAATGATTAATAATTTTTTCTACTATTTGATCTGAAATTTCAGATTTGGTTTTAAATTTAAGTTTGTCAAACTTTTTATTTTTATAAAAAATTGATACTTCATTAAAGTCTGAATTAAATCCAATCTTTTTATTTGATACATCGTTGGCAATTATCCAATCACAATTTTTCTCATTTAATTTTTTTTTTGCACATATTTCTAAATCATTAGTTTCTGCAGCAAAACCAACAACAAGTTTTGGTCTTAAAGAATTATGATTAGAAACATAATTTAAAATATCTATATTTTTCTCAAATTCTAAATTGAGATTATCTATTTTTTTTATTTTTTCTTTAAAAGCTTTTTTTATTTTGAAATCACCTACTGCTGCTGAAAATATTGCAACATCTGCTGGTAAACTATTAAGTGTTGCTTGAAACATTTCTTCTGCAGTTTCAACTTTTAATAATTTAATTTCATTATTTATCTCTAAATTCGTGGGTCCAGAAATTAAGGTGGTATCAAACCCCTCTTTAGACAAAGATTTTGCAATCTCATAACCTTGCTTACCACTTGATTTGTTTGTAATAAATCTTACTGGATCAATATATTCATTTGTAGGTCCAGCAGTTATAATAGCTTTAAATTTATTGTTCATTTTTAAATTATCAAAATATTTCACTATTTCTTCTATTATCACCCATGGTTCTGACATCTTTCCTTCACCATATTCGCCGCATGCCATATCTCCAATTTCAGGACCAATCAACTTATAATCATAAGTTTTTAGTTTATTTATATTTTGTTTAGTAGATTGATGATTCCACATTCTCACATTCATTGCAGGAGCAATAAAAATTTTTTTGTTTGAAGCAAGAGCAACAGTAGAAGCTAAATCATCAGAGTTTCCGTTTGCAAGTTTTGATATTGTATTGGCAGTTGCTGGAGCTATTAGAATAAGATCTGCCCACCTTGAAAGACTGATATGATCCATTTCTGCTTCATTTTCTATATTAAAAAGATTTTGATAAACTTTTGATTGAGACAAAGAAGTAATTGAAAGAGGTGTTACAAATTCAGAACCACTTTTGGTAAGAATTGTTTTTATTTTTACACCATTTTTTTTAAGAAGTCTTATTATTTCAAGGCTTTTATAAGCAGCTATTCCACCACAAATTATAAGTAAAATTTTTTTGTTATTCAAATTATTCATCGTTTGAATTAAAATACCAATAGACCAAAAATTACAAGGACTAATAAACCAATAATAGACTGGTTTCTAAAAGAAATCATTTCCATTTTTTTTGTATTTAAAGCAGTGTAAGAATTTGAGTTTTGCGGAATCTGTCCACTTGCTAAATATGTTAATGCTTGATTCGCTTTATCCATTATCTCAGGAAATTCAGGCAGCCTTTTAATTACTTCAGATGTAGTTTGTATTGTTTCGTTTATTGTGGTCATCGGATCTTTTGTCTCTTTTAACCAATTCTCAAGTACGGGTTTTGAAGTTGTCCAAATATTTGTATTAGGATTTAATTTTCTCGCCACACCTTCGACAACAACCATTGTTTTTTGCAACATAAGAAGTTGAGGTTGCGTTTGCATATTAAATTTTTCTGTCACATCAAATAGTTGCTTTAATAATTTTCCACCAGAAATATCTTTTACAGCTTGCCCAAAAATAGGCTCTCCAATAGACCTTAAGGCTTGAGCAAGATCATCAATAGGTACCTTTTTAGGGACAAGTCCTGCTATTAAATGTACTTCAGCAACCTTACGATAATCTCTTTGTATAAAACCAAACAATATTTCAGCAAGAAATCGTTTGCTCATTTTATCTAATCTACCCATTATGCCAAAGTCAATTGGAACGATATGACCATTGTTATCTATAAATATATTTCCTTGATGCATATCTGCATGAAAAAAACCATCTCTTACAGCATGTCTTAAAAAGTTTTGAATTATATCTTCTGCGATCTTTTCAGTATTAAAATTTTTCTTTTTTAATTGTTCAGTTTCTCTTATTGAAACCCCATCTACCCAATCAAGTGTCATTACGTTTTCACTTGTAAAATTCCAATATATATGAGGAACTCTAAAGCCAACATCATTTTTGGTATTTTCAGAGTATTCATTTGCAGCTGCTGCCTCAAAACGTAGATCCATTTCAAGATTTGTTATTTCTTTTAAAAGAAAAACTACCTCAACTAGTTTCAACCTTTTTGTTTTTTTTATGAAAGACTCAATTAAAAAAGCAAATAGCATCATTGCATCTATTTCCTCATTAAAGATTTTTTTAATATTTGGTCTAAGAATTTTGATGGCTACATCTTTTATTGTGCCATTATCATTTATTTGTGCTTTGTGAACTTGTGCTATAGAAGCTGCAGCAACAGGATCACTTAAATCAATTATTGAATTGTATGTATCTTCTCCTAAATCATTTTTGATTATCTCTTTTGCCTCAAGTAGTGAGAAAGGAGGTAGTTTATCCTGTAAGTTTTCTAATTTTTTTGATAATTCTTCTCCAATAATATCTGGTCTTGTAGCTAAAAATTGGCCAAGTTTGATAAAAGTTGTTCCCATTGTTTCAAGAGAAGTTGATAATCTTTCACCAATATCTTTATTTGTTTCTTTTTGTTTTTTTCCAGAAAAAGAGAAGGATAAAATTTTAAATAATATTTTTACTGCCAAAGGAGGTTTTTGAAATTTTGAGGTAATTTCAAGTATATCTGATTTTGCAACTTTTCTTCCAAGTTTAAAAAGTATAATTAATTTTGAAATCATTAAATTTTCCATCCACTATGTATTGAAACTATACCACCAGATAGATTTCTATAATTGCATTTTTCAAAATTACTTTGCCTCATGAGATCAATCAATTCATCTTGATTAATAAAATTCTCGATGCTTTGAATTAAATATTCGTATGGTTCTTTTTCACCCACAATGATTTTTCCAATATTAGGTATAATTTTTGAGAAAGTTTTGTAAATAAGATCTAAGTTTGAATTATGTATTTTTGAAAACTCAAGGCACAAAAATCTGCCTCCAGGCTTTAAAACTCTGTAAGCTTCTTTTAATGTTTTCATTATATCTTTGGTATTTCTTAGGCCAAAACTTATAGTGTAAAAATCAAACTTATTATCATCAATTGGTAGATTTTCTGCAGAAGAAACTATCCAATTTAAATTTTTATAATGTATTAATTTTTCTTTACCTTTTTTTATCATACCTTTGTTTGGGTCCACGCAAGTTATATGCGAATTATGATCAACTAGTTTTAAAAACAATTTTGCTATATCACCAGTACCACAAGCAACGTCAATTAAATTTTGATTTATAGAGGGGTTCATCATATTAATAAGATTTTTTTTCCATGTTCTGTGAACTCCCAATGACATTATGTCATTCATTAAGTCGTATTTATCATAGACTTTGTCAAATACACCTTGAACAAGTCCTTTTTTATTTTGAAGATACTGTTGCATAAAATATTTAATACGTTCAATATAATATTAAATGCCAGAATTACCAGAAGTAGAAGCAGTAAGACAGTCGCTTGATAAAAAGATAAAGCAAAAAATCGTTAAAAAAGTAATAGTAAAAAACAGAAATTTAAGATTTAAAGTAAAAAATAATTTCGAAAGTTTCTTTAAAAATCAAAAAATTAAAAGGATAGAGAGATTTTCGAAGTATTTGATTTTATTTTTATCAAATAATTTTATTTGTCTTATTCATCTTGGCATGTCAGGAACAATTCATTTAATTGATAAGAGAAAAACAAATTATCAAACTAATACTAGCTTTTATAGTTTTCCAATGTTACCAAAAAAACATAATCATATTGAATTTATTTTTGATGATTTTAGATTAGTTTATAATGACCCTAGAAGATTTGGTTTTTTTGAAATTTTAAAAGATATTAATGAACTTAAAAAAAGGTTTAAAAAATTTGGGCCAGAACCATTTAATTCAGAATTTAATCTTAAATATATTTATTATTACTTAAAGGGTAAAAAAAAAAATATAAAAAACTTTTTATTAGATCAGAATTTTGTTTCTGGTATAGGCAATATTTATGCAAGTGAAATTTTATACCTAAGTAAAATTAAACCAGATAAAAAAGCAAATAATCTTAGTATTGATGAATGTAAAAAAATTTTAACTAATTCAAGAAAAGTACTCAAAATCGCAATATTCAAAGGCGGATCAAGTATTAGAAATTTTAGGAATATTTCTGGAAAGGAGGGAGGGTTTCAAAAAGATTTTAAAGTTTATCAAAGAGAAGGCCTTAATTGTAAGAGGTTGAACTGTAATGGAATAATCAAAAAAAAAATTATAAATAATAGGTCAACATTCTTTTGTAATTTTTGTCAAAAATAACAAATTATTTGATTGACCGAGATAAATTCACAAGTTATACCCCTGCCATTATGGCCAACACAAAATCTGCAATTAAAAGAATAAGAAGAATTACAAGACAATCTAGTGTTAATAGAGCAAGAAAAAGCAGATATAAAAATGCTCTAAAAAAAATGAGTCTTTTGATTGAAAGTAAAAATAAATCGGAAGCTCTCAAATTCTTACCTAAGTTGAATTCTGAATTAATGAAGATTGCAAAAACAGGAATAATTAAAAAACAAAACGCTTCAAGAAACGTCTCAAGAATTACAAAAAAAATTGCTTCTCTTTAAAATAGAATATACTGTTGGTTGTTCTCAATTATACAACCTCAGGAACTACAAAATCTATATTAAAAGTTTTTTTTAATACAATATTTAGATTTAGTAAATATTTATATCTAGTCTTTTCAATTAATAATTTTATTTATAATTTTAAATTAAGTTTATAAAAAAAAAATTTTTCAATTAAAAAGATTAATACTCAATCATAGATTTTATTTTTTTTTTAATTTTTAAAATTATTTGTTGCAATAATTTTATAATACTTCTAACTGAGATTCTTCCAATAATTTATGAATAATACTTTTTTTAATAAAAATTTAAATAATTTAAAAACAGAAAATTTAGACTGGGGCTTTGTTCAAAAAGAAATGAAACAAAAACTAGGAAAAGATATTTATGAGAGCTGGCTCAAAAAAATAAACTTCATTGAGGAGTTTAATGATTATTTGTTGCTTTCAGTACCTACTAGATTTATTCGGGATTGGATTACATCTCGTTATTTAGATCAGATATTACAAATAATTAAAAATTTTAAAAAAGATATAACAAGAATAGAATTTAAGATTATAGAAAATAATAAAAAAGAAGAAAATTTTGATAGTAATAATTTTGTTACTCTTGAAAATAAGCAAAATATTTCATTTATAAAAGACTCTTATTTACAATATAATCGTATAGATCCTAATAAAAGGTTCGAAAACTTTATTACAAGTTCAAGTAATAGGCTTGCTTTTGAGGCTTCACTAAAAGTTTCAGAAAATATTAGTTATTATAATCCTTTATATATTTATGGTGGTGTTGGAATGGGAAAAACTCATCTACTAAATTCAATAGGTTTTGAATTGAAGAAAAAAAATAAAGTAATGTTTATCTCAGCTGAGAGATTCATGTATCAATTCGTAAAGTCAATTAAAGCTAATGAAATGGTAAAATTTAAGGAGTATTTTAGAAACACTGATATTTTGTTAATTGATGATATTCAATTTATGAATGGCAAAGAAGCAATGCAGGAAGAATTTTTCCATACGTTTAATGCTTTATTAGATAAAGGTTCTCAAATTATAGTTTCAGCTGATAGAGCGCCTAACAAACTTTCAAGAATCCAAGAGAGAATTAAATCTAGATTTTCTGGTGGTTTAGTTGTTGATATTCAAAAACCTGATTATGAGCTTAGAAGAAAAGTAGTTGAAAAAAAAACTCAAGAATTGACGAGTTTATATTCTGAAAAATTAAAGATATCTAAGGAAATTGAAAATTTTATAAGTACTGAAATTACTACAAGTGTGAGAGAATTAGTTGGTGCTGTTAACCGCATAGTTTCTTTCTCAAGAATATATAATAAAGTTCCTAATTTAGCAGAAACAAAAATTGTTTTAAAAGATTTATTAAATCTTCATGAAAACAAAGTTACAATTGATTTAATACAAACAATTGTATGTAAATTCTTTAAGATTAGTAAGAATGAAATGTTATCATCAAGACGTTCTAGATACTTGGTAAGGCCTAGACAAACTGCAATTTATTTAACAAAGATATTAACATCTAAATCTTTACCAGAAATTGGTAGAGAATTTTCAAATCGAGATCACACTACTATTATTCATTCGGTCAAAACTATAGAAAAATTGAAAGAGAAGGACCCAGAAATAATTGATAATATAAATAAATTAAAAACTCAGATATTGTATAATAATAGAGAAAATGAAATTTAACGTTAATCAGCAAGACCTTCAACTTGCATTAAATTACTGTCAAGGTGTAGTTGAGAAAAGAAGCACACTTCCTATTTTATCTAATATATTATTAAATGTAGAAAATTCTAAATTAACTATTACTGCCACAGATTTAGATTTAATATTTATACATCAAATTGATAATATTGAAGTTTTTGAAGAAGGAAAAACAACAACCACTTCATCAATTATGTATGATATCGTAAGAAAATTCTCCTCAGGAAAAAAAATAAATTTAAATTTAACAGATGGAAGTAAGTTGAATTTGGAGTCTGATAAATCAATTTTTAATTTAAACTGTATAAGTGCCTCAGAATTTCCTCTTACTGATGAAAATTTTAAACAAGACGAATTTACAATTAAATCAAAACAATTTCTAAAATTATTGAATAAATGTAAGTTTTCAATTTCTAATGATGAAACAAGACATTATCTTAGTGGGATATATTTGCATCAAACTGAAGTTGAAGAGAAAAATTTTCTTACAGCTGTTGCCACTGATAGCCACAGAATGTCAATATCAAAAATAAGACTAGAAAGTAAAATTAGTTTTGAACCTATTATACTTCCAAAAAAAACAATTTTTCAATTATGCTCATTATTAGATAATTACGATGGAGAGGTAAAAATTTCTAATTTAAAATCAAAGATTAAGTTTGAATTAGATAAAACTATTTTGATATCAAAATTAATTGATGGTAAATTTCCAAATTACATTCAAGTTATACCTAAAAATAATCAAAAAAAATTAGAAATTGATTTAAGATTATTTCAGAATTCTGTTGATAGAGTAGCATCAGTTTCATTTGATAAAAAAGATGGTGTAAAATTTAATTTAAAAAAAAACACATTAGATCTATCCGTAAACAATGCTAATAGTGGTGATGGTAAAGAAACACTTACAGTAAAATTCGATTATGATTTAGAAATTAGTTTTAATTCAAGGTATTTAATAGACGTAGCATCACAAATTGATGGAGAAAATATTGAGATTTTTCTTAATGATACTGGGTCACCAGCATTAATCAAAGACCCAGGTGATTTTGACAGTATTTACGTTGTTATGCCTATGAAAGGTTAATCTAAAATATCTAGCTCACTATAAATACTTTTTTCAAGACTATAATTGAAATTTTCTTTCGTTAATCCAGGGGGAATTGGATTAAGAATTGAAATTGTAATCACTTTATTTGAAATTTTTAAACCTTTTTTCGGCCAAACATAACCAGAGTTTATTGCAATAGGTTGGCAAAATATTCTTAATTGCTCATATATTTTTGATGCGCCTTTTTTAAATGGAGGTCTTTCAGATGGCAAAACTCTAGTTGCTTGAGGAAAGATAATTAATGGCCTATTTGTTTTATTAACTATCTTTAATATATCATCATAAAATCCTAGGTTTTCTTTTGTAACTTTATCCCTTTTTATTGAGATAGATCCAATTTTTTTTAAATACCACCCAAAAACTGGAATACCAAGAAGTTCATTTTTTAATATAAAAACAGGTGAATTAAAAATAGTTTGAAGGTAAAAAGTTTCAAACATTGACTGATGTGAGCAGGCAATAAAAAATTTTTTGTCTTTAAGAATATTTTCTTTTCCTTTGACAACTATTTTAGTCGATAAAAAAATTCTTAAACAAAAAATAGACCAATAACCCATTAACTTTCCACCAAATAGCGCGAATTTCTGTGGTAAGAAAAAAGATGGAATAAATAGTATTGAGATAATGATTATTCCAATATAAAAAGATATTGAAAATAAAAAACTTCTAAACATTTAATCAAAAAATTATATTAAGTCTTTTAGATTTTGCCTTTTACTCATAATGTGCATTTTTGAGTTTTTAATTAATATTTCTGCCACTTTTGGTCTTAAATTATAATTCGAACTTAAAGACATCCCATATGCACCTACATCACATATTACAACTAAGTCTTTTTCATTTAATTTTTGGAATTTGGATAAAGTAGAAAATTTGTCAGTGCTTTCACATATAGGACCAACAAATTCATAAACCTTATTTGATTTTAAATTATTTTTAACTGCTGGAATAATTCTATGTCTTGCATTATATAAAGCCGGTCTCATTAAATCGTTCATAGCTGCATCTAATATTATAAAATTTTTTTTGTAACCTTCCTTAATATAAATAATTTTTGATATTAAAACACCTGAGTTACCAACTATAGATCTACCTGGTTCAAAAATAATTTTTGATTTCTTTCCTTTAAGAAATTTTTTTATATAAATTGCATATTTTTTTAGATCAAGATTTTTATTGTTGTTCTCATAATCTATACCTATTCCACCCCCTAAATCGATATATTCAAAATTAAATTTGGTTTTGTTGATTACTTTATCTAAAGTTTTTAACATCTTTTCAAAAGGTTTTATCTCAAGAATTTGACTACCGATATGCACACTTAAACATTTTAAATTTAAATATTTAGAATTTATTACGTAGTTTGTTAAATTTAAAAAAATCTTTTCAGATACACCAAATTTGTTTTCTTTTTTTCCTGTTGAGATTTGTTTTATTGTTTTTGCATCTGTATTTGGATTTAACCTAATTCCTATGTTGACTTTAATTTTATAATTTTTAGCTATTTTTTCAATCGTAATAATTTCACTCTTAGATTCTGCATTAATTAGAAGAATTTTTTTTTGAATTGCATATTTTATTTCATCGTAAGTTTTTCCCACACCGGAAAATACAATTTTATTTGGTCTAATACCTGATTTTATAGCTTTCATTAATTCACCAATAGAAACAACATCTGCACCTAATCCCATATTTCCAATTTCATTTAAAATTTTTCTATTTGGGTTTGCTTTAACTGCAAAACAAATAATAGGATTGACTGATTTAAATATTTTTTTAAATGTCTCTATATTATCTCTTATTTTTTTATATGAGTAGCAATATAAAGGAGTTTTGAATTTTTCTGCTAAAAAATTTACTTTAAAATTTTCAATTAAATAATTCTTTGATTTATATTTCATACCACCGCATCATCTTTGGTGTAATATATGCTAGATTTTAATTCCTCATACTTAGGATCACCTTTTTTTCCACATGAAGTGATTAAAAGGGTTAAAACGAGTACTACATAAATTTTTTTTATCATATTATTTTCTTATATTTACTTATCATTTTTTTAACATTATCAAAAGATGTTCCTCCAAAAGATTTTTTTGAATTGACAGAATTTTTAAGATTAAAAACTTTCAATACATCTTCTTTCAATTTAGGTTCAATTTTTTTTAACTCATCAATTTTAAGGTCTCCTAATTGTTTACTTTTTTTTTCTGCATAATTAACTATTTCAGCTGTTTTTTGATAAGCTTTTCTAAATGACATTTCATGGTTTTTAACAAGATAATCCGCTAAATCTGTAGCTGTGATATAACCTTTATTTGTGAGCTCTAACATTCTTTTTTTATTTGGATAAAGATTGTTTAAAATTTCATTTAAAATTTTTATACAGTTAATAATAGTATCATGAGTTTTAAATATGATCTCCTTATCATCTTGAAGATCCTTAAAATATGATAATGGGAGTCCTTTAAGTATTGTTAACATTGAAAATAAATTACCATACATCACACCAGTTTTTCCTCTTATATATTCAAGAAGATCTGGATTTTTTTTTTGTGGCATAATCGATGAGCCAGTTACGATTTTATCTGACAGTTTAATTAAATTAAAGGCATCAGAATTCCATATAATTAATTCCTCTGAAATTCTAGAAATATGCATCGCACATGTTGAACAGCTATATAAATAATCTAATACAAAATCCCTATCAGATACTGTATCAATAGAATTATTCGTAGGAATTTTAAAACCTAATTTTCTTGTAGTGTAATTTCTATCTATATTAAAAGATGTTCCTGTTAATGCAGAGACACCAAGTGGATTTTCATTTAAACTTTCCATATTATGTTGAAATCTTTTTTTGTCTCTAATAAACATTTCGATATAGGCCATTAGATAATGACCAAATGATATTGCCTGAGCATTTTTTAAATGTGTAAAACCTGGCATAATTGTCTCAATATTTTTTTCTGCTAATTTTAATGTAGATTTAATCAATCTATCTAAATTTCTATTTATTTCCATATTTGCCGATTTCATCCAAAGCTTAACATCAGTAATAACTTGGTCGTTTCTAGAACGTGCAGTATGAACGTATCCAGCTTCATTACCTATAATTTCAAATAATCTTTTTTCTATATTCATATGAATATCTTCTAGACTTTTATCAAAGTTGAATTTATTTTTTGAGATTTCTTTTTCTATCTTATTTAATCCATAAATAATCTTGTTTTTAACCTTAAAAGATATAATTTTTTGTTTAAAAAGCATTTCAACATGAGCGATCGAACCAATTATATCTTCTTTATAAAGTTTTTTATCAATATTTAGAGAGCCTCCAACTTTTTGAAAAAAAGTGGAAGTTTTCCTTTTAATTCTTGTGTTCCAAATTGCTTTATTGTTTTTATTTTTTAGCATGATAATTAGTTATACCTATTTAATATGAGAATTTTAATAATATTTATATTTTTAATATCAAACTCTTTCGCTAATGAAAATCCAAATGTTAAAAATCTAGTAATTAACAAGATATTAAAAAAACATGATAGCATAACATTTCTAGACAGTAAAAATAAACAAATAAATTTAAATAACTATCATGGTAATCTAATTCTATTAAACTTTTGGGCAACATGGTGCGCTCCATGCAAAGAAGAAATGCCCTCATTAGATAAATTACAAATTAACTCAAATTTTGATAAATTGGAAATTTTTCCTATAAATGTTGGAAACGAAAGTATTAAAAAATCAAAAAATTTTTTTGAGGATCTTAGAATTAATAACCTAGAATTATATTTTGACAAATCTGTAAATTTAACTAAAAAATTTTCATTAAGAGGCATTCCAACAACTATTTTTATAAATAGAGACGGTGAGGAGTTTGCTAGAATTATTGGTTCAACAGACTTTGAAGATAAAGAATTTTTAGAATGGTTAAAATCTTTTAATTAATTCTTAAAAAAATAAGCAAAACCGACTAATGCAAGAATAGCTAAAAATTGCAACAGGACTCTTAATTGCATTAACTTATTTGAATATTTTTTACTTGTTTCTCCACCTTTAAACAAAGTTCCAATTCCTAGAATAAGCACAATTGCAACTATGATTAATAATGTTATTGATAAAACTTTTAATATAATTCCAGAAAACATGCTTATATTGTAAGTTGTTTTTAAAATAAAAAAACATAAATAATAAAGTATGACATTTTGTCTAGACACAAAAATTATAAAACCTGAAGATAATACACTCATTAAGAATGCCATTATTCTTCTTCACGGATATGGAGGTGATGGCAAAGACATAAGTATGTTATCTCTAAATTGGAAAAGACACTTGCCAAATACAATTTTTATTTGTCCTAATGGTCATGAAAAATGCTCTATTAATCCCTCTGGATATCAGTGGTTTGATTTAACAAAGGATGATCCGAAATATGTTTTAGAAGAGGTTAAAAAAGCGGAGATAAAATTAAATCAGTTTATTTTTGAAATTAAAAATGAGTTCAATTTAGAAAATAACAAAATTTGTCTTTCTGGATTTAGCCAAGGTTGTATGTTATCATTAAATTTGGGTTTAACCTCTCATGAAAAATACAATTGTATTGTTGGCTTTTCAGGAAAAATAATTAATGAAGAATACTTAAAATCAAATAAGAATTCCTCCCCAGATATTTTATTGGTTCATGGTGACGCAGATGAAATTGTTTCTTCAAGTTTTATGTTAGAAGCAAAAGATTTCTTTATTAGAAATAATATAAATATTCAGACACATCTTATAAAAAATTGCGGTCATCATATTCCTATTGAAGCATCAAGTATAGCATTAAATTATATTTTAAAAAAAATTTATTAATTGCTTATTATTGAAATAATTTTTTATTTAAGTTAGAATTAACTTATGAATAATTTTATTGAAAAAAATGTTTCATTGGAAAAGTGTCCAGCGTTAGTATTGAACGCAGATTATAGACCATTAAGTTATTATCCTCTGTCATTATGGTCATGGCAAGACACAGTCAAATCAGTTTTCTTAGACAGAGTTATAATAGTAAGTAATTATGATAGAGTTATAAGAAGTCCATCATTTGATATGCAATTACCGAGTGTTATTGCTTTAAAAAATTATATTGTTCCACAATCTAAACCTAGTTTTACAAGATTTAATGTATTTTTAAGAGATAAGTTTTCCTGTCAATATTGTGGAAGTGGAGAAGAACTTACTTTTGATCATTTACTACCTAGATCAAAAGGTGGTGAAACCAATTGGGATAATGTAGTTACAGCTTGTTCAGATTGTAATGTAAAAAAAGGTGGAAAACTTTTAAAAACTTCTGGAATGAAACTTTTTCAATATCCTTATCAACCCTCAACTGAGGATTTGCATAGAAATGGTAAAAATTTTCCACCAAATTATCTACATAAAAGCTGGATGGATTATCTATATTGGGATGTTGAGTTAGAGGCTTAAAATCTAAATTTTTTCTGAAATTCTTATTGCTATTTTCGAACCTGTTTTAATTACTTTATCCATTATTGAATATAATCCTTTTTTTGTAGCTCCTTTTTCGTATGCTATATCTTTGTGGTGTAGCTCGTCTTCTCTAAATTTAATAATTTTTTTTTTTAGGTTTTTTTCATCTGAGCCTAATTGATTTATTTGACTTTGATAATGTTTATCTATCACTTCTTCAACAGAGGCTGTGCATAACATAGCTGCTTTTTTTCCAAGAATAGTTGATCCAAAACCTAGCCCTACTCCAAGCAAATCCCATAAGGGTAAAAACTTTGTTGGTCTAATTTTTCTTTTTTTGATTTCATTTTCAAAAAATTCACAATGTTCCTTTTCATGGATTTTCATTTCCTCAATAGTTTTTTTTAAACTCTCATCTTTAATTATAGTATTTAAAGCTAACAATTGACCCTCATATATTTTAACTGCACCTCTCTCTCCAGCATGATCAACTCTAATAAATTCTTCAATTTTATTTTTTGAATTTTTCATAATTATTAAAAATATTTGAAAGCAAAACAACTAAAATTAAACTTATAACTATATTAAACGTTGTAAGTGAAAAACCAAAAATTCTAAATGTCACATCTTTACAGCTTATGGTTCTTACTTGTAATTGCTCTAATAACTGTTCTTTAGAGGTGATTTCAAAGGCATCTTTTGTTTTACACACTGTAGATTCTTGAATTAAACCTTGTTCAATTCCAAAATGATAAGATGATATGATAAAAGAAAATGCAAAGATTAGAATTAAAAGAAGTGTTATAAATCTTTCATTCTTAAAGATAACAAAATTTAGTGCTATTAAGATCATACTTAATCCATAGGGGATTCTTTCTATTAAGCATAGATTACAAGGCTGGTGTCCAAGTATGTATTCAATGAAATAAGCTGAAATTATTGAAATTAGACTAATAAGGAAAATGAATTTTAGGTAATATGAAATTTTAAAATTATACATAAGACTTAAAAATTGAGTAAATTAAAACTACAATAAAAACAATTAATATACCAAAAACTGTAAACCATTTAGACCCATGTTTTTGCATAAAATGATCGAACAAATCTCCAAATTTGTATGATAAATAAGAAACAATAAAAAAACGCAATCCTCTTGAGATTAAGCTGATTAATATAAAGATAAGAATATTGAAGCCTATTAGTCCACTTGCGATTGTAAAAATTTTATAAGGCAGTGGTGTAAATCCTGCTAAAAAAAGAATTCCAAGCCAAGCAAAGAATCCTTTGGTATTTATCAGGTTATTTTTAACATTGATTAAATTTTCCTCATAACCGTAGAAACTTATTATTTGCATTCCTATATCAAAAAAAAAAGATCCGATTAAATAACCTAAAATACCTCCTAGAACAGAAAATATTGTTGTTATAAGAAAAATTTTAATAAAATCATTTTTTTTTGATAAAATCATTGGTACCACCATCACATCAGGAGGAATTGGAAAAAAAGAACTTTCAATAAAAGAAACAATTGCCAAATAGTACTTGGAGCTTTTATGAGCAGCCAATTTTAAACATTTATTGTAAAGAGAGTTAAACATTTTTTGGTTTTAATATAATTTTAGTTCTTATACTATTTAATAAATTATTAAACAATTAACGATGTGTTAGGTCATTTGGGCGAATGGCGGAACTGGTAGACGCGCACGACTCAAAATCGTGTTTCGTAAGGAGTGAGAGTTCGATTCTCTCTTCGCCCACCAAATTATGGAACTAAGTAGAATAAATAGTTTAGTTGAACTTTTTTTCAAAAAATATGAAGAACTAAATCCTCATTCAAATAGATTATTTTTAAAATCATTGAAAGATAATCAAAAAAATTTTTTTACTTGGAGGAAAGTTAAAGAAGATATTATAATTTTATCAGATTATTTGAGAAAAAACTTATCTTTTGGTGATAGATGTATTTTGCTATCTGAAAACAGACCTGAATGGTTGATAGCAGATTTAGCAATTATGAATTCTGGGGGTGTAACTGTACCATTATTTACAACATATTCAGAAAAAGATTATCAACACATTATAACTGATTGTAAACCTAAAATATGCGTTGTTTCGAATGATGTTCAATTTAAAAAAATAGAAAAATTTATTTCAAATGAAGTCAGGGTAATATCATTTGAAAAATTTAATGATAAAGTTGAATGTATTCAAAATTTATTGGAAAATTATGATCGAAATCAATCATTAAATTTATATCAGGAGTATAACAAAGATCTTAAGAGAAAAAATCTTGCCTGTATTATTTATACATCTGGAACGACTGGTAACCCTAAAGGAGTTATGCTTAGTCATGGTGGCATTTTATCAAATTGTGAGGGTGCACAAGAAATTTTAGAATCGCTTGTTGGAAAAAATGATCCTATTTTTTTAACTTGGCTCCCATTATCTCATTCATATGAACATACAGTCCAATATGTGCAAATTTTTCTTGGAGCAAAAATTTTCTATGCCGAGAGTTTAGAAAAATTGATACCAAACATGTCAATAGCAAAGCCAACAATTATGACAGCAGTGCCAAGATTTTATCAGAATTTATATAATAAAATTTTACTTAATTTTTCAAAACAAAAAGGTTTTAAAAAAAAATTAATAGAAAACACTATTTCACTTGGAATTAAAAATTTGAATAAGGAGAACCTTAACTTTAAAGAAAAAATTACTAACTTTTTTTGCGAAATATTAGTTAGAAAAAAAATTAAAAATCAATTTGGAGGAAAATTGAGAGCCTTTATTTCTGGAGGAGGTGCGTTGGATAAAAAAATTGGTGAATTTTTAAACTCTATTGGTTTACAAACTTTGCAAGGGTATGGATTAACAGAGACTTCGCCAGTAGTAAGTTGTAATATCCCTGGAAGAATTAAAATAGAGACAGTTGGACCACCATTTAAAACTAACCAAGTAAAAATTGCTAAAGATGGAGAAATACTAATAAAAGGTGAAAATGTGATGCTTGGTTATTGGAATATGAAAGAGGAAACAGATGAAATTTTAAAAGATGGTTGGCTTTATACAGGTGATATTGGTGAATTTACAAAAGATGGTAATTTAAAAATAACCGATAGAAAAAAAGAAATAATTGTTAATTTAGGTGGTGATAATATTTCACCATCTAAAATCGAAAATCTTCTTTGTTTAAATGAAAAAATCAAACAAAGTTTTGTTTATGGAGACAAAAAAACTTTTTTAGTAGCCTTAATTGTAAGCGATAGTGAAGAAAATAAAAAAGAAATTGAGTTTTTTTTAGAAAATCTCAATAAAAGTTTATCTATAATTGAAAAAGTTAAAAAATTTAAACTAATTAAAGAAGAATTTACAATTGAAAATGGAATGTTAACTCCAACTTTAAAACTTAAAAGAAAAAAAATTTTAGAAAAATATAAAGAGGAGTTAGAAAAACTTTATTAATTAAATAAAATTAATTGAATATAAAGCGCATAAACATTAACTTTTTTGCATGTTAAAATTTAAAAAAAAAATTTTAAATAAAAAAAATTTTTAAAAAATTTAATTTCAATTAAAGAATTGACATAACGTGTATAAAAAAATAAAAATAAGGTAATAACGAATCAATTTGATTCGTCTAACTAAAAAAGGGAGCTAAAGATGCCTAAGAGAAGAAAAAAAGCGGCTAAAAAGAAAAAAGCTAAAAAGAAAGCTAAGAAAAGAAGAAGAAGATAGTAACTTAGTATTCTTTAATTAAAAACGCTTCTCATAACGTGATGTGTGAGAGGCGTTTTTTTTTAATCTTCTATAGGGTCTTCGTTATCTGAAATTTCTTCATCTCTAGGATCATTTTCAGAAGGTTTTGGATCTGGAGTTGAAACTTTAGGTTGGTTTTCAATATTTCTTTTTAATGCTTTATCCAATTTTTTTTGAGTATCCTCTAAAGAGATATTTAAAATTATTTTAAATTCAGAGAGTATTCTTTCATATGCCTTTTCAAAAAGTTGTCTTTCACTATATGACTGATCTACCATGAGATCATCACCCTTATTTAAGTCCCTCACAACTTCTGCTAGTTCATATATTTTACCAGATGAGATTTTTGCTTCATATTCTTGAGCTCTTCTACTCCACATAGACCTTTTGATTTTGGGTTTACTTTTTAATATCGAAATACACTTATTAACTTGATTAATAGTTGCTAGTGGTCGGAGATGTGATTGTTTATTCACTGGCACCATTCCATTAGCTTTATCTTTTTCAAATTTAATGACATATGTCTCGACATCAATACCTCCGATATTTATCTTTTTAAATTCTATTATTTGACCAACACCATGCTTAGGATAAACAACAAAATCTTTGACTTTGTATTCTCTTTTCTCAGTTCCTTGTTTTTTAACTTTTTTAATTTCAGGTTTAATTTCATTGCTTTTTGATATTCTTAAGTTTTCTGATTTAGTCGCTATATTTTTTGTATCAACTTTAAGGGGTTTTTTAATAGTTGTTTTTTTAACTTTTGCTTTACTCTTCTTTTTGGAGATATTTTTCTTTGGTTTAACAACCTTTTTTTTTGTTGTATTTTTTTTAGTTTTTTTTTTAAATGTTTTCTTTAAAATATTTTTCAAACTTATTTTTTTCATCTTTATATTCTTCATGATCCGAAGGAGGATCTTTTTTTTCACTTATATTTGGCCAAATCTCAGAATATTGTTTATTGATATCTAACCATTTTTCACTTCCAGGTTCAGTATCAGCTTTAATGGCATCAACAGGACACTCTGGTTCACAAACGCCACAATCTATACACTCATCAGGTTTAATTACAAGCATATTTTTTCCTTCGTAAAAACAATCTACAGGACAGACCTCTACACAATCCATTAGTTTACATTTAATACAATTCTCATTTACGATGTAAGTCATTTAAATTCTTTTTTAACTCGTTCTTTAATATCGCCCATTGTTTTGCTGTCAACATATAATAACCCGGCTAGTCGTCTCATTAAGCTTGTTTCATATATATCTGCTTGATTATTTGAATAAACAATTTGCCATAGTGCTTCAATAATTTTAATCTTTTTTAATTCCGGCATATTTTTTACCTCTTTTGTAAAACTAAGAATTTGATTAGAATTTTCCTCAATTTTTTTAGCTTGGTGTATAATTTCTGTTAATTCATCTGATTTAGCATCAAATTTTAAAAGAGTTTGCTTAATTATTTCATCTTCTTTTAAAGAGTAATCTTGATCAATTTTTGCTGCATGGATTAATAAAGCACATACTTTAACAAGGTCTTCTTTTTTATGATCTTTATCACTACTTTGAAAAAACATTTTTAATTTAAATTTAGGTTTTTTAAAATTTTAAAAGGACTCTCTTTTGTGCTTTTTTTGTTGAAAGTTTTCTTCATTTTTCTTGGTGGTGAATATTTAAAAAATATTTCATTGTTTTTCTCTACCACATTATAATTCATTTTTTTTATAAGTTTTTTAAAATTATCTTTATTGCAACCTAATAAATTAAGCATTTCTGGTATTAATTTTATTTCTTTTTCTTTTTTATCATCTGTGTTTATTATTTTCATAAATAATCTCTCTAATATATCTATTCTTACAAAAAAATTATCAATTTTCTCAAAGCCACATAAGAGCATAAAATTTCTATCTTTATATTTAATATCATCTAAAAAATTTAAGCCAAAAGTTGGAGGGTTTAATTCAAAATATTTTTGATGATAATTTTTCCAAAGCAGAGATCTCAAAGATACTGCCTCAGGTTTTATAAGTTTATATAGAAAAATATGATATCTACCAAATTTAACTCCAATATCTCTTAGAATTTTTCTATCATTCTGATCCATTTTTTTAAGATATTCTCTAACTTGTTCTCTTTTTAAAACACCGTTATTTTCATAAAGTTGAAAAGCTAGTGCTTTTATTGATGAGTTTTTTTCATTAATGTTCTTTAAGTCAATCAGACTTTTTAGAGTTGTGTTGACTCTATTTTTTAACCACTTTTCAATATAATTAATTAATTTTTTTTTTGGACTTTGATCTAAAATATCATCAACAATCAATTCAAAATTAGGTTCCAAATAATCTTTACCAGATGTAAGAAGTGCAATTGGTGAATTATTCCAATAAATTTTGAAATCGTCTTTTAATACAATTATTCCTGTATCTATAATTTTTTGAATTCTTTTTTCTAATTCAGGACCTACTGTTTGTCTTGCAGCTTTTTTAAGAGATTTAATATCAGTTTCTAAAGCTCCTTTCTTTAAATCTAATTCTAATTTTAAACCATTGATTTTTCCAATGAATAGATTATCAATCATTACATCATTGTTCTCTAAAATTTTAGTTTGAAATTCCATATCTTGTTTTAGACCTCTTGCAAGGACACTCGCTCTTTTATCGATAAATGTTTTTGTAAGTTCTTCATGAAGTCTATCTGAAAGTTTATCTTCTAATATTTTTGTTTTTTCAATCCAATAATTTTGATTTTCTACCCAATTATTTTTATTCGCAACATAAGACCAAGTTCTAACATTTGCAATTCTATTCGATAGAGAATCAACATTTCCTTCAAATTTATTGAGTTTCATTAATTGCAAATGCATAAAATTATCATCAATTTTTCCTTTCTTGCTATTCAAGGATTTAAAAACATTATTAATCACTTCATAATGATTGCCATAAGTTTTTTTTACAAAGTCAGGTATTTGGCAGCATTCCCACAAGAGTTTTAACTCCTTCTCTTTAAATTCTTTTTTATCTTTATTAAATTCTTTATCTCTTAAAAAAAATTTTAAAGCTTTTTCATCTTCACGTTCATAAATTTTTCTAAGCCAATGTTCTTGAGGTTTTTCATCTAAAGACTTAATTAAAAATAAGGAGTTATTAAAATTAAGGTTTGAGTTTCTCCAAAATATAGTTTGAACTTCTTCAAATTTGTGATTTTCAAGTAAATCAACATCCTCAGAATTAATTTCTTTGCATTCCCCAGTAATACCAAAACTACCATCATTTAAGTATCTACCAGCTCTTCCTGCGATTTGACCAATTTCTGATAAATTTAATCTTCTAGATTTTTTTCCATCAAATTTTTTAAGGTTAGAGAAATAAACGTGATCTAAGTCCATATTAATACCCATTCCTATTGCGTCTGTTGCAACTAAAAAATCAACATCACCAGATTGATATAAGGCTACCTGAGCATTTCGTGTTTTTGGGCTGAGAGAACCCATCACGATTGCAGCGCCCCCCTTTTGTCTTCTAATTAGCTCTGCGATTGCATAAACTTCTTCTGCTGAAAAAGCAATTATTGCAGTTTTTCTATCAATTCTTGAAATTTTTTTATGACCTGAATATGAAAGTTTAGACAATCTTTCTCTATTTATAAACTCAATATCATCATCTAATTTTGATATAATATTTTTAATAGTATTAGAACCCATGAACATTGTTAATTTATTTCCTCTAATATTCAAAAGTCGATCTGTAAAAATATGACCGCGTTCATGATCTGCACACATTTGTATTTCATCTACCCCAACAAAATCTAGGTCTTTATCTACAGGCATAGACTCTACTGTACATAAAAAATACTTAGAGTTACTTGGTATTATCTTTTCTTCACCGGTAATTAAAGCAACTTTATCTACCCCAATTTTTTTAACGACTTTATCATAAACTTCTCTAGCTAATAATCTAAGAGGGAAACCAATCATGCCAGTGTCAAAAGACAACATTGTTTCAATAGCTAAATGAGTCTTTCCGGTATTTGTAGGACCTAAGACTGCTGTGATTTTATTTTTTATCATTTCTATCTTTGGTATATCTTTTTTTTAACCTACCAGATGTTGTTAGTACTAAAGAACAAAAATAGACTAAAACATGACCGAATCGGAGAGTAAAAAGTTCTCATTTTGTTAAATTTATTTATTCTAACATAAGTTTATTAAGTCATAAAACTTTATTTGAATAACATGCATTTATAATGCTAACTTCTATTTAATTTAAATTAATCAAGAGGAGAAAAAATGCTTAAAAAATTACTTAAAACTTTTGCAGTTGTTTTATTCTTGTCTGGAAGTTTTGTAGGAAAAGTTGTTTCATCAGAATTAACTTTTTTTACTATTGGTACAGGTGGAACAGCTTATACATATTATCCAGTCGGAGGAATGATAGCTAATGCAATATCGAAGCCACCAGGATCTAGAGAATGTGGAAAAGGTGGAAGCTGTGGTGTTGATGGGCTTATTGCTTCTGCAGTATCCTCAAGAGGTTCAGTTGACAATGTAAATGCTATTTTGTCTGGATTAAGAAACTCTGGTTTTGCACAGTCTGATGTAGCTTATTGGGCTTATACTGGCACAGGAACAATGGAAGGTAAAGAGCCAGCTAAAGATTTAAGAACTATAGCTGCATTGTTTGAGGAACATATTCATTTAGTAACTTTAAAAAATAGTAAAATAAACTCTGTGAAAGACCTTAAAGGTAAAAGAGTATCATTGGATGAACCTGGGTCAGGTACTTATGTAGATGCATTATTAATTTTAGAAGCTAATGGACTTTCAGAAAAAGATGTGAAAGCAGAAGCATTAAAAGGTAATGCTGCAACTGATGCTCTTAGAAATAAGAAAGTCGATGCAATCTTTGTTGTTGCTGGTTATCCAACAGGAGCAATTGTTGAATTAGCATCATCAGTACCAATTAAACTTGTTCCAATAGATGGTGCAGGTGCAAAAAAATTAACTGATAAGTATGGTTTTTTCTCTCAGAGTGATATTCCATCGGGAACTTATGAGAATGTAAAAACTACTAGTACAGTAGCAGTTGGTGCTCAATGGTTCACTTCAGCTAAAGAGGATGCAGATCTAATTTACAAAATTACCAAAGCTCTTTGGAATAAAGAGTCTCGTAAATTAATGGATGTTGGTCATGCAAAAGGAAAAACTATTACACCAGATACTGCATTGTCTGGCGTAGGAGTACCTTTACATCCTGGTGCTGAAAAATTTTATAAAGAAGCAGGCCTGCTTAAGTAAAGAGAAATAATTAAAACCCTGGATTTTAAATCCAGGGTTTTTTTATGGAAAATTCAAAGAAAAATATTAATTTTGAGGCAGAAGAGCAAAAATATGATCCTCAATTATCCTTTAGAAAAATTGGTCCTAAAATAAGCATTGTAATAACTACATTGTTAGTTTCAATGTCTATTTACCATTTTTGGGCATCAGGCTTTGGTTTAGTTCGTGAGGTATTGCATAGAGGTATTCATATTTCTTTTGTAATAGGTTTAGTTTTTCTTTTGTTTAGTTGGAAAAGAAAAAAGAATGATTTTGAAAAAAATAATTCAAGTTTCTTAAATTTTCAAAACATAGATTTTATAGATTATGTCTTTGCTTTTCTGGCTATATCATCAGCTTTATATTTACCATTATTGCCACCAGAGATTTTAGCTCAAAGAGTAGGAAATCCTCAGAAAATTGATGTGTTTATGGGTTCAATTTTAATTATTTTGACACTCGAGGCCGCAAGAAGATCTGTAGGAGCAACTTTACCTTTGATAAGTATAATTTTTATTTTATTTGCAATTTTTGGACCATATGCGCCTGGAGCTCTTAAACATGGTGGCACATCTTGGCTAGGTTTTGTAAATCATATTTATATTACAAACCAAGGTGTTTACGGTATTGCAGTTGGAGTTATGGCTCAATATGTTTTCTTATTCATACTTTTTGGTGTTTTAGCTACAAAAGTCGGTTTAGGAAAACTGTTTATTGATTTATCAATGTTAATTGCTGGGAAATTTTCAGGTGGACCTGCAAAAGTTGCAATTTTCTCTTCTGCGTTTATGGGAACAATATCTGGATCATCTATAGCAAATACAGTTACTACAGGGTCACTTACTATACCTGCTATGAAAAAAGTAGGTTATCCTTCTCATTTTTCTGGCGCTGTTGAAGCTGCATCTTCTACTGGTGGACAGATAACTCCACCAATTTTAGGTGCCGCAGCTTTTATTATGGTCGAATATTTAGAAATTCCTTTAAAAGATATTTTGGCTGCAGCACTTATTCCTGCACTTCTTCATTATTTTGGAATTTTTATTATGGTTCATCTTGAAGCAAAAAAACTTGGGTTAAGAGGCTTAACCCAAGAAGAGATGCCTAATCTAACTAATGTTATAAAAGATAATTGGTTATCAATTTTACCTTTAATCATTCTAGTATATTTTATATTAAGTGGGCGAACACCAGACTTTGCTGCAATCTATGGAATCATTTCATGTATTACGATTGGTTTTATTAAACCAAGAAATAAATTAAGTTTAAAAGACCTTTGGAATTGTTTAGCTTCAGGAGCAAAGAATACTTTGGCAGTTGGTGCTGCTGCAACTTGTGTTGGGATTATTGTTGGAGTTGTAACTTTAACTGGAGTAGGCTTTAGATTAGGTTTTGTTGTTATTCAAACAGCAGGAGATATAAGTAATTTTTTTTCTAATATTTGGCCAATTTCATTTTTTTCTTTTGAAGATTTAAGATTATTTTTTTCTCTAGTCCTGATAGCAATTTCTTGTATCATTATGGGTGCAGGAATTCCTACAACAGCTACTTACATTATTCTTGTTGCAGTGGCTGCCCCGGCACTTGCTCAACTTGGTATTGAACCTTTAGTTGCACATTTTTTTGTTTTTTATTACGGAGTATTAGCTGATATTACTCCACCTGTCGCTTTAGCTGCATATGCAGCATCAGGAATAGCTAAATCAAACCCTTTCAAAACAGGAAATACAGCTTTTAGACTGGGTATTGCTAAAGCATTGGTTCCCTTTGTATTTGTTTATTCACCATCTTTATTATTGATAACTGGTGAGTTTCAAACTAATCAATTAATCATTACACTTGTTGGAACATTAATAGGTATTGCTTTGATTGGAATTGCATTTTCTGGATATTGGTTTAGGCCACTTAGCAAATATGAGCAAATTTTAATTGGAATTGGCTCTTTGTTTTTTGTTGCACCAGGAACAGGATCTATGATTATTGGTTTAATAATTATTTTACCAATGTTATTTTTACAATTTTTTAAAAAAAATTAACCACCAGGTCCTAATTGTGAAGGTGTAACCTTCAAAATTTTCCATACACCTGACGCTGAAGTTATAATTTTTTCATTACTTTTTAATTCACAAAATAAAAAGACCAATGTTTTTGTTTTTTTTAAAATTTTTACATGACCTAAAATTTCATCTCCTACCTTAGATGCTCCTATGAATTTAATATCAAGTGAAATTGTAACACAAGGAGCATTATCAGCTGCTCTATGTGCAGCTGTTCCAGCACCAGCATCTATTAAAGCCGAGAGATATCCCCCATGCGTTATACCAGCAGCATTTAGGTGATTCTCATTTATTATGGATTTAAATTCATATTCTTTGTCAGAAATATTTCTAAACATAACCCCTCCGTTATGTTTCATAAAACCTGGTTTTAAACTAATTTGTTCAAATTTTTTAGACATAATTTTTTATAATATAAAAGTTAAAATTATTAAAATTATAAAAATAATTGAAAAAAAATATATAACAGACATTTGAAGAGAAACTTTTATAAACCATTTTAACATAATAATCCTATTTTATGGTGCGCCTGCTAGGAGTCGAACCCAGAACCTCCTGGTCCGTAGCCAAGCGCTCTATCCAGTTGAGCTACAGGCGCATTTATAATTTTATTAATTATAGTATATTAATTTTTAGTATATTTTAATGATAAGACAAATTTAAAATTTTATGAGCAATAAATCAAAAGAAGTAGTTATTGTTAATGCGATAAGAACTCCAATAGGTAGATATAAAGGTTCATTAAAGAATATAAAATCTCAGGATTTAGGATCAATAGTAATAAAGGAAATTTTAAAAAGATCTAAATTTGACAAAAATGAAATTGATGAAGTTATAATGGGCCAAGTATTGACTGCAGGCACTGGTCAAAACCCAGCTAGACAAGCTGCTATCAATGCAGGTATACCAATTTCAAAACCAGCTCATATAGTTAATCAAGTATGCGGATCTGGACTTAGAGCAGTTATATCTGGTTATCAATCCATTAAATTAGGAGAGTCAAATACTATAATTTGTGGTGGCCAAGAAAATATGTCCATAGCTCCTCACTCAATTTTTTATAGAGAAGAAAAAAAAATTTCTGAAAATAAATTATCAGATACCATGATTAATGATGGATTGATTGATGCTTTTAATAATTATCATATGGGGGTAACAGCAGAAAATGTTGCAAAAAAATTTAAAATATCAAGAAGAGAACAAGATGAATTTGCATTAAATTCTCAAAAAAAAACAGAATTAGCTATAACAAATCATAAATTTAAAGATGAATTAGTTAAGATAAATCACAATGGAAATATTTTAGATTTTGATGAGCATCCAAGAAAAGGTTTAAAAATATCTGATTTAGAAAAATTAAAAACTGTCTTTCAACAAAACGGAACTGTTACACCTGGAAACTCTTCAGGAATAAATGATGGAGCCGCAGCTTTATTGTTGACCTCTATTGATGAAGCACAAAAAAGATCCATAAAGCCATTAGCAAAAATAGTTTCATGGGCTTCTGTTGGAGTTGATCCTTCTCTAATGGGATTAGGACCTATAGAGGCTGTCAATGAAGCTGTAAAAAAAGCAAAATGGAGTTTAGAAGAAATTGATTTATTTGAAATAAATGAGGCCTTTGCAGCTCAAAGTATAGCTGTAATTCGTGAACTTGGTATTAATGAAAATAAAGTAAATATTAATGGTGGTGCAATAGCCCTTGGTCATCCAATAGGCGCTTCAGGAGCAAGAATACTTGTTACTTTGATTCATGAAATGAAAAGACAAAAAAAAGATAAAGGTTGTGCTACACTTTGTATAGGTGGAGGAATGGGTATAGCACTGTGTATTGAGAGAATAAATTAATTAATTTTTCCAAATTTTTCCTCTAATAAAATTTTTTGTATCCATATTTTAGCATCTACGTATTTACTAAATTTTGGTTTAGTAAGTATTTTTAACAATTTTTTAAACATTTTTTGAGTATGCATTGAAAGCGTGTCAAAAAATTGAACAGAATGTGTTAAAATTTGCAGTGTACTTCATTTTATAGTGTATAAAATATATAAAGATGACTGAAAAATTATTAGTTCCTGATATTGGTGATTTTGAAAATGTGGAGGTGATTGAATTACTTGTTAAAGAAGGTCAAGAAATAAAAAAAAATGATCCAGTAGTTACAATTGAAAGTGATAAATCTAGTGTCGAAATACCATCAATTATTTCAGGAAAAATTGAGACTATAGCAGTAAAAGTTGGAGATAAAGTTTCAAAAGGAGATTTACTTCTTAATATAAAAAGCTCAAATCAAAAAACCCAATCATCTAATGATGTTCCAAAAAATACTGAAAATTTAATTCAAGAAGCTGAGAATTCTTTGAAGAAAAATCAAGAGCAAAAAATTCTAAATCAAGATATTGAAAAGGAAAGATCAGAGACGATTCAAGTTACTAATGAGGAGGGGGATATTGATCCATTAGAGACCAGTGAGTGGTTAGATTCGCTTTCAGATGTTATAGCAAAAGATGGTAATCAAAGAGCTCACTATTTAATTAAAGAACTTATTAATAAAGCCTATATGGAAGGTGCGAATATTCCTTACACTCAAAATACGCCCTATATAAATACTATTCCAGTTAGTGAGGAAAAAAAGTCAAATGGTGATCAAAATATTGAGAGAAGAATTAGATCATTAATAAGATGGAATGCTGCAGCGATGGTAGTAAGAGCAAATAAAAAATTTCCTGAACTTGGAGGTCATATTGGAACATTTGCATCCGCAGCTACTCTTTACGATGTTGGAATGAACCATTTCTGGAGAGCTAAAAATAATAAATTTGGAGGTGATTTAGTTTACTTTCAAGGTCATAGTGCACCAGGGATGTATGCTAGAGCTTTCCTTGAAGGTCGACTTAGTGAAAAGCAATTAGATAGTTTCAGACAAGAGGTTAATCCAGGTGGATTATCCTCGTATCCACACCCGTGGCTAATGCCAAATTTTTGGCAATTTCCAACAGTGTCCATGGGGCTAGGCCCAATGTTAGCAATCTATCAAGCAAGGTACATGAAGTATTTAATCAATAGAGGTTTAATTAAAGATGAAGGTAGAAAAGTTTGGGCATTTTTAGGCGACGGAGAAATGGATGAACCGGAGTCCTTGGGTGCTATTGGTTTAGCAGCAAGAGAAAATTTAGATAATTTAATATTTGTAGTGAATTGTAATCTTCAAAGATTGGATGGTCCAGTTCGAGGTAATGGAAAAATTATACAAGAATTAGAGGGAATTTTTAGAGGAGCAGGATGGAATGTGATTAAGGTGATTTGGGGTTCATATTGGGATCCGCTATTAGCAAATGATAAAACAGGCCATTTAGTAAAAACAATGAATGAAACTGTTGATGGAGAGTACCAAGCAATGAAAGCTAGAGATGGTGCTTATGTTAGAGAAAAATTTTTTGGTAAATATCTAGAAACAAAAGAGTTAGTATCAAGTCTTTCTGATAAAGATATTTGGAGATTAAATAGAGGAGGACATGATCCTCATAAAGTTTTTGCAGCCTACGATAAAGCATCAAAAAATACTGGAAGCCCCACAGTGGTAATTGCAAAAACCATAAAAGGTTATGGAATGGGAAAAAGTGGAGAGAGCGTTAACACTACACATCAAACAAAAAAATTAGATATAGATGATTTAATGTATTACAGAGACAGGTTCGATGTACCACTTACAGATCAACAAGTAAAAAATATAGAATATTACAAGCCAGGTCAAGATTCTCCAGAGATTAAGTATCTTAAAGAAAGAAGACTTCAATTAGGTGGTTTCATTCCAGAGAGAACTACTTATGCAAAACCGATTAAGGCTCCTCCAAAAGATATTTTTGACAACATGAAAGAGTCCACAGGAAAGAAAGAAATGTCTACCACTATGGTCTTAGTTAGAATGCTAACAAATCTTTTAAGAGATAAAAATGTTGCTCCAAGATTAGTGCCTATTATTCCGGATGAAGCTAGAACATTTGGTATGGAGGGTTTTTTCCAAAAGATAGGTATATATGCTCATGAAGGACAAAAGTACGAACCTGAAGACTCTGCACAATTAAGTTCTTATAGAGAGGAAAAAAGTGGACAAGTTTTAGAGGAAGGAATTAATGAAGCTGGTGCAATGTCTTCTTGGATTGCTGCAGGAACATCATACACAAATCACGATATTGAAATGATACCTATTTATCTTTTTTACTCGATGTTTGGATTTCAAAGAGTAGGGGACCTTGCATGGGCAGGTGCAGATAGTCAGTCTAGAGGATTTTTAATTGGAGCTACAGCTGGAAGAACAACTTTAGCTGGTGAAGGACTACAGCATCAAGATGGTCATAGCCATCTTATGGCTTCAACTATTCCCAATTGTGTATCATATGATCCCACGTTTCATTATGAATTAGCAGTTATTTTTAGAGATGGATTAAAAAGGATGCATGAAAAAAAAGAGAATATTTTCTACTACATTACAACTATGAATGAAAATTATCCTCATCCAGCTATGCCCAAAGATAAATCTTGTGAGGAAGGAATTATAAAAGGAATGTATAAAATTAAAGAATTTAATAAATATAAAAAAACCAAAATCCAATTTTTAGGATCTGGCACAATTTTAAGAGAAATGATTGCAGGCGCTGAAATATTACAAAAAGAATATCAAATAGATAGTGAGATTTGGAGTGTAACGAGTTTTAATGAGTTAAGAAGAGATGGTCTAGAAGTAGAAAGATATAATCTTTTAAATACAGACAGGGAACCAAAGAAGTCTTATGTTGAAAAATGTTTGAGCAAAACGGAAGGACCTATATTAGCTGCTTCTGATTACATGAGAATGAATTCAGATCAAATTAGGCCCTACGTTAATAAAAGTTTTTATTCATTAGGAACAGATGGTTTTGGACGAAGTGATACTAGAAAAAATTTAAGAAATTTTTTTGAAGTTGATAAGGAGCATGTTGTTACTTATGGATTAAGTGTATTAGCTAAAGAACAGCTTATAGCATCCAAGTACGCTAAAGAGGCAATCAAAAAATACAAAATAGATATTAATAAACCAATGCCAACAAAACTATAATGTCAGAAATTGAAATAAAAGTACCCAATATTGGAGATTTCAAAGATGTAGAAGTGATTGAGGTTTTAGTTTCTGAAGGTCAAACTCTAAAAAAAAATGACCCTTTGATAACAATAGAGAGTGACAAATCTAGCGTAGAAATTCCTTCAAATTTTGATGGTAAGATTAAAACTTTAAAAACAAAGGTGGGAGATAAAGTTTCAGAGGGTGACTTAATCTTAATTTTAGAAAATATTAATGAAGTACAGGAAAAAGTTGAAAAAAAACCAGAAATTAAAAAAGAGATTAAAAAAACTCAGGAAATAAAATTAGAGACTCAAAAAATATCAACTGATCAAAATAAAGTTTTAAATATATCATCTGCAAGTCCAAAGGTTCGAAAATTTGCAAGAGAGCTTGGTGTAGACATTAATCAAGTTGCAGGTAGTGAACGTAAAGGTAGAGTTATTGAGAGAGATGTAAAATTATTTGTAGCTTCGAGATCTAATAACTTAGTTAATAATGAGAATAAAAGTAATGATAAGACAAAACAAGAATACTCTCACTCAGAATTTGGAGAAGTAGAAATTAAAGATATACCAAGAGTTAAAAAATTATCATCAAAATACTTGATGAATTCCTGGACTAATATTCCTCATGTTACCAATCATGATGAAGCAGATATTACAGAGCTTGAGGAATTTAGACAGTCATTGACTGATATATATACAGGTGAAAAGAAAAAAATTACACCTTTAGCTTTTATTGTCAAAGCTTTGACCGCTTCATTGAAAAAATTTCCCAACTTTAATAGCTCTATCGACGATATTGATGGTGGAAAAATGACTGTTAAAAAATATTATCATATTGGAATAGCTGTTGATACTCCGCATGGTTTAATGGTTCCTAAATTAAGAAATGCAGACAATAAAAATATTAATCTTATAAGTTCAGAACTTAAAAATCTTAGTGATCAATGTAGAAATCTTAAAATTGATAAAAAAGAATTATTTGGTGGATCTATGACAATAACAAGTTTAGGTGGAATCGGCGGATCATTTTTCACACCAATTATAAATTATCCTGAAGTTGCAATATTGGGAATTGGAAGATCTGAAAAAAAACAAATTTTTCTTGATGGTAAATTCGTTACAAGAACGATGTTGCCCCTATCATTGTCTTATGACCATAGAATTATTGATGGAGCAGAAGCAGCTCGTTTTAACAATGAGTTAAAAGAAAATTTAGGTAAGAATTTTGCTTATAAACTAGCAGTTTAAAAAGTATGTCAAAAACGGTTTCATTATTTAGCGCATTATTATGCACATTTATTTGGGGGACTACTTTTATTGCACAAGATACAGGTATGGATGATATAGGTCCGTTTACTTTTAATGCTGTAAGATTTTTTGTAGGATTTTTAGCAATTGTACCTCTTGCTTTCTTATTTGAAGTAACAAAATTCAAATCAGAGTTTAAATTAGACCTTAAAACATTTGTAATTTTGTCTTTTCTAATCGGTTTATCACTTTTTTTAGGTTCCGCATTACAACAGGTTGCTCTTTTATATACAGATGTTGCAAACGCAGCATTTTTTACAATTTTTTATGTTCCGATGGTACCAATAATAATTTTCATATTTAAAAGGAAATCAATACATTGGAGTGTGTGGCCTTCAGTTGTTCTATGTTTAATTGGGGGCTATCTTCTTACTAATTTTCATGATGCAACAATAAGACTTGGAGATACCCTTGTGATATTAGGTGCTTTGTTCTGGAGTACACATATCATTTTTACTGGCATAATAGTTACCAAATATAATTTACCCTTGACCTTAGGTGCAATACAAACTTTATTGGTAGCCTTATTTTCTTTTGTAATTGGATTAGTTTATGAAGAATTTATAATTGAAAAAATCTTAAATGAAATAGACTCAATTTTATACGCAGGGATTCTTTCAGGTGGATTTGCTTTCGTTTTACAAATTTATGCTCAGAAAAACATTATGCCTGCTCCAGCAGCAATTATTTTTTCATTAGAAGGTGTTTTTGCAACTATTGCTGCTTGGTTTCTATTGAATCAAATATTAGGAATTAATAATTTATTAGGATGTTTTTTTATATTATGTGGTGTTTTACTATCTCAACTAATACCTTTGATAAAAAAAACGGCTTAAAAATAAATTATTATAAGTAAAATTAATGCAATTATTAATCTATAAATTACAAAAATATTTAAAGAAAATTTATTTAAGTAATTTAAGAAAAATTTTATTGTTGTATATGAAAATATAAAAGACAAAACAACAGTAATAATTATCAACATATTTATTTCTAAAGACTCATTGTTTAAATCTTTTAATCCAAGAAAACTTGCTCCAGCCAAAGCAGGGATTGAAAGTAAAAATGAAATTTTTCCTGAGTCAACTCTATTAAACTTTAAAAATCTTGCTGCTGTAATAGTAATACCCGCCCTACTGACACCAGGTATTAATGCAAGAATTTGAAACAATCCAATAAATATGATAGATTTTATACTTAGATTTGAGGAAATATTCTGATCAACTTTTCTCTGATCAGCAAAATATAAAATAATTCCAAAAAATAATGTTGTCCATGCTATGACTTCAATATTTCTTAAAAAATGAATTAATTCAGTTGAATATAGTATGTATCCAAAAATAATAAGTGGTATTGAACCGATTATGATTAGTTTTAATAAGTTCTTATTTTGTTTAAGATCAATTAAGTCTTTTCTAAAAAAAAATAATATTGCAAATAAAGACCCTAAGTGTAAACCAATATCAATTAATAGTGAACTTGCTTTAAGATCGTATAGGTAGGAAACTATAATTAAATGTGCGGATGAACTTATTGGTAAAAATTCTGATATTCCTTGAATTGCAGAAAGTATAAAAATTTCTATAAAATTCTGGAGCATATAAGTGTGGTAACTTAAAAAATATCCTTTTGAAACAATTCGATTTAATCATATTAGGTATGCATGAATTGAAATTTCTATATTTTAAGCATGTTTTAATTAATTATAGGTCATATATATTGACCTAAATATTTCTTTTACTATAAAAAACAATGTATAATTTGCCCTGATTAAATAAAAATTATGACTGATAAAATGTTAAAATTTGTAAAAATAGGTCAACAAACTCCACCTAAAAGAGAAATCGCAAATAGAAAAGAAGATTTCAATGAGATTTATGATGATTTTGTTAAACAAAAAGCCGAGGAACAATCAAGCAGATGTTCACAATGTGGAGTTCCATTTTGCCAGGTGCACTGTCCTCTTAGTAACAACATCCCTGATTGGCTGAAATTAACAGCAGAAGGAAGATTAAGAGAAGCTTACGAATTATCTCAAAGCACAAATAATATGCCCGAAGTCTGTGGAAGAATATGTCCACAAGATCGTCTTTGTGAGGGAAATTGCGTAATTGAGCAATCTGGGCATGGTACAGTGACCATTGGATCAATGGAAAAATACATAACAGATAATGCATGGGAACAAGGTTGGGTTAAACCAATAGAGGTAAAATATGAAAAAGACCAAAGCGTTGGTATTATTGGTGCAGGACCAGCAGGGTTAGCAGCAGCTGAACAATTAAGAAAGAATGGATATAAAATCACTGTTTATGACCGTTATGATCGTGCAGGAGGTTTGTTAATTTACGGTATTCCAAATTTTAAACTAGAAAAACATGTAGTAGAAAGACGAATCAAACTCCTTAAAGATGGTGGTATTGAATTTGTACAAAATTTTGAAGTTGGTAAAGATGCTAATTTAGAGCAACTAAGAAAAAAACATGATGCAATTTTAATTGCAACAGGAGTATACAAACCAAGAGAAATTAACTTACCAGGAAATGATTTAGAAAACATTTTTCCAGCAATGGAATTTCTTACAGCTTCAAACAAAAAAGGATTAGGAGATAAAGTAGAATTATTTGACAAAGGAATTTTAAATGCTGAGGGAAAAAATGTCGTTGTTATTGGGGGTGGAGATACTGCGATGGATTGTGTTAGAACTTCAGTAAGACAAAAAGCTAAATCAGTAAAATGCCTCTATAGACGAGATAAAGAAAATATGCCTGGTTCTTCAAGAGAAGTTGCAAACGCTGAAGAAGAAGGGGTGGAATTTGTTTGGTTATCTAGTCCAAAAGAATTTAAAGGAACAAATAAAATAGAAAAATTGATTGTTAATCAAATACAATTAGGTGAGCCCGATGATACAGGTAGACGAAAACCTCAAGTAAAAGAAGGTTCCGAATTTGAGATTAAAGCTGACATGGTCATTAAAGCTCTTGGATTTGACCCTGAAGATTTACCTTATCTGTTCGACTCAAAAGAATTACAAATTACAAAATGGGGAACTTTAAAAATTAATTTTGATACTATGGAAACAAATTTAAGTGGCGTATTTGCTGCTGGAGATATAGTTAGAGGTGCATCCCTTGTTGTTTGGGCTATCAAGGATGGCAGAGATGCAGCTGAAGCTATAAAAATTTTCTTAGAAAGCAATGAGCAAAAAAAAACAAAAGTAGCTTAATGAAAAATTATAAAGATAACTTAAAACTTTTGACTGAGAACCGTGTTTATTCAGAAGAAATGGAGCATGATGCTTGTGGAGTAGGTGTAATTGTATCAACGGAAGGGAAAAAATCTCGAAAAATTGTTGAGTATGGTATTGAGGCTTTAAAAGCTGTTTGGCATAGAGGAGCAGTAGATGCAGATGGAAAAACAGGGGATGGCGCAGGTATACACGTCGAAATTCCAAAAGACTTTTTTATAGAAAAAATCGAAGTAACTGGTCATGATTATGATAATTCAGAAATTTGTGTGGGTATGATTTTTTTACCTAGAAATGACTATTCTTCTCAAGAGAGTTGTAAAACAATTGTGGAAAGTGAGTTAACAAAAAATGATTTTAGTATTTATGGCTGGAGACAAGTTCCCGTAAACCCTAAAATTTTAGGAAATAAAGCATTTCAAACAATGCCAGAAATTATTCAGGTGTTATTCAAACCCAATGATCCAAATTTAATGGACAAAAATTTAGAAAGAAAAATTTATGAAACAAGAAAAAAGATTGAGAATAAAGCTTTTGAGCTTTCATTAAATAATTTTTACATTTGTTCGATTAGCTCAAAATCAATTATCTATAAGGGACTATATTTAGCTGAGGCGATATCAGACTTTTATTTAGATTTACAAGATAAAAGGTTTATTTCTCGATACGCTATATTTCATCAAAGATTTTCAACTAATACAGCGCCTAGTTGGAGTTTGGCTCAACCATTCAGAGCAATAGCACATAATGGAGAAATTAATACTTATAAAGGCAATAAAAATTGGATGCGAGTTCATGAGCAAGAAATGAGCAGTCCACTTTTTGATGATATAGAAAATTTAAAACCTGTTATTCAAAAAGGTGTTTCGGACTCTGCGGCATTAGATAATGTATTTGAGCTACTAAATAAATCAGGTCAGCCAGCACCTTTAGCCAAATTAATGTTAGTTCCAGATGCATGGTCAAAAAAAAATAAAACACTTCCAAAAAATCACCAACAATTGTTCAATTTTTTAAATAGTACAATGGAGCCTTGGGATGGACCTGCTGCTATTGCAGCTACGGACAATGAATGGGTTATTGCTGCTAATGATAGAAACGGTCTGAGACCTCTTAGATATGCAATTACTAAAGATAAAATGCTTTTCGCAGGATCTGAGACAGGAATGATAGAATTAAATGAAAAAAAAATTTTATCCAAAGGTAGATTAGGTCCTGGTGAAATTATTGGAGTAAGAATTGAAAAAGGAAAAATTTTTTCAAATAACCAAATAAAAGACTATCTAGCAAAGGAGTTTAAACATTTCAATTCTCAGATTATAAATTTAGATGAAAGATTAACTATTTCTAACGAACAGAATTATTATGAGGGTGAGAATTTAAGAAGGAGACAATACACTTTTGGAATAAGCCTAGAGGACTTAGAACTTATATTACACCCAATGGCTGAAGATGCAAAAGAAGCAACTGGATCAATGGGTGACGATACGCCTTTAGCTGTTTTATCTGACAGATATAGACCACTATATCATTTTTTCAGACAAAATTTCAGTCAAGTTACTAATCCGCCAATAGACTCGTTAAGAGAAAATAAAGTAATGAGTTTAAAAACAAGATTTGGAAATTTGGGAAATATTCTAGATTTTGATACTTTAACAAAAGAAAATATTTATGTGCTAAATAGTCCAATTTTATCCAATTCACAATTTAATAAATTTATTACTTTTTTCGGTAAAAATTCAATAAATATAGATTGCACATTTGCAGAAGATGAGAACTTGGCTAATGCTATCCAAAGAATACAAAAAGAGTCAGAAATTGCTGTAAGACAAGGTGTTACACAGCTTATTCTTAGTGACAAAGATCTTTCCTCAAAAAAACTTCCTATGCCTATGTTGTTATGTGTAGGTGCCATAAATACTTTTTTGATTAAAAAGAAATTGAGAGGCTACGTTTCTATCAATGTTCAGTCTGGAGAAACTTTAGATACTCATTCATTTGCAACAATAATAGGAGTTGGCGCTACTACAGTTAATCCATATTTGGCCTTTGATAGTTTATATCAAAGACATTCAAAAAAACTTTTTGGTCAATTTAGCTTTGATGAATGCGTTCAAAGATATATCAAATCTGTAAATGCTGGGCTTTTAAAGATAATGTCTAAAATGGGAATTTCAGTTTTAAGTTCTTACAGAGGTGGATGTAATTTTGAAACTGTTGGCCTTAGTAGAACGATTGTTGATGATTATTTCCCAGGAGTAACATCAAAAATATCAGGAATTGGTTTGACCGGTATCGAAAAAAAAATAAGAAAAATTCACAAAGAAGCTTTTGAAAGTACAGAAACCGTATTACCGATTGGCGGTATTTATAGATACAGAAAAAATGGAGAAACCCATCAATATCAAGGTAAGCTTATACACTTATTGCAAAGCGCGGTAGGCTCAAACTCTTATGATGCTTACAAAAAATATGCAGAAGGTATTTATAATTTGCCACCTATAAATTTAAGAGATTTAGTAAATTTTAGAAAAAAAAAATTAGGTCCGCCAATAGAATTATCAGAAGTCGAACCTGTAGAAAAAATTTTAAAAAGGTTCGGTAGTGGAAGTATGTCTCATGGGGCACTATCCAAAGAAGCTCACGAAACTCTAGCTGTAGGTATGAATAGGATCAAAGGAGCATCTTGTAGTGGCGAAGGTGGTGAAGATGAAAAAAGATTTAAAGTTATGGATGATGGTGACAGTGCCAATTCAAGGGTAAAACAGATTGCTTCTGCAAGGTTTGGAGTAACAATAAATTATCTCAATAATTGTAATGAAATAGAAATAAAGATTGCACAAGGAGCAAAGCCTGGTGAGGGCGGGCAATTGCCTGGATTTAAAGTTACAGATGAAATAGCTCGATTACGACACTCAACACCTGGAGTTACTTTAATTTCTCCCCCACCACATCACGACATTTATTCAATCGAAGATCTAGCTCAATTAATTTATGACTTAAAACAAATAAATCCGAATGCTAGAATTGGAGTGAAATTGGTTGCCTCGTCAGGTGTAGGAACAATTGCTGCAGGAGTGGCAAAGGCAAAGGCAGACATAATTTTAATCTCAGGACATAATGGTGGAACCGGAGCTACACCACAGACAAGTGTGAAGTATGTGGGTATACCTTGGGAGATGGGCTTAACAGAAGCAAATCAGGTTCTTACTCTTAATAATTTAAGACATAAAGTTACTTTGAGAACTGATGGAGGTATTAAAACTGGTAGAGACGTTGTTATCGCAGCAATGATGGGAGCTGAGGAATATGGGGTTGCCACAACTGCTTTAGTTGCGATGGGATGTATAATGGTGAGACAGTGCCATTCAAATACTTGCCCAGTTGGTGTTTGCACACAAGATGAAAAATTAAGAGAAAAATTTACTGGCACACCAGACAAAATAGTAAATCTATTTACTTTTATTGCTTCTGAAGTAAGAGAAATTTTGGCTGAGCTTGGCTTCAAATCATTAAATGATATTATTGGAAGAACAGATTTGTTAATGCAAGTAAATAAAGCCTCACCTAACTTAGATGATTTAGATTTAAATCCTTTGTTTGTTCAGGCAGACCCAGGTAACAATAAAAGGTATTGTGAGTCAGAGGAAATAAATGAAGTTCCAAAAACTTTAGATCAAGAAATTTGGCCTGAGATAGAAAAATCATTGGATAATTCAGAAAAAGTTGAAAAAGAATTTCTTATTAAGAATACAAATAGAGCAGTTGGCACAAGAATTTCTCACTATCTTTATAAAAAATATGGTTACGAAAAATTAAATGTTAACTTTCTTACTTTAAATTTTAAAGGTTCTGCAGGTCAATCTTTTGGAGCTTTTTCAGCAAAGGGATTAAAATTAAATTTAAAAGGAGACGCGAATGATTATGTTGGTAAAGGATTATCAGGTGCAACTATTGTAATTAGATTATCAGATGAAAGTAATTTGATATCTCATGAAAATACAATTATTGGAAATACAGTTCTTTATGGAGCTACATCTGGCAAACTTTTTGCTGCTGGTCAAGCAGGTGACCGATTTGCAGTAAGAAATTCCGGTGCTATCACAGTTATTGAGGGATGTGATTCTAATGGTTGTGAATATATGACTGGAGGAACAGCTGTAATCCTTGGATCTGTTGGGGATAATTTTGCTGCAGGTATGACAGGAGGAATGGCATTTATATATGACATTTCAAAAGAATTTGAAAAAAAAGTAAACTCTGAGACTGTTATATGGCAGGGTGTTGAAACAGATTTCTGGAAAAATTATCTTAAAATGCTCGTTTTAGAACATTTGAATGAAACAAATTCAGAATTATCTAAAAAAATTATGAGTAATTTTGATGGGGAAGTTAAACATTTCATTCAAGTTTGTCCAAAAGAAATGATTAATAAACTTGATAATCCACTTTCATTAAATTCGAAAATAAAAGAGGTTAGCTAATAAAAGAACAAAGTTCTTTTTTTAAAATATTCAATGATTTTGGTGAAGAAAGACTATGATTACCATTTTTTATTATTACTAATTTTTTTTCATTAGATTTAAAAATTTTTAACATTTTTCTTGAATATATGACTGGCACCGAGGTGTCTTTGCTTCCATGCACCATGACAATCTTTAAATCGTAATGTATTTTTTTGTTTAGAATTTTATTTTTTTTTCCATCTTTTATAAGTTTTAACGTGATTGGATATTCATATTCCCCGTGCTTTAGATTAAGCATTCCGTTTTTAATAATTTCTTTTTTCATTTTTTTTGAAAACTTTTTCCACATAAGGTTTTCTAAAAAATCTGGAGCTGAGCCAATACCCATAAATCCTTTAATTTGTTTTTTAAATTTTAGAATCTGATTAACAGCAATCCAAGCACCCATGCTAGAACCAATAAGTATAATTTTGTTTTTTCTTACAATTTTGTTTATCAAAACTGATGTTTCTTTAGACCACTTAGAAATATTTCCATCTATGAACTTGCCTGAAGATTTACCATGTCCAGAATATTCAAGTGCTAAAAAACCTAGATTATTCTTTTTTGAGAAATTTAAAAATGTTCTAGGTTTTTTTCCCTCAAGATCTGACATAAATCCGTGAAGAAAAACAATATAAGTCCCCTTTTTTTTTGAATTTTTAAGATATCTAATTTTTTTACTTTTTGTTATTTTAAAGTAACTAAAATTACTCATAAAAGTTTATAAGTTATATTGATTATTATATGATTATATCAAATGTCCTCTAATTTTAAAGTTTTGCAAGTTATTCCTAAATTAGGTTATGGTGGAGCAGAAACAGGTTGTTATGATATAGCCCACTATTTACCAGAAAAAAATTGTGAATCATTTATTGTTACAAGTGGAGGAGAATTAACAAAATTTATAGACAAAAAAAAAGTAAAATTAATTCGTTTACCTGTACATAGTAAAAACCCTATATTAATTTTATTAAATTCAATCATCTTAATTGGTATAATCTTGTTATATAATATTTCGATTATACACGCACGTAGTCGTGCTCCAGCATGGTCATGTTTAGTTGCATCTAAATTAACTGGTAGAAAATTTGTTACAACTTTTCATGGTACATATAATTTTAGTGGAAAATTAAAAAAATTTTACAATTCAGTAATGGTAAGGTCGGATTTGATAATTGCAGGTTCTAATTTTATTTTCTCACATATTAAAGAAAATTACGCATCTTTGATTGGTAAAAAAAAAAAATTTTTAGTGATTTTTAGAGGAATTAATGTTGATTATTTTGATCCAAGCACAACGATTGAAACTGATGAAAAGAAACTTTTAAAAAAATGGGAGATTTTAGATAATAAAAAAATTATTTTAATGCCTGGTAGACTTACATCCTGGAAAGGGCAAGAATTATTTATTGAGGCAGTTAATCTTACAAATATTGAACTTGGTTATGAAGCTTTTTATGCAATACTTTTAGGCAGTGATCAAGGGAGAGACTTGTATAGAAAGAAATTAAATAGATTATGCGAACAATATCGTATTTCTAAACAAATTAAGTTTGTAGATCATTGTAAAGATATGGCTTTAGCATATAAAATTTCAGATATAGTTATTTCAGCTTCAATAGAGCCAGAGGCATTTGGGAGAATATCGGTGGAGGCTCAATCAATGCAAAAATTAGCAATTGCAAGTAATATAGGTGGTTCGAATGAGACGATTATTGATGAGAAGACTGGACTATTATTTGAAGCCGGAGACCCAAAATCATTGAGTAAAAAAATTATTAGAGCGTTAACAATGGATGAAAGTACATTGAAAACTATGGGGAATGAAGGTAGAAAAAACGTAATAAAAAAATTTAATGTTGAAAAAATGTGTTTTTCTACTTATTCAGAATATAAAAGATTGTTAGACTAAATGCCTAAAATAACATTACCTGATGGAAATAATTTAGAATTTTCAAAAGCAGTTTCAGGATTAGAAGTTGCTGAAAAAATAAGTAAATCATTAGCCAAACAAGCAATGGTCATAAGTGTTGATGATGAATTGAAAGATTTAAATTTTTTAATTGAGAAAGATTGTAGATTAAAAATTTTTACGGCAAAAAATGAAGAAGGTCTAGATACTATCAGACACGATACTGCTCATATATTGGCTATGGCAGTTCAAGAGCTTTTTCCAGGCACACAAGTCACAATAGGACCAGTTATTGATAATGGTTTTTACTATGATTTTGCTAGGAAAGACCCTTTCACAGAAGAAGACTTAAAAAAGATTGAAAATAAGATGCGTGAAATTGTTGATAGAGATGAAACCACAAAAAGAGAAGTATGGGATAGAGACAAAGCTATTAATCACTTTAGAAAAAAAGGGGAAATCTATAAAGCTGAATTAATAGAAAGTATTCCAAAAGGTGAGGAGGTTTCAATTTATTTTCATGGAGATTGGCACGATTTGTGTAGAGGTCCACATTTAACATCAACAGGAAAAATTGGAAAATTTTTCAAACTAACAAAAGTTTCTGGGGCATATTGGAGAGGTGATTCAAAAAATGAAATGCTTCAAAGAATTTATGGTACTAGTTGGGCTACACAAAAAGACTTGGATGAACATTTAAAAAGACTAGAGGAAGCCGAAAAAAGAGATCATAGAAAATTAGGTAAAGAGATGAATCTTTTTCATTTTAGAGAAGAAAGTCCAGGCGCAGTCTTTTGGCATGAAAAAGGCTGGATACTATTTCAAAAATTAATTGATTATATGAGAATGAAACAAAATATTGCTGGTTATAAAGAAATAAATACACCTGAGGTTCTAGATAGAACGCTATGGGAAAAATCAGGACATTGGGAAAAATTTGGGGCAAATATGTATACCTCAACCACTCCAGATGAAAAAGTTTTCGCAATTAAACCTATGAATTGTCCTGGCTGCATAGAAGTTTTTAATCAAGGTCTTAAAAGCTATAAAGATTTACCTTTAAAAATGTCCGAATTTGGAAAAGTGCATCGTTATGAGCCTTCCGGAGCGTTGCATGGACTTTTAAGAGTTAGAGCGTTTACACAAGACGATGCACATATATTTTGCACAGAAGATCAAATTACAGAAGAATGTTTAGTAGTAACAAATCTTATTTTAGAAATTTACAAAGATTTAGGATTTGAAAATGTTATTTTAAAATATTCTGATAGACCTGAATTAAGGGTAGGTGACGATAGAGTATGGGATAAAGCAGAGTCTGCTTTATTAAAAGCAGTTAAAGCAACTAAATTAGAATATAGTATTAATAAAGGTGAAGGTGCATTTTATGGACCAAAAATTGAATTTGTTTTGAGAGATGCAATTGGAAGAGATTGGCAATGTGGAACTTTACAAGTTGATTTTAATTTACCCGGTAGATTGGGTGCTACTTATGTAGACAAAGATGGAACTAAGAAAGTCCCAGTAATGTTACATAGAGCATTGTTTGGATCTTTAGAGAGATTTATTGGAATTTTAATTGAAAATTATGCAGGTAAATTTCCTTTTTGGATCTCTCCAATACAAACAGTCGTTATACCAATTTCAGAAGACTTTGAAGACTATTCAAATAAAGTTTCAAAAAAAATTAAAGAGGCAGGTATGAGCTCAATAGTCGATCTAAAAAATCATAATTTAAATTACAAAATTAGAGAACATTCTTTAGCAAAAATACCAATTTTGGTGATTTGTGGTAAAAAAGAAGTTGACACTAACAGTGTAACTATTAGAAGATTGGATTCTAGTAAACAAGAAAATATGAAATTAGATTTATTTTTAAAAACTTTTTCTGCCTTAAATAAAGTATCTTCAAATTAAGTGGCAGACTTCAAACAAAATTATTTTCATAAAAGAACCAAGGATCGTGGCCCTAGGTACAATAATAGAATTTCATCTCCTGAAGTACAAGTAATCAGTAGCGAAGGAGATAATTTAGGTATTTTAAATACAAACAAAGCAATCACAATGGCAAAAAATGAGGACCTTGATTTGATTGAAATAGCCCCAAATGCAAACCCACCAGTTTGTAAAATAATGGATATGGGAAAATATAAGTATGATGCGCAAAAAAAAGCTAATCTTGCCAAAAAAAAACAAAAAATAGTTTTGCTAAAAGAAATAAAAATGAGACCGGTAACAGAAACTCATGATTATGAATTTAAAGTTAAAAATGCTAAAAAATTTATCGCAAAGGGTGATAAGGTAAAATTTACAATAAGGTTTAAGGGCCGTGAATTACAACATTCCCATCTTGGAAATGAGTTAATGGCAAAAATTAAAGAAGATATGAAAGATATAGGAAAGATAGAATTACAACCGAAATTTGATGGAAAACAAATGATAATGGTAATCCAGCCTTTATAAGCTTTAATATAGGTTGTAAATTTATTACATTCTTTGTATAACCTCGCACAAATATGCCTAAACTAAAAACAAAAAGCTCAGCTAAAAAAAGATTTAAGATATCTGCTAGAGGAAAAGTAATTATGGCTCAAGCAGGAAAAAGACATGGCATGATTAAAAGGAGCAATTCACAAATTAGAAAATTAAGAGGCACTACTACGATGTCAAAACAAGACGGAAAAATTGTTAAATCGTATATGCCTTATAATTTAAGAGGTTAAAATGGCAAGAGTTAAAAGAGGAACAACAAGTCGAGCTAAACATAAAAAAGTTTTAAAAGCTGTTAAAGGTCAGTGGGGTAGAAGAAAAAATACGATCAGAGTAGCAAAACAAGCAATGGAAAAGGCAATGCAGTACGCCTACAGAGATAGAAGAAACAAAAAAAGAGATTTCAAATCATTATGGATACAAAGAATAAATGCTGGAGTTAGAGCCGAGGGCTTAACCTACTCGAAGTTTATTAATGGACTTAATAAGTGTGGAATAAAAATAGATAGAAAAATTCTAGCAGAAATAGCCTATGATAGTCCAGAAGCCTTTAAAACTATAGTTCAAAAAGCACAATCTGCATTAAATTAATCTTCACTATTGTTTTATTTTTCTGAAGAAATAATCTGTAGGAATGTTAGATCTAAAAAAAATAAGAGAAGAATATATATCTAAGTTAAATTCTAAGTTAAATCTTTTACAAGTTAATCAACTAAAGGCAGATTTACTAGGTAAAAATGGTTTAATTTCAAATCAATTTAAAAAAATTGGATCTATAAAAGGATCAGAGAGAAAAAAGTATTCTTCAGAATTAAATAATATTAAAGATGAATTACTAGATTTGATTAATTCAAAAATAAACGAAATTGAGATTTCAGATATAAATGAGAAATTGCAAAAAGAAAAAGTTGATATTACTTTACCAGAAAGACCCTTTTTAAGAGGAAAAATTCATCCTGTATCACAAACAATAGATGAAATTTCCTCAATATTTTCAGAAATAGGATTTAGTGTTGAGGAAGGTCCAGATGTAGAAAATGAATATAATAATTTTACTGCTCTAAACACACCGGAACATCATCCTGCTAGAGATATGCATGATACTTTTTACTTAGATGAAAAAAAACAAAAACTATTAAGAACTCACACTTCCCCAGTACAAATTAGAACGATGCTTAGGGATAAGCCACCTTTTAAAATAATTGCACCTGGTAGAACATATAGATCTGATAGTGATCAAACACATGCACCTATGTTCCATCAAGTAGAAGGCTTATATATAGATAAAGATATTAATATGGGACACTTAAAGGGATGTCTTAATTATTTTATTAAAGAATTTTTTGAAGTTAATAAAATTAAAATGAGATTTAGACCAAGTCATTTTCCGTTTACCGAACCATCAGCAGAAGTAGATATTGGTTATAAAATTAAAGATGGAAAAATTATTATTGGTGAAGGTGATAAATGGCTTGAAATTTTAGGATGTGGGATGGTCCATCCTAATGTTTTAAAAAATGTAAAAGTTGATCCAGAAAAGTTCCAAGGCTACGCTTTTGGGATTGGCATAGATAGATTGGCAATGTTAAAATATGGAATTAATGATCTAAGAGCTTTTTTTGAATGTGATTATAGATGGCTAAACCATTTTGGATTTGATCCATTAGACGTACCAACAAATTATAGAGGCTTAAGTAGATGAAAATTACTTTTAATTGGCTGAAAGATCATTTGAAAACAAACTTAAAAGAAAAAAATCTTCTAGATCAATTAACTAATATTGGACTAGAAGTAGAAAATGTTGAAAGTGCCTCTACGGATAATGAATTTTTTAAAGTAGCTAAAATTATTAAAACTGAAAAGCACCCAAATGCAGATCGGCTTCAAGTTTGTGATGTTGATGTTGGGGAGAAAGAAATTAAAAAAGTTGTTTGTGGCGCATTAAATGCAAAAAAAGGATTGCTTACTATATATGCTCCACCTGGTGCTATTATTCCAAAAACTAAAGCTAAATTAGTAATAGCTAAGATTAGAGATGTTGTTTCCTATGGAATGCTTTGTTCTGAGTCTGAATTAAATTTGTCAGATGAAAGTAATGGAATTATTGAATTATCAAAATCTAAATATGAAAATAGTGTCGGAAAAAGTTATTTTAAAAAATCAAGTACAAATTATATAGATTTGTCGATTACACCTAATAGACCAGATTGTCTTGGAGTGAGAGGAATAGCTAGAGATCTTGTCGCTTCTGGATTCGGAAAATTAAAAAATATAAAAGAAAAAAAAATTAAATCAAAAATTAAACAAACATTAAGTGTAAAAATAAATAAAGAAAAAGGACAAGCCTGTTCTGTCTTTGGGAGCTGTTTAATTACAAATGTAAAAAATACTGAAAGTCCTAAGTGGCTAAAAGATAAATTAATTTCAGTTGGTCAAAAACCAATCTCGGCGATTGTTGATATAACTAACTATGTTATGCTAGATATAAATCGTCCATTACATGCATATGATGCAGATAAAATAGAAAAAGGTATAGTGGTCCGAAACTCTAGATTTGGAGAGGAATTTACAGCTTTAGACAATAAAAATTATAAATTAGAAAATGGCATGTGTGTTATAAGCGATAATAAGGGAGTTTTAGGATTAGGTGGAATTATTGGGGGTACTAGATCTAGTACAGAAATTGATACAAAAAATATATTATTAGAATCAGCTTATTTTGAACCCAGCTCTATTAGAAAAACTTCAAAAAAATTAAATTTAGATACAGACGCAAAGTTTCGATTCGAAAGAGGAATTGATCCTTTATCTATCGAGGATGGTTTAAATAAAGCAGCATTATTAATTGCAGAAATATGTGGAGGTGAAATAAGTAAGATAGATATTCAAAAAATTGAAAACTTTAAAACCAAAAAAATCAAATTTGATACAAATTTATTTCAAAAAGTATCTGGTTTAAAGATTTCGAATAAAAAAATGTTTAAAATTTTAGATAATCTTGGTTTTAAATTCAAAAAAGAAAAAAAATATTTAGAATTAACAGTTCCATCCTGGAGACCTGATATCTCAAAACCAATTGATATAGTAGAGGAATTAGCAAGAATTAATGGATATGACCAGATCAAATTGATTGAACCAAGAAAAGAGCGATACAAACCTACTTTAAATAAATTACAAAAATTATTTCATTTTTTACAAAGATCAGTGGCAACTAAAGGTTATTTTGAGGTAATTACTTGGTCTTTTACTGATCCTAATTATAATAATTTTTTTAGAGAAAATAAAAAAGAAATTAAAATTGTAAATCCTCTAAGCTCTGAAATTGGAGTTTTAAGAAATTCAATTTTTTCAAATCTAATTTATTATATTCGTAAAAATTTAAATAGAGATATCAAGGATGTATCTTTGTTTGAAATTGGACCAATATTTAGTGGTTCAAATCCTGGTGAACAAGAAACAGTTTTAGGTGGATTAAGATCGGGAAAAATTGCAAGAACGTCTTGGATAGAAAATGAGAGAAAAGTTGATATTTTTGACGTAAAAAAAGATATTATTCAAACATTAATTGAAGCTGGATACGAGAAATCTAAAATTTATATAGATGACATAACCCCCAATTATTATCATCCTGGTAAATCAGGAAGAATTTTTTTAAACAAAGAAAAAGATAAAATAGCTGGTTATTTTGGAGAAATTCATCCAAATATTATAAAAAAAATCGACATTAAAACTGAAGCATTGGTAGGTTTTGAGATATTTGTTGATAATTTAAAAAAACCTCAAAAACTACTAAAAGACAGAAAAAGTGTTTATCAAGTTTCAGATTTTCAAAAATCAGAAAGAGATTTTGCTTTTATAATTGATAAAAACTTTAAATCACAAAGATTAATAGAAATTATTTCAAGTGTTAATCCAAATCTCATTAACAATATAAACATATTTGATGTCTATCAAGGTGATAATGTTCCTAGTGATAAAAAATCTATAGCGATAAATGTAAGTATTCAATCATTAGATAAACCATTAAAGGATCAAGATTTAGAAAAAGTAAATAAGCTTATAATTGATACTGTTGAAAAACAAACTGGTGCAAAAATTAGATCTTAAAAATCAAATGAACAGAATTGATAATATAAGAAATTTTGCAATCATAGCCCATATAGATCATGGTAAATCAACAATAGCTGATAGAATTATTCATAAATGTGGTGGTTTAAGCGAAAGAGAAATGAAGTCCCAGGTTTTAGACTCTATGGATATAGAAAGGGAAAGAGGAATTACAATTAAAGCTCAAACTGTAAAATTAAAATACAAATCAAAAAATGGTAAAGAATATATTCTTAATATTATTGACACCCCAGGACATGTAGATTTTAGTTATGAGGTAAGTAGATCATTATACGCTTGTGAGGGCTCAATATTAATTGTTGATAGTACTCAGGGTGTAGAAGCACAAACATTAGCGAATGTCTATCAGGCATTAGATATTAACCACGAAATTATACCAGTGCTGAATAAGATAGACCTACCAGCATCAGATTTGGACAGAACAAAAAAACAAATTGAAGATGTAATTGGAATCGATACTGAAGATGCAGTTCCTTGCTCTGGAAAAACAGGAGAAGGTATAGATAAAATTTTAGAAAAAATTATTGAGCAATTACCTTGCCCAAAAGGAGATAGTAATGAAAGTTTGAAATGTTTATTAGTGGACAGTTGGTATGATACTTATCTTGGAGTAGTAATTTTAGTGAGAGTAATAAATGGTAAAATTACAAAAAACATGAAAATAAAGATGATTTCCACAAATCAGGATTATATTGTTGAAAAAGTAGGTGTTTTTACTCCTAAACCAAAAGATATAGAGGAGTTGAGTGCTGGAGAAATAGGATTTATCACAACTGGCATAAAGATTTTATCTGATACAAAAGTTGGGGATACAATTTGTGATGCAACAAAAAATTTAATCAATCCTTTACCAGGTTTTAAACCAAGTAAACCAGTTGTTTTTTGTGGATTGTTTCCTGTTGATAGTTCTGAATATCAAAAATTAAAAGATGGACTAGCTAAACTTCAGTTAAATGATGCAAGTTTTTCCTATGAGGCTGAGTCATCTTCTGCATTAGGACTAGGTTTTAGATGTGGTTTTTTGGGACTATTACATTTGGAAATAATTACAGAGAGACTAGAAAGAGAATTTGATGTAAACTTACTTACAACAACCCCGGGTGTAGTTTATAAAGTAAAATTAAACAGTGGTAAATTAATGGATTTGCAAAATCCATCAAGTCTGCCAGATCCAACTTTAATACAGTCCATAGAAGAGCCATGGATTAAATCAACAATCATCACTCCAGAAGAATACCTAGGTTCTATAATAAAATTATGCCAAGATAAAAGAGGCATACAATCAAATTTGAGTTATTCTGGGAATAGGGCTGTCATAAGTTATGAATTGCCGTTGAATGAGGTAGTTTTTGATTTCAATGACAGAATCAAATCCATGACTAGTGGTTATGCAAGTTTTGATTATGACATTATTGGCCATAGAGAGGGTAATCTCGTAAAATTAGGAATACTAGTAAATGGAGAACCGGTTGATGCCCTTGCAATGATGATACATAAAGATTTTGCTCAAAAAACTGGAAGAGAAGTTTGTGAAAAATTAAAAGATCTAATACCCAGGCATAATTTCATGATACCCATCCAAGCAGCAATAGGTGGGAAAATTATTGCTAGAGAAACTATAAAAGGATTTAAAAAAGATGTATTAACAAAAATACATGGTGGTGGAGCTACAGATAGAAAAAGAAAACTTTTAGAAAAACAAAAAAAAGGTAAAGCTAGATCAAAACAATTTGGTAGAGTAGAGATACCACAGGAAGCATTTATTGGCGTTCTTAAAATAAATAAAGAAAAATAATATTATTAGATAAAATTTTTTATCTTCATTTTTTCATCATATTTCTCATGTTCTGAAAAAACTGATTTCCAATTATTTTTAGAATTATTATAAAGTGAAAACCAGTCCTGAAAATCAATACCCCTTGCAAATTTGTGTGCGTAAGTTCTTGAATATTTAAATTCATAATCCCATTCATATTTGAGCCAAAATAAATCAAGTGATGAGTTATCAATTATACAGAAATAATCTTTTAAACTTTCCCACCAACCATCAAGACTCCAATTAATATTTCCATTAATTTTTTGTAAATATCTGGAACAAAGAAAAATTTCAGCTACTAGAGGAGTATCATTAATTAACTTTGAGTCTTTCTTAATATCAAATTTTTTCAATCCTATTTCATATGGCTCTTTATCAAAATATTTTAAGAGATCCAATGTTTCACCGAACATGATTATATCTGTAAGGCTGTATAGTCTATATTTATATGTATTTATATTAGGAACAATTATTCTTGAATTTATAAAATCATTTCGTTTTTTTAAGGGAAATGATTTAACAAGTGCAATTAAAAAAGACTCTAAATTATTTTTATTTAATCTAGTATCAGTTCTAGTTTTTAACGCATATTTAATACCTTTATTTGCTAATAAATCCAAACCAGCGTTTGTGGAAACAATTTGATGATTTAAATTACTTTGTGATTTGTCTGGCTCATCATTAAATAATATTGTTATATTTTTACTCTCTAGTTCTTTTAAAACTTCTTTTTTTTCAGATTTCCAGGTTGAAACTACTATTGAAGAGCTCTTGAATAATTTTTTATAGATATCTAATGTATTTTTTAAAAAGTCATAATTTTCCCCAACAGGCCCTTGAATAATAATTCCCATGCTATCATCAATTTTACATGTACTTTCTAGGAAAAAATTATCAGAAGTTTTAGGCCTTAAATGAAAAGTAAGATAGCTATTTTTTGTAAAATCTAAAAGAAAACCTTTTTCATTTTTAATAATTTGTTGAGAAGATATAGTTTTAGATAAATTAAATTTAAATCTATTTCTAAAGTTATTAAATCTATTTTTAAATATTTCATATTTTGATTTAAAAATTTTTTTTAAAATGTTTCTTGATCTAAGTTTTTCATAATTACTACCTAGCATTTTCTTAAAAAAAAATTTCAAAATCATCAAAATTTCAAACTTTGAATAAAATTTTGGAGATCTTGAGGTGTACCTAAACCCCACATTTCATCCACATTATGAATTTTAACTTTTTTTCCGAGCTCAATAAATTCATTATAAACTGGGCAAACATAAAATTCATTATTTACCCTAATATTTTTTTTGATCATTTTTTCTGCAGAATTCACATAGTCAGACCCATGTTTCCAATAATAAACTCCAACTGTAGCATTTTTAGATATAACTTTTTTTTCTGCAACTTGTTTAACATAGCCATCATCATCACATTTTGCATATGACCACTTTGGATGAATGGCCTCAAAAGTAAGAATAGCTCCATCAAGTTTTTTTGAGTTAAAATCATAAATTGCTTTTGAGCTATTCCATTTTATGAATTGATCAGAATTAGCAATTATTAATGGATCAGAATTATTTATAAATTTTTTTGCTAATAAAGTAGTACAAGCTGCCCCTTCAGTCACATGATCGAGCTCAATGATTTTACAATTTGGTTGTAAAATTTTTAAAACACTTTTGATATTATACTTTTCCTGGTGTTCTTTTTGAATAATAAAAATATAATTTGCTTTTAGATTAAGACTTTCTATTACCCATTGAATCATTGGTTTATTTTTTATTTCTATTAACGGTTTAGGAAAAATATAACCAGCCTCAACAAATCTTTGACCAGCACCAGCCATTGGGATTAATACATTCATTTTGTTATCCTCCCATATTATTTTTTTTTCATCTAAAATATACTTTTTTGAGGTTAATTCTTTTATTTTTTTTAAATTTACTTCATTAATATTTTTGATAGGTAGTAATTTTGCTCCAGATGAAATAGCTGCTTCTCTACCATAATGAGAGTCTTCAATTATAAGAGCTTCCTGTGGATATACACCAAACTTAATAAAAATTTTTAGATATATCTCAGGATTAGGCTTTGAATTTTTTATATCCTCATTCGATAAAGAATAATCTATAAATTTTTCTAGTTTTAATTTTTTTAAACAAATTTTTAATGTCGATTTTACTGCATTTGTAGCAACAGCAATTTTATAATTTTGATTTTTAAGATACTTAAAAAGTTTTTTTAGGTCATTTTTTTCTTTAATTTCTTTTTTTAATGTTTCTAAGGTTATTTTTTGTTTATAAAATTTAATTTTCTTATTTAATTTTTTCGGAACAATCTTATTTTTATTTAATATTTTTAATTTTTCATTAGTTGGTAATCCATCATAAATTTTTGAATGTTGGTCAGGTGTAATTTTTTTACATTTAAATTTTTCTAATGCATTATTTAAAGCTATAAAATGAATTTTTTTTGTGTCAACTAAAACGCCATCTAAATCAAAAATAATTACTTTAATCATTTTTATAATTTTCTATGAAATCTGAACAGATACCAATACAATCAAAATTTTCATAGTTTGCTTGTTCAGGTAAAACACAAATACTATTAGGTAAGAGTTTTTTATTGGGGTAAGTCCAAAAATAACCTTTACTAGTTATAGTATAGTCATCTTCTTGGTGCCAAAAATAATGAGCTCCAATATCTTTTAATGCAATAAGTGCCTCAGGGGTTTTAGCATGACACCATATTTTTGTATCCATAAGAAAATCTTTATCAATTTTGAATTGAGCAAAATCATGACCAAGATAAAAATTATTTTTTTCGAATCTTACATCTACCTCTACTTGAAAATTCTTTTGAATTGCTTGTAAAATATATTTGGGATTATTTTCATTCTCTTTTTGAATCCCATTTAAATTACCCCTATGTGATATTAAAATCATAATAATTTATAAAAATTTAAAATATACCATTGTAATAAATAAACAATAAAACATACTTATTATTAGTCTGAATACCTAAAATAAAAAATAATTTTATTTGATAAATTATTAAAATAAGCAATATTTTTGAATTATGAAAAAAATACTTTTAGATTATATTAGTCCAGTAGGCCATATTAGTCTTATAAACTTTTATTTGAAAAATATTGGTAAAGATTTTGATTGTATATTTCTTAATAAGAAGATCAAAGATAATATAGTTAAAAGCAAAAACTTAAAGTTTTTAGAAATAAGTAATTTAAGTATTTTAAAAATAATTAATCTTTATATTTTATTTAGTAAATTTAAAAAAAATAAAATTTCAAAAATAATTATGCTTTCATATGAGCCTAAGATATTATTTTTTTTTGAGTTTTTTTTTAGATTTAGGTAGTTTTAAAATCTATTTAGTTGAACATGATAATCTTAATGAAAAAAAATTACTTAATATTTTCTTTATAAGATGTTTATCAAAAAATTTTAAACATCTTACTTACAGCTTACCCGCTAAAAAGTTTTTAAAAAAAGATTTAAATAAAAAAGTAATTCTTATTAATCATCCTATAATTAAGAAAGATGAATCAAGCAAATTATCAGTATTGAAAAATAAATGTGTAAATAAAATGATTTTAATACCCACCCGTCATGATTTTAATGAAAATTCTATTAAGGATATTTTAAAAAGATATAAAGATATCAATTTTATCATATTGTTGAAAAAATCTAATTTATTAAAAAAAAAATTTTTTGAATTCAAAAATGCATTCATATTTGAGAAAATATTTGAAAAAGATATTGAAAAAATATCAGCTATTTATTTACCAATTAAAGAATCTTACTATAAATATCGTGTTTCGGCCTGGCTATATAGAGGTATAGCATTTAAAAAAAAAATAATTTTAGATAATAATGAATTATACAAATTTGAAAAAAAAAGGTTTCCCAATTACGTACAAAATAAGAGGAAAAATTTTCATAAAATTTTGAACATAAAAATCGATTCCAGAAATAATAAAAGTTTAACCCAAAATTATAATTTTAAGTTAATTAGAGAATTCAAAAACATTCTTTTTGAATGATCTTAAATTAAGGAGAGGTGGCCGAGTGGTTGAAGGCGCACGCTTGGAAAGCGTGTAAAGGGGAAACCCTTTCATGGGTTCGAATCCCATTCTCTCCGCCATTTATTTAATATTTGTTAGATCGTATATAAAGTAAGATAGCCTTTAGCTTTTATACTATTTCTTATAGTAAGGAAAAAAATGATTAAAAAAATTTAAAGAGAGTATTTATAACATGTTATAACTTCAAATTTTTTTTATACGAAAAAAGCTTGAATTTATTATGTTATTTTAACGATTATTTCTGAGTCGGGTTGATATATATAAACAATATTTATAAAAAAATGTTATAATTAATTCTTCCTAAATTAAAAAATGACTAACAAAAATAATTATCAAGCAGACTCAATAAAGGTACTAAAGGGTCTTGAAGCAGTTAGAAAAAGACCGGGAATGTATATTGGTGATACAGATGATGGTACTGGTTTACATCATATGGTATATGAAGTAGTTGATAATTCGATAGATGAAGCACTAGCAGGTTTTTGTAAGAACATTTCAATCAAATTGAATTCAGATGGAACAGTTACTGTAAAAGATGATGGTAGAGGTATACCAGTTGATGTTCATAAAGGTGAAAAAAAATCAGCAGCAGAAGTTATTATGACACAATTACATGCTGGTGGAAAGTTTGATCATGATTCTTACAAAGTATCAGGTGGTTTGCATGGTGTTGGTGTATCAGTTGTTAATGCTTTATCTGAAAAATTAAAATTGGAAATTCATAGAGATGGAAAAAAATTTTATATGGAATTTCAAAATGGAGAGGCAAAAGGTTCATTAAAAGTATCCGGTAAATCAAAAGAAAATGGAACGTCAATAACTTTCTTGCCATCAAAAGATGTTTTTTCATCAATAGATTTTGATGTAAATATTTTGATAAAAAAAATGAGAGAACTTGCATTTTTAAACAGAGGGATCAAAATAATTTTTATAGATGACACTGGTAAAAAAGAAAAAATTCAAGAATTTAAGTTTGAAGGAGGAGTCCTAGAGTTTGTTGAATTTTTAGATCAAAAAAGAGAAAAACTTCTTAATAAAAATGGAAATGATTTATTTAAAAAACCTATATATATAGAAGGCTCAAAAAACAATATTGAAATAGAATGTTCCTTAAAATGGAATGCTGGTTATGCAGAAGATGTGCTTCCGTACACTAATAATATTTTTCAGAAAGATGGCGGCACTCATTTATTAGGTTTTAGAAGTGCTTTAACAAGAGTAATCAATAAGTATGCAACGGAAAACAATTTACTAAAAAAAAATAAATTGAATATTTCTGGAGATGATATTAAGGAGGGATTAACTTGTGTTCTTTCAGCAAAAATACCTGATCCTAAATTTTCATCCCAGACAAAAGATAAGTTGGTCTCTTCTGAAGTAAGAATAATAGTTGAAACAATTATTAATGAAAAGCTTTCAATTTGGTTTGACCAAAATCCATCAATATCAAAAATCATTCTTTCTAAGATAATTCAGGCAGCCTTAGCAAGAGATGTAGCAAGAAAAGCCAGAGAGAATGTTAGAAGAAAAGGAGCTCTTGAGTTAAGCGGTTTGCCAGGGAAATTAGCGGATTGTCAAATGGGCAAACAAGAAGGCACAGAATTATTTATTGTTGAGGGAGACTCAGCTGGAGGATCAGCCAAACAAGGAAGAAACAGATTAAATCAAGCAGTCTTACCATTGAGAGGAAAAATTTTAAATACCTACGTTGAAAATAGTACTAAAAAAAATAATGGAAATGGAAATGACCAAAGAACAAAAGCATTATCTAAAATGATTTCTTCAAATGAGATCTTAACTTTAATTAATGCTTTAGGTTTAGATCCTAAATCTCAAGAAATAGATCTAAAAGATTTAAGATATGGAAAAATTATAATTATGACTGATGCAGACGTTGATGGATCACATATAAGAGCTTTGCTGTTAACTTTTTTTAATAACAAACCATTTAATAAGTTAATAGAAAATGGCCATGTTTATTTAACTCAACCACCTTTATTTAAATTAACCAAAGGCTCTAGAAGTGTGTACATTAAAGATGAAAAAGAGCTTGAAAATTATATAATTAATAATTCAAAAGATTTAAAAAAATTTAAAAAAGGATCAAAAGAATTTATGTTAAATCTTGAAGAGGAAAAATCAAAATTGAATATTCAAAGATTTAAAGGTTTAGGAGAAATGAATCCAGATGAATTATGGAGCACAACTCTTGATCCCCAATCTAGAAATTTATTAAAAGTACAATATTCAAAAGATTTACGAAAAGATCAAAATTTAATTCATACTTTAATGGGTAACGATGTTGGATTAAGGAAAGACTTTATTATCTCTAATGCAATTAATGTTCATAATTTAGATATTTAAAAATGAAGTTTTTTGAAACTTCTAAATATTATTCACTTAAGAAATCCACATATATTAACTTAAGATGGATTGGTATCATTGGGCAGTTAATTTCAATAAATTTAGTATATTTTTACTATAGTTTTAAATTTGATTTTTTATTATCAAATCTAGTTGTCACATTAGGTGTTTTAAGTAATTTTTATTTAATTTTTTTTTACAAAAAAACACAAATTTCTGATAGATCTGCCTTAATTTTTTTATTGATAGATATAATACAATTGGGATTTTTACTCTTTTTGACTGGCGGTGTTAAAAATCCTTTTGTGATTTTTTTACTTATTCCTAGTGTTTTTGCTTCATCCAACTTAGGTTTAAGAACAAATTTATTGTTAGTGATTTTTACTACTTTGGTAATTGTTTTTCTGACTTTTTTCTCAAAAAATTTACCGGCCCCTTTAAATGAGCATTTTCATGTAAGTTTATATTATTATTACTCAATACCTATTGCTTTGATAATAGCTCTTATTTTTTTAAATTATTTTGCAATTATCTTTGGGGCTGAGTCTCGAATAAGAAAAGAAGCTTTAAACAAAATGGAAGAAGTAATGGCAAAAGAGCATGAATTATTATCTTTGGGAGGTCAGGCAGCAGCAGCAGCACATTCACTGGGCACACCTCTATCCACTATTAAGATTATTTCACAAGAACTTGCAAATCAATTAAAAGATCAAAAAGAAGTGATACAAGACATTAACCTTTTATCTAGTCAAGTTGAGAGATGTAATCAGATATTAAAGAAATTATCTTTAAACCCAATAGAGGAAGATAGCTTTATTGATGAAGATTTAAACATGAGAAGTTATTTAAAGGAAATTGTTTCATCATTTCAAGAAACGAGTAAAAATACTTTTACTCTTAATTTTGATCAGGACTCTAATCCAAAAAAATTTACAAAATCTATAGAAATTGTATATGGATTAAGAAACTTTATAGGTAATGCAAATAAGTTTTGTAAAAAAAAAATTTATATAACTTTAATGTCTAATAGTGAAATTACAGAGATAAAAATTGAAGATGATGGTGATGGTTATCCAAGTGACATATTATCAAAAATAGGAGAACCTTATTTAAAGTCAATAAAAGAAACAGATAAAGACAAAATTGGTTTAGGTCTAGGTTTGTTTATTGGAAAAACTTTACTAGAAAAAAATTTTGCAACAGTGAATTGCTGGAATTCAAAATTAAGAAGCGGAGCAGAAGTAATTATTAAATGGAAGAATAAAGATTTATTTAATATCTAATGAAATTTATTCTTTTTTTCAAATAATGAGCTCAACTGAGAAATCATAACATCTCCAAGCTCATTTACATCAGTAATTTTGATTGCACGGTCATAATATCTTGATACATCGTGACCAATACCAATAGCCAAAATTTCTATTTCGGTTTTTTCTTCAATGAACTTTACAGTTTTTTTTAAATGTTTTTCTAAAAAATCTCCAGAATTTGCTGATAATGTAGAATCATCAACAGGAGCTCCATCTGAAATAACCATTAAAATTTTTCTTTCTTCTTTTCTTTTTATTAACCTATTGAATGACCATGAGATAGCTTCACCATCAATGTTTTCTTTTAGCAACCCTTCTTTAAGCATTAGACCTAAATTATTTTTAGCCTGTCTCCACTGGCAATCTGCACTTTTGTAAATTATATGTCTTAGATCGTTAAGTCTTCCTGGTGGTTTAGGTTTGCCATTTTTATTCCAATATTCTCTGCTTTGACCACCCTTCCAATTTTTTGTTGTAAAGCCTAAAATTTCAACTTTTACAGAGCAGCGTTCTAAAGTTCTTGATAAAATATCCGCACATATAGCAGCTATCGTAATTGGCCTACCTCTCATAGATCCAGAGTTATCAATTAATAAAGTTACTATTGTATCCTTAAAATCTAAATCTTTTTCTTTTTTAAATGACAAAGAATTATAAGGATCCATTATAACTCTTGGTAATTTTGAACTATCCAATAAACCTTCCTCTAAATCAAATTCCCATGAACGGTTTTGTTTGGCCAATAATTGTCTTTGTAATTTATTTGCGAGTTTAGTAATAATATCTTGAAAACCTATTAATTGTTGATCTAAAGTTTTTCTTAGTTTAATTGAATCCTCATAATTTTCCAAATTTTCAGCTTTTATGATTTCATCAAATTTATTTGTATATATTTTATAATCTAATTCTAACTCATTAAAATTATTTTTTTGGAGAACTTGTTTATCACTTTGTTTATCAGAGTCGGTATCAACTAGTTGTTCATCGAGTTTATATTCATCAATACTAGAATTCATATCAAAACTAGCTTCTGTTTCCTTATCTTTATTTTGTTCTTTTTTATCATCATCATTATTTTCTCGACTTTCATCTGACGAATTATTTTGTCCTTTATTATGATTATCTTCTTTATTTTCATTGTAATCTTCTTTTTGATATAAATTCATCTCTCTGAAAATTTCTGAAAATTTAGATGAATAATTATTTTGATTTTCAAGATTTTTCCTTAGAAAATCAATGTGTTTTTCTATTGATTTATTAAAATCATTTTCCCAAAAACTTAAAATTTTCAAAGATAACTTATTAAGTTCAATATTGAGAAATTTTTTTAGCATATATAATTCAAAAGCTTCTGATATAGGCACATCTTCTTTTGAACTAAGTTGATCCTTTCTTTTAAGGTTTATTAATTGATTATAATTCTGTTTCAAATTTTTTTTAATACCCTTAAGCATATTTCCGCCTAGGGACTCATATCTAATTTTTTCTGCAATAGAGTAAAGTGTTTTACAAGAATTATTAGTTGGTAAGTTTTTCTTATAAATTTCTTTGTTTGAAAATTTTTTCTTTAAGGCTGATGAGTCTGATCTCGCTCTTGCTTCTATAAAATCGCTTTTAGTATTTAGATTTTCAAGTTCAAAAAAATCAAGTTTTTCTGGGCTTTTATTAAGACTGGTATTTTTTTCAATCTTTAAATCATCAGAGATAACTTTAATTGTTGAAATTAGTGCTTGCTTAAGTTTTTCTTTTAGCTCAAGAGGGTTATTTTTTTTATTCATTTATATTTGAATATTAGCTAAAGATTCTGGCAATTCATCACCAAAACATCTTTGATAATATTCAGCAATAATATTTTTTTCTATTTCATCACATTTATTCAAAAATGTTACTCTAAATGCATAACCAGTATCTTTAAATATTTCAGAATTTTCTGCCCAATGAAGAACAGTTCTTGGACTCATGACTGTAGAAATATCACCAGCAATAAAACCTTTTCTTGTTAACGAGGCAACTTTTATCATATTTGATACAATCTCTTTTCCTTTTTGATTATTTAAATTTTTATTTTTTGCTAAAATGATATCCATTTCTTTTTCTAGAGATAAATAATTTAAAGTTGTAACAATATTCCATCTATCCATTTGGCCTTGATTTATTTGTTGAGTTCCATGGTATAATCCACTTGTATCTCCCAGTCCTACAGTATTTGAAGTTGCAAAAAGTCTAAAATATTTGTTTTGTTTTATTATTTTATTTTTATCAAGTAGCGTGAAACTCCCTTCAGCTTCAAGAACTCTTTGAATTACAAACATTACATCTGGCCTACCAGCATCATATTCATCAAAAACTAAAGCTATTGGATTTTGAATAGACCATGGAAGAACACCTTCTTTAAATTCAGTGATTTGCTTACCATCTTTCAAAATTATTGCATCTTTTCCAATTAGATCGATTCTGCTTATGTGACTATCTAAATTAACTCTTATACACGGCCAATTTAATCTAGCCGCAATTTGCTCAATATGTGTAGACTTTCCAGTACCATGATAGCCTTGAACTAAAACTCTTTTATTGAATGCGAATCCAGAAATAATTGCTAAAGTTGTATCTCTATCAAACTTATAATTTTTATCTATTTCTGGCACATATTCATTTTTTTTTGAGAAGGCTTTGACCTCCATCTCAGAGTCAATACCAAACGTTTGTTTTATTGAAACTTTTATATCAGGCTGTATGTTTAGATTAGGTGTCAATTTTTTCTCTATAAGTGTTTTTTAATTGTGTATAAGCTAAGGTGATTAATTTAAGTTTTTCCTCATATTTTTTATTACCCGAATTCATATCAGGGTGAAATTTTTTCACAAGGATTTTGAATTTTTTTTGTATTTTTTGCCATCTTAAACCTACTGAAACACCCAAAATACTAAAGGCTTTTATGTCTTTATGATCAAATTTAAATTGACGCATGTAATTGTAATCACTCTTAAAATTATCTTTATCCAGTTCATCTCTTAAGGTGTTATTCCACAAAACTTTAAAAAAATTATCAGAGGAACTAAAACTTTGAGTGGGCTTATGCCAAATCATATCTGATTTTAGAAAATTTACCACTTGATCATCACTCATTCCTGAAAAATAATTCCAATTTTTGTTGAATTCTTTAACATGATTTAGACATAACATTCTGAATTTTTTACTGTTATCCTTTTCAACTGGAGCTTTATATTCTCCTAATTCACTACAATTTTCCCAGTCACAAATTATTTTCATGATATAATTGTTTTATAATTATGGATATTAATGAATTAATTGCAATTGTAAAAAAAAAATTAAATACCAAAATTAAATTTGAAGATCTAAAAATTGAAGATAAATCTTTTTTTACACAAAAATCATCCTGGAAATCAAAAGGATAAATTTCATTTGAAAATAGTAATTAAATCAAAGAATTTAAGAAAAATGACTAAAATTGAAAGTAATAAAAAAATTTATGAAATTTTAAGTGAAGAGATTCATAAATATATACATTCAATTCAAATTTCAATTCAATAATTCTCTTTTTAAAAATAATTTTAGATCATTTTTCTTAAATTTCCTATTTATTATAGGATGGCCTATTTTTTTTAAGAGAATTAAATTTATATCATTAGAATTATTCTTTTTATCCTTCGTCATGAAATTAATTATTTTTTTTAAATCTTTTAATGAAAAATATTTCTTTAAATTTATTGGAAGGTTAGAGTTCAAGAAATGATTTATGATATTATTAAATTCACTTTTTTTTAAAAATTTTTTTGTATAACTAAATTTTAGAGCTGTAATCATACCTAGAAGTACAGCTTCACCATGATTTAATCTTTTAGAAAAATTAAGTGTGGCTTCGTAAGAGTGAGCAAATGTATGACCAAAGTTTAATACTTTTCTTAAGTTTTTTTCTTTTTCGTCTTTTTCAACTATTAATCTTTTTATTTTACAACTCTCATAAATTGCTTTTTCTAAAGGATCTTTTTTTAGATTAAGAATATTAAAAATATTTTTGTCTAAAAAATTATAAAATTTTTTGTTTGATATTAAAGAATGCTTTAAAATTTCTCCATAACCACATATA
>CACFIH010000008.1 GCA_902566365.1 uncultured Pelagibacteraceae bacterium
AGGGTTTTTGATCATGTTGTAGAAAGATTGAGTAACGGTCAACAACCTAGTTTAGATCTATTAGAAAAAGTGGGTTACCTTTACAGAACTACAGCTGTTTATGGATCGGGTAAATTTGGACTTGCCGATCGTTTCAGAATTAAAAATAGAGAAGAAATTAATGGTCCTTTTAGATTAGAAATGATGTTAGTTTATCTTGTAAGACAATTTACTTTTGATCAAGTAAATCATATTGCTAAAAATAAGAACCCAAAAAAAGCAGTAACACTTGATCCAAAGGTAAGTAGAAATCTTGGAATTGGAAATTCAACTGGATTAGGAATGGCTCCATTTATAGTCAATCATCCTACTTTATTAAATAATTGGATTTTATGTAGAGAAACTGCTTTAAAAAAAGTAAGAGAAATAAAAGAAGTAAGTATCAAAGATAGAGAATTGTTTAAAGACTGTTTAAGAAATTCAATAAAAAACATTACAAGCTGGAATACTGAAAGTGAATTTCAACTAAAAAAAATTAATGATTTATTGAGAGATGTTAAAAAATTTTTGGATTTTATTGAAAATAGATTTAATTTTGATGAGGATTATCCATTTAATAAGATTTATTTATGGATCGAAAAAGAAACTTGTGAGGAGTGTATAGAATATGTTGTATCAATAATGATGGAACCTTATGACAAAATAATACAACCTTTGATAAGTCAAATGAGCTCGGATGAGGATAGATATTTCAATATTCCTACAGATAGAACTATTAAAGAGCTAAAGTCTATTATCAATAAAAGATATAAAAGTATTTTATCAATTAATTTTGATAAAAAAGAAAATTATAAAAAATTTTGGTTTATATCTAAAAATAAAGAAGAACCAAGATTTGCTGATCGATTTGAGGAGCAAGGGTCTAATTTAGAACAACCATTAGCAATAGCTAGAGACATAAAAAAATTATACGAAAAGCTTCAAGAATTTAATGATAATGATAAAATTGACAAGTTTTTGATTGATAATTCAGATTTACGACATGTTGTTAGAAGAGCATTTATAATTGAGAAATTTCCATATTCAGAAATACAAGATAATACTATAGGTGAAAGTATGATTCCGATTGACATGTTAAGATTAAAATTATCTTTTTTTGGTGCATTAAAATTTGATCCACGATCAGATAAATGGTTAAGAATATGTATGTTTCAAGGTGCTCCTTTACCAAATGAGTTAAAAAATTACGATGATCATTGGGTTTATAAAGCTCATTCTTAAAATATGAAATCTCTTAGCGAAATAGAAACGACCTCAAAAAGAGCTGGCCGTGCAATCGGCTTTTCCTGGGGAATATGTGAAGAAATTGGAAAAAGTATAAGATTATTAGAATTGTTTGGATTACCAGGAATTAAAAATTTAAATCAATATTTTCAAGAAGAAAACTTAAAAAGTTTTGAAAATATTAAGCAAATAAAAAAAGAAAATAAGTCCAGTAAGTTAGCATTTTGTCCAATTAATTTAGGAGTAAGATTTTTAGATCAAATCAAAGAATTGGAGACTCATGAAAGATGTAAATTTAATGAAATAATTTACCCATATTTACTTATACCATTTTTGAGTAGAGCATCAGAGATAATAGGAAAAAGAATTATACTTCAATTTAGTGGAAATTATTTTTTATTTAATTTTAATTTAAGTATTTTTTCAAATTTTCCTAAAGATGAATATCCAACTATAGCAAAAAATATTGAAATTATTTTTTTAGATAACAAAGATAATTTTGAAGACCTTGAATGGAAAAAACTATACAAACTATCAGAAGAAACTTTTGTTGAGGAAACAGATAGTTTAAAACAAAGTGCTGCTGGTGCCGGCTTAACTGATAATGACTGATAAAAAAACTTTAAGCGAGAAAGATTTAAAAGAGCTAAATAACATTTGTGATGAGTGTAAAAAAGAAGATGAAAGTGTTTCACAAAATTTGATTTTGACTGGCTTTAAATTATGTGAGTCATGTAGAATTTCTAAAACTATTTTTCCAGTTTAACTTACGGTTCCTGATTGTACTTGGAACAAAGACACTAAATAAATAAAAAAAATTACTTGCGGAGCTAAAGATATTAATGTTGTTTTAATATAATTATTATAGCTCAATAAAATATTCAATCCGATAATTAATGAAATGTTATACCATGCATAGGATATTATAATAAAAAATAAAAAAACATTATTAAATACTATAAAGTTTAAAAGTAGTGGAGATTGTGCAAAAGCAACTAAAATTATCATTTTTCTAAAATTACAGTTAGTCTTTTTATTTGGAAATAAAATTACTCCAACAAAGTATAAATAAGTAGTTTTAACTATCCACATTATAAAAGATGATATTATTATTGCTTTTAAGGAAGGTCCTTTTATAGTTCCTAAATCAAACTTTAAGTTCATATAGTTAAGAAATGAACTATTAGGGATAATGCTTATTATTGATCCGATTAAAATAATTAAAAGAGCATAATAAATTGCTGCTTCACCAAAATTTTTTGAATCTTTATATAATGATTTATCTAATTTAATTGACTTAAATATAATATTTAAAAATTCACCAAACATTTATTTTTTTTTTGTTTTTTGTTCATTATAAGAAACAACTAGCGGAAATATTATTAATGCAATAATAATTAGAATGCAAATTGCAATTAAAAAAGCTTTAGACATTGAAGTGAAAAGAGAGGGGATCAACTCCCCCCCCCTCAAAAAATATCAACCTTTTACTACTTCTCTTGTATTTGCGTTAAAAGACTCTTTAAATGGTATATCAACAATAACTGCATTCACAGGTTTTCCTGGAGTCTCTGAATATTTCTCAGGTAAATGTACTTTGAACTTTGTACCTACTTTTCCTTTTGGAAAACCATTAGCATTAAGCGTTCCATCAAATGGAACATATCCCATAGCTATATTAGTTTTTTTTTCAGGGTGATACCATGGTGAAGTTATAAATCCTACAGGTTCACCACCATTTTCATTTGATATTAACCAAAAATCTGGAGCGTAATCATCAATTGGTTTTCCACCAAGTTCAAAACCAACTAATTGTAACTTATATGGTTTTTTACCAGCTTTAATTTCAGCACCCATTTTTTCCAAAGCAGCTTTACCAACGTAATCTGTTTTTTTATTCCATTCACCTTTTCCAGATAAAGAAACTTGATAGCCTAAATTACATTGATAAGGATTATGTTGTTGATCCATATCTTGCCCCCAAGAAAGAATTCCAGCTTGAATTCTTCTATGGTGAGCTGGTGCTATAACCATTAAATTATGTTTTTTTCCTGCATCTAGAACCGCATTCCACATATCATCAGCATACAAAGTTGCATCTCTTAGATATATTTCATATCCAGCCTCCCCAGAAAAACCAGATTGAGAAATTACACAACTTCTACCCGCAACTTTAACTTCTGCCAAACCATAGAAAGGCATATTTTCTAAATCAACTTGGTCACCCAATAAATCTTTCATTAATGCTTTTGATTTAGGACCTTGAATTTGAACAGGACATGCATCTATTTCTTCGATAGTACAATTAAATCTTCCATCAGCATTAACTCCTTGAAGATACATTCCAATATCTGAGTCTGATAAAGAAAACCAAAACTCATCTTTTGAAATTCTTAAAAGAATAGGATCATTTAATACTCCACCATAAGCATTACATAAAATTACATATCTTGCTCTCATAGGTGAAATTTTTGTAGCATCTCTTGTAATAACATAATCAACGAACTTTTCTGCATCTGGACCTTTCACTTGAATTTGTCTTTCAACAGCAACATTCCACATTGTAACATGATTAACAATTGCATCGTATTCAACCATTGCACCACCATCCTCAGGTTTTACGTAACCTCTTGGATGATAAATACGATTATAAACTGTAGCTCTCCAACAACCTGCCTGCATTGATAAATGCCAATAAGGTGATTTTCTTACCCTTGTTGAAATTAACATTTCAACTTTTGTTGGACCACTTTGTCTCAAATTGTATGGTACTTTTCGATCTGATTGATCAACAGAAGTAACATGTTTTAGTTTAGTATAGTCAAATTCTTTAGACATAACCATTCTCCTTCAACCACTTGTTTGTTTCCTTCAAGCCGCCGAATGTATAAATGTGGAAGAAATCAGTATGCGATTTAACTTTCCCAATTAAATCATTAGGGTCTTTAGGTTTCAATAAATCTAACGCCTTACTAAAATTAGACTTAAGAAAGTTAATGGAATTTTTTGCTCCAACAATATTAGCAAATTTAATTAAGCTAGAAATTTTTAGAGGCCCAGTAATTCCCACATGCACTGGTACGCTTTGTTTAGAAATAAATTCTATTATAGGCTGAGGATCTAATAACCATTGGGTTACGATATAATCAGCATAAGGCTTTTTATCTATCATAGCTTTTTCTAAATCTGAATCGGATATATCAGGACTCCCCTCTGGGTGTCCAGCAATTCCTATTGTCATCTTCTCAAAATAACCAGTCTCTAAAAGTTGAAACGAGCTATCAAATTTTCCAAGAGGCTCTCTACCACCACCTATAATTAAAACTTGCTTTACACCTCCGTCTTTACATCTTGAAACATAATCTTTTAGCTGCTTTTCATCATGCATGGATCTTGCTGGAAAATGTGGTACTGGGTTGAAACCTTTTTTTACAAGTTCAACCGCCTGTTGAGCTGTTTCTTTATAATCTCCACCAGGCAACATCGTGATATAAATATCATTTACTGGAGGAACAGTTGTTAGATCGGTCTGAGGACCAATTTCCAAAGAAAATTTCATTACCCGATCATTATCTTTTTTGAAAAAGCTGTCAAAGAAATTCATTAAAGGGTGTGGCGAAATTTGTTGCCAAAAATTATGTCCATGATAGTTTTTTTCTGTGGATCAAGATCTTAAAAATTTACCCCTTTCAGAAATACTTGATATTGAGAAACTTAATAATGTTGATAAACCAATAGAAGTAGCTAATGGCTTACCTAATGAATGTTACACAAATAATGACTATTTAGCCTATGAGAGAGAAAAAGTTTTTTTTAATAAATGGACAGTAATTGGGGTAGCAAGCTCCATTCCTAATCCTGGAGATGCCAAACCACACAATCTTCTAGGGATCCCATTACTTATAGTAAGAGATAAAGACTTGAAGGTAAGAGTATTTCATAATGTTTGTAGCCATCGAGGTTTTAAACTTTTAGACAAACCATGTACCATAAAAAATTTAATTAGATGCCCTTATCATTCTTGGTCATATGATTTTGATGGAAAGCTTGTTGCAACACCAAATATTGGTGGTCTGAATAATCATCAATCAGAAAAATTTGATAAAATAAAAAGCAACTTAAAAGAGGTTAAAACTAAAGTTTGGATGGATATAATTTTTGTAAACATTAATTCTAATGAAATTGAGTTTGATGAATATATTAAACCTTTAGAAAATAGATGGTTAAAGTTTATAAATAAAGCTGATTTTGAATCTTTGGTTCATTCAAATGATTATGGTTATTTTAGTTTAGAGGTTAAATGTAATTGGAAGTTCGCAATTGAAAACTATTGTGAGAGTTATCATTTACCAACAATTCATCCAGAATTAAACAAAGTATCAAACATAAATGATCATTATCATATTCAAGGATTACCAAATAGGTTTGCAGGTCAAGGAAGTAAAAAATATGAACAACCCATGAAAGGAAATCAAAAATTTAATATTTTTCGTAATTGGGATAAGACAATGTTAAAAAATTCAGAGTATATAGCTTTATTTCCAAATGTAATGATTGGATTGCATATAGACCACTTATATGTTTTTTGGTTAGAGCCGTTGGCTATGAATAAAACTAAAGAACATATGCAAATGTATTATGTTGGTAATGAAAGTGCTAATGGCGAAGATTTAAAAGAACTGAGGAAAGAAAATTCAAGATTTTGGAAAGATGTTATGTTAGAAGATATAAATGCTATTGAAGGTATGCAAGAGGGAAGAAGCTCACCAGTTTACAATGGTGGAAATTTTTCACCTGTTATGGATCAGCCAACTCACCAATTTCATAAATGGGTAGCTAATAGTCTGATATGAAAATAATTTTAATAATGGGTTTACCTGGGTCGGGCAAGACAACACTGGCAAACGAGTTAGGTCCTATGTTAAATGCAAAAAGATTAAATGCTGATGAAGTTAGAAAAGAAGCTAATGATTGGGATTTTTCTGAAGAGGGTAGAAAAAGACAAGCAAAAAGAATGGCTGACTTTGCAATTAAATTAAAAAATGATGGAAATTATGTTGTTGCAGATTTTATATGTCCGACACCTGAAGCAAGAAGTTTGTTCCCAGCAGATTTTATAATTTGGGTAGATACAATTAAAGAAGGAAGATTTGATGATACTAACAAGATGTTTGTTAAACCAGATAAGTATGACTTTCATGTTACAACACAAGATGCTAAAAACTGGGCACCTAAAATATTAAAGGAAATAAAATAATGGCTTATGAATGGGATAATAAAAAACCAACAGCACTAATGTTGGGAAGATGGCAACCTTTTCATGAGGGCCATTACACTTTATTTAAAGAGATAATAAAAAAAACAGGTCAGGTTTGCATTCAAATTAGGGATGTTCAAGGTGTTGATGATAATCCCTTTGACTTTGAGACAGTTAAAAAAAATATAGAAGAAAGACTTAATCCTGAATTTGAAGGAAAATTTAAAATTATGTTAGTGCCTAATGTTACAAATATTTGTTATGGCAGAGGCGTTGGTTATAAAATTGAAGAGGTTGTATTACCAGAGGAAATTCAGAAAATTTCAGCTACTAAAATTAGAGCTAAAATGAGAGAAGAGGGTAAGCTCAAATAGCACTCTAATGAATGTAAAAGTTAAAAATTTATCTGGTGGAATATCCATTGTCACAATTAACGAACCAAAAACATATAACTCATTATCATTCAAAAATTTAAATGATTTAATAAAAGTTTTTAAAAAACTTGATAAAGATTATAAAACAAAAGTAATTATTCTTGAAGGTTCTGGCAAAGGTTTCAGTGCTGGTCATAATCTTAAAGAAGTAAAAAATTTAAAAGTTAAAAATAAATATCAGAGATTATTTAATCTTTGCTCAAAATTAATGCTTCAAATTGTTGAGGGAAAAAAACCGGTTATAGCTAAAGTTCATGGAGCAGCTTATGCTGCTGGATGTCAATTAGTTGCAAGTTGTGATTTAGCTTACAGTACAAAAGAAGCCTTATTTGCAACACCTGGAGTTAATATTGGTTTATTTTGCAGTACTCCGATGGTGGCAGTGAGCAGGAAGATTAATAGAAAACCAATGATGAAAATGTTATTAACTGGAGAACCTATTAAAGCAAATTTTGCAAAAGAAATTGGTTTAATTAATGATTGTTTTTCAAAATCAAAAATAAATAGCGAAGTCTTAAAAATTGCAAAAAAAATTTCATCTAAATCTAATCTAACAATAAAAATTGGTAAACAAGCATTTTATAAACAGCTAGAGATGCCTTTAAGAAAAGCTTATACATACACCAGCAAGATGATGACTATCAATATGATGGCGATGGATGCAAAAGAAGGTATTTCTGCTTTCTTAGAAAAAAGAAAACCAAAGTGGAAAAATAAATAATGATTAAAAACATTATAATCATAGTTTTTGTTATTATTGGGTTAGTTGTAATATATAATTTTAGAGATCATAATCAAAAAAGAGCGATTGATGCTTGTATTGCAGGGAGTCAGAAGTTGGATCAACCTATGACAATAGAAGAAGCAAAAAAATTTTGTGAAGAACAAATTAAAAGTTAGAAATGAGTGACATTAAAGAAATTCTCTCTAAATATAAAAAAATTGCAATGATAGGAGTGAGTAATGATACAAAAAAAGCATCCACTATTGTAATGAGATATATGCAAAAATATGGTTTTAAAGTTTATCCTGTTAACCCAAAAGCTAAAGGACAAAAAATCTTAGGCGAAGAGGTCTTTGAAAAAATTACTGACATAAAAGATCCTATCGATATCGTTGATGTCTTTAGACCGTCAAAAGAAATACCAGCAATAGCCGAAGATGTTGTAAAAATTGGTGCTAAAGTTTTATGGCTTCAGTTAGGAATAAGAAATGAGAAAGCTAAAAAATTGATGAGTACTAATAATATACACTATATTGAAAACAAGTGTACCAAAATGGAATACCAAACTCATTTTTTAAAAGTAAGACAAGCTTTCCCAGTTCTACAAGATTAATTTAGTTTTTAGTTATGACCCATGCACGATGATGAAAATCATCAATATTTTTTTGTATTAATGATTTTGCCAAAGACTCAGCTTCGTCTTTATTTATAAAAGGACCATATTCTTTTTTAGTATTATTATCCAATGTGCTTATTTCATTTGGATTTTTATGAGAACCTTCAATGACTATATAGTTGATCATAGTGGTTATTTATTAATTATTTATTGGTTTTAAATGTGGCATTTTAGTATTATTTGGTCTAGATGAAAAAAATATTTCTTATCTATGGTCACTATAATGATAAATCATTTAATGCAGCAATAAGAGACACATTTATAAAGACTGCTAAAGAAAAAGGGAATGAAGTTGATATTGTTGATCTTTATAAAGAAAAATTTGATCCAGTTTTTGCTGGAGAAGAGCCAGATGCAGTTGTTTTAGATCACAGAAAAAGAATTGATGCTTGTGATACAATAGTTTTAATTGCTCCTATTTGGAATTTTAGAATGCCTGCAATAGTAGAAGGTTGGATAGATAAAGTTTTAGCTCCACCATGGGCCTTTAAGTTTAAACAATTATGGGGCAATTATGGTTATCCAATTGGCAATCTAAGAGATAAGAAGGCAATAATTTTTTGCACATATGGTTCACCTAGATTAGCTATAACGACTTTTTTTCTCAATTTACCTATAAGAAGATTAAAAAGAGGAGTTTTTCATATGTGCGGCATTTATAATATCAATTACAGAAGATATTTTGCTGTACCATTTGTTGGTGATAAAAAAAGAGAGCAGTTCCTCGAAGATGTCAAAAAAACTGCACTTAATTTATAGTGTAGCAATAATCTTCTTATTGAATTTTTCTATATCAAAAGCAGAGCTACAAACTCCAAATAGTATAATTTTACCTGCTGAGGTAATCAAAATCCAATTAATTGGACTTATGAATAATGATGAGAAATTTAAAGATAGTGGTATTGAGCAAACTTGGAATTTTGCTCACCCTGAAAATAAAAAAAATACTGGACCTCTACCTAACTTTAAGATGATGATTAAAAGTAGATCTTATCAAATGTTATTGAATCACTTGAACCACACTATAACCAATGTTGGAAGTAGTGACAAATGGGCTCAATTTGAGGTTATAATTTTAGATAAGGAAAAGATTTATCATAAATTTAACTGGCAGGTCGAAAAATATACAAAGGAAGGGCCCCTTAAAGATTGCTGGTTAACCACAATGGTCTCTAGTCCAATTCCATTGGGAAGTTCAATTTGATTATTAATAATACAATTTTGTTTCGTAATGAATAAAAATTTAGTAGGAATCATTCAATGAAAACTAAAACAAAAGTAGTAGTAGTTGGTGGAGGAGTAGTAGGAGTTAGTGCTCTTTATCATCTAGCAAAAAAAGGATGGTCAGATGTTGTTTTAGTTGAAAGAAAAGAATTAACTTCTGGGTCAACATGGCATGCTGCTGGTTTATTGCCTCTTTTTAATATGAGTTATTCTGTTGGACAACTTCATAAGTACGCAGTTGATTTATATAAAAAACTAGAAGAGGAAACAGGAAAAAATGTAGGCTTTAGCGTTGTATCAAATATTCGTTTGGCAAGTACAAAAGATAGAATGGACGAGTATCACCAATATGCAGGAGTTGCTAAAACAATTGGAGTAGATGTTAAATTTTTAACTCCACAACAAGTAAAAGAGATTTGGCCGTTATGTCATACAGATGATTTAGTTGGAGCAATTCAACATCCAGAAGATGGATATATTCAACCTGCTGATTTAACACAAGCTCTTGCCACTGGCGCAAGAAACAGAGGTGCAGAAATTTATAGAAACACAACTGTATTAGCTATGAGACAAACTAAAGACGGTTGGATAGTAGAAACTGACAAAGGTTCGATTGAATGTGAACACGTAATATCTTGCTCAGGAAACTTTGCAAGACAAACTGGAGAAATGGTTGGATTAGATATCCCAGTTATTCCTGTTGAACATCAATATATTGTTACAGAACCACATCCAGAGATTCAAAAAAGAAAAAAAGAAGGACTTCCTGAAATGGGAGTATTAAGAGATAGTGATAGCAGATGGTATATGAGAGAAGAGGCAGGTGGATTAATTTTAGGTCCTTATGAAGATGGTGCACCGGCATGTTACGTTGAGGGACCATCAAAAAATTCTGAATATGAATTATTCCAAGAGGATCTTGATAGACTTGCTCCCCATATTGAAGGAGCAATACATCGTGTGCCTGCATTTGGAGAAGTTGGAGTAAAAAAAGTTTACAATGGTGCAATATGTTACACACCTGATGGTAATCCAATAGTTGGTCCAGCTTGGGGATTGAAAAATTTTTGGATTAATGAAGGTCATAGTTTTGGTATAACTGCTGCAGGAGGAGCAGGTTGGCAACTAGCAGAATGGATTATAGATGGAGAACCAACAATTGATATGTTAGGTGTCGAACCTAGACGATATGGAAATTATGCAACTAAATCTTATTTAAAAGCGAAAAATGAAGAAGCTTATAGTCATGTATTTATTGTGCATTATCCAGATGAGGAAAGACCAGCTGCAAGACCACTTAGAACATCACCTTGTTATGAAAGAATGAAAGATCTTGGAGCAGTATTTGGTCAAAAATTTGGATGGGAAAGACCTAATTTTTTTGCAACAGATGGAATGGAACAAAAAGATGATTGGTCATTTAGAAGATCAAAATGGTTTGATGCTATAAAAAAAGAGTGTGAAAATGTTAAAAAGAATGTCGGTCTTCTAGATATGACTGCTTTTGCGAAATGTAGAATTAAAGGTCCTAAAGCAGAAGAATTTTTAGATTATTTAGTTGCTAATAAACTTCCCAAAAAGATTGGAAGAATTAATTTGTGCCATGCTCTTAATACTAAGGGCGGCGTGCACTCTGAATTTACGATTATGAAAGAGGCAGAAAATAGCTATTATCTTGTTTCTGCTGGAGCAAATTTAAGATTAGATCATGACTGGATACAAAAATGGATGCCGACTGATGGCTCAGTAATATTTGAGGATCTTACAAATAGTACTGGAGTACTTGTTGTTGCTGGCCCTAAAACCAGAGAGTTAATGCAAAAAGTCTCGACTGATGATTTTTCTAATGAAAACTTTAAATGGTTAACAGCTAAAAATGTTAATGTTGGTTATGCTCCAGTTAACGCTATGAGAGTAAATTTTGTTGGTGAGCTTGGTTGGGAATTACATCACCCAATCGAATATCAAAATCATATTTTTGATAAATTAATGGAAGCAGGAAAGGATTTGGGTATCAAACCTTTCGGAATTAGAGCAATGAATAGTTTGAGAGTTGAAAAATCTTATAAGCTTGTTGGTACTGAATTATCTATTGAGTATTCACCATATGAGTCTGGCCTAGATAGATTTATTCACCCAAATAAAGGAAATTTTATTGGTCTTGAAGCACTAAATAAATGGCGACAACAAGGTTTTGATAATAAATTAGTAACATTGGAAGTCCATAACACCACGGACTCAGATGTATTAGGAAATAATCCAATATACAAAGGTGATAAAGTTGTTGGAAGAGCAACAGGTGGTGAGTATGGATTTAGATTAGATAAGTCTATTGCATTAGCAATGGTTAAACCAGATCTAGCAAATGTTGGTGAAAAGCTTAAAGTCGATATCCTTGGAAAAATGTATGAGGCTACAATTCTTGAGGAAAGTCCTTATGATGCAGAAAATAAATTATTGAGAGCTTAATGAAAATCTTAGTCGCAGTCAAAAGAGTGATCGATTACAATGTTCAAATAAGAGTTAAAGAAGATGGCTCAGGAGTAGTAACTGATAATGTTAAGATGTCAACAAATCCACCTGATGATAATGCAATTGAGGAAGCGGTAAAAATAAAAGAGGCTGGAAAAGCATCTGAGGTTGTAGCAGTTTCTGTTGGTGAGGAAAAAGCTCAAGAGACTGTTCGCAAAGCTTTGGCTGTAGGTGCTGACAGAGGAATTCTTGTAAAAGCAGATGGTGTCATTGAACCATTAGCTGTGTCAAAAATTTTACAAAAAGTTGTAGAAAAAGAAAAACCAGACCTAGTTTTTATGGGCAAGCAAGCGATTGATGATGATTGTAATCAAACTGGACAGATGTTGGCAGCACTTTTAAATTGGCCTCAAGCAACATTTGCCTCTAAAATTGAAGTCAAAGATAAGTCACTTGAGGTAACAAGAGAGATAGATGAAGGTTTAGAAACGATTGAGGTAAATGTCCCAGCAATTGTAACTTGTGATTTGCGATTGAATGAACCTAGATATGCCTCTTTACCAAATATAATGAAAGCTAAAAAAAAGCCAATTGAGCAAATAACAGCATCAGATCTTGGTGTGGACACAAAGCCAAGAGTAGAGCAAATTAAAGTTGAGGAACCTCCAAAAAGAAAAGCAGGGATTAAGGTCGCAAGTGTAGAAGAATTAGTTCAAAAATTAAAAAATGAGGCTAAAGTAATATAATGTCAGTTTTAATAATAACAGAACATAATAATAAAGAATACAAACCTTTTACTTTAAATGCGATTTCAGCAGCATCTCAAATTAATGAAGAAGTTCACGCTTTAGTTTTAGGCTCAAATTCTGATAGTGTGGCAAAATCTATTTCTGAAATTCCTAATGTTAAAAAAGTAATACACGTAAATAATCCCATATATGAAAATTATTTGGCTGAGAATTATACTTCGGCAATAATTAAGCTAGCAGAGGGATACTCGCACATAATTTGTTCAGCTAACACATTTGGTAAAAACCTGATGCCTAGAATTGCTGCTTTACTAGATGTTTCTCAAGTAAGTGATATTACAAAAGTTGTATCTAAAGATACTTATGTAAGACCAATTTATGCAGGAAATGCTTTCGCCACTGTAAAAAGCACGGATAAAATCAAATGTGTAACAATAAGACCAACATCTTTTGATCCAGCTCCTACTTCTGGTGGTTCTGCAGAAATTCAAAATGGTAATCCTGGAGATACATCTAATTTATCAAAATTTATTAAAAAAGAGGAAATTAAATCAGATAGACCAGAACTTGGAACTGCTAGAGTTGTTATTTCTGGTGGTAGAGGAATGCAAAGTGGAGAGAATTTCAAATTGATCACAGCCGTAGCTGATAAACTTAATGCAGCTATAGGTGCATCAAGAGCTGCAGTAGATGCAGGCTATATAACTAATGATCACCAAGTTGGACAAACTGGAAAAGTTGTTGTGCCAGATTTATACATTGCTGTTGGTATATCAGGAGCAATTCAACATTTGGCAGGCATGAAAGAGAGTAAGGTAATTGTTGCAATAAATAAAGATGGAGAGGCCCCAATTTTTAGCATTGCAGACTACGGCCTAGAAGCTGATTTATTTGATGCTTTACCTAAGTTCCTTGAAGAATTGAACAAATTAAACACTATACAAAAATAATATAATCTGTAAAAAATTGATTATGTCCAGAGAGACAATGGAATATGATGTAGTTATTGTTGGTGGTGGTCCATCAGGATTATCCACTGCTATTAAATTGAAACAACTAGATCAAAATTTAAATGTTTGTGTACTTGAAAAAGCATCTGAGATAGGAGCACATATACTTAGTGGTAATGTTTTTGAAACTAGAGCATTAGATGAATTATTACCAAATTGGAGAGAATTAAATTCACCAATTAAAACAAAAGTAACAAAAGAAAAATTTTTATTTTTAGGAAAAACCAAATCTTTCAATTGGCCTACTTGGTTGCTTCCTTCAGTGCAACAAAATCATAAAAATTATATTATAAGTTTGGCTAATTTATGTAGATGGCTTGCAGAACAAGCAGAAACATTAGGTGTAGAAATTTTTCCAGGTTTTCCAGCATGTGAAATTTTATATAATGATGATGGTTCAGTCAAAGGAGTTGCAACTCAAGATATGGGTATAGATAAAGAAGGAAATAAAAAAGATAGTTTTGAACCTGGGATTGAACTTTTGGGAAAAGTTACTGTTTTTGCGGAAGGATGTAGAGGCCATTTGGGAAAACAATTAATTAAAAAATTTGAATTAGATAAAGATAAAAATCCTCAACAATATGGAATTGGTTTTAAAGAAATTTGGGAAGTTGATGATAAAAATCATGAAGAGGGTTTAGTAATGCATACAGCGGGTTGGCCATTAGATAATAACACTTATGGTGGTAGTTTTATGTATCACGCAGAGAACAAACAAGTATTTCTTGGATACGTTATAGGCTTGGATTATAAAAATCCTCATCTTTCTCCTTTTGATGAATTTCAAAGATTTAAAACTCATCCAGCAATTAGAAAAATAATTGAAGGTGGAAAAAGAATTTCTTATGGAGCAAGAGCCTTAATAGAAGGTGGTTTACAAAGTTTACCAAAAATGCACATGCCAGGAGCTTTATTAATTGGTTGTGATGCAGGAACTCTAAATATGCCAAAGATTAAAGGATCACACACAGCAATGAAAAGTGGAATTTTAGCTGCTGAGACAATTGCCGAAAATATAAATAATAAAAAAAACCTATCTGTATATGAGGAAAAATTTAAAAAAAGTTGGTTATATGAGGAATTATTTAAAGCAAGAAATGTAAAACCTAGCTTTAGTTGGGGTTTATTCTTAGGGGTAATATTTACTGGAATTGATCAAATATTATTCAGAGGCAAACTGCCATTCACCTTAAAGCATAAACAGGCAGATCATGAAACTTTAAAATTAGCAAGTGAAATGCCTAAAATAGAATATCCAAAACCTGATAACGTAATAACATTTGATAAAACAAGCTCTGTTTATTTAACAGGTACTAACCATGCAGATAATCAACCAGTTCATTTAAAATTGAAAGATCCATACTTACCGATAAATTATACTTTAGAAAAATTTGATGAACCTGCTCAAAGATATTGTCCAGCTGGCGTTTACGAAGTTCAACAACAAAATGGAACTAATAAATTTGTTATAAATTCACAAAATTGTATTCACTGTAAAACTTGTGATATAAAAGAACCTTCTCAAAATATTACCTGGGTTACTCCAGAAGGTGGTGGGGGTCCTAAATACGGAAACATGTAATTAGGATAAATCAATTGCAAATTTTTTTAAAATTTCAATAGGTAAAATTTTTAAGGTGTTTTCGTGTGTACTTTTTAAATAAATTGGACAACCTTTTCCAGCTTCTACAGCCTTAGCATACCAACTTGCACATACACACCACCCGTCCCCATCTTTTAATCCCGGGAAACCATATTCTGGATGAGGTGTTATTAAATCGTTACCTGCTTCTTTACACCATTCAAGAAATTCTGTTGTTACTTTTGCACAAACTGTATGCACACCATGGTCATTTTTATCTGTATTACAACATCCATCTCGATACCACCCAGTTAAAGGATCAAGAGAACATTCCTCTAATTTTTCACCAAGAACATTTTTTTGATTTTTACTCATTTAATGGGTTGAAAAATATATATCATCATCAAGAAATGCATTAAATGAAACTGATCTTCTTTCTTCATTAGTATCACAAAAAGGATAAACAGCATGCATTAAATAATGTGGAAAAAAATAAAAATCACCAACCTCTGGTAAAATATCCATAACAGATTCTGATAAAAAAGATTTTGAACCATGGATTAGTTGTAAATGCCCATTTTTATTTGGTTTATTTTTTTGCCTTGTATTACCCAAATTAGTTGGAACCTTCGTGTATCCAACTCCAGAGATATGGCCTGTATGCATGTGAATCGGATTATATTCATTTTGATATTGTCTTACTATCCACGAAGCTGAAATTTGAAATTTTTTTATTTGTTTTTTTTTGGTTTGTGAAATCCAATTAGAAACTTCTGTAAATAAAAACTTACCAAATCCACTATCAGTCATAAATTTTTCATCTAAATAAATTTCTTGAGAAACATTTCCAGCTAACGCGTATCCAGCATCGAGTTTTCCACCTTCTAAATTTTCTTTTGATTTTTCATCAGTATAATTATTTAATTTTTTTATTAATTCTTCGGGCATTTTTACTTTTAGCACAGATGGACCGAAAGGTTTAAAAATTGTTCTAGACATTTATATTTTTGTTGGATTGGGTTGATCTTTGTAAACTTTTTCAGGATCAAATTTTTTTTCTTTTTCTTTAAACTCCATCTCAATTTTTCTACCATTATCAATCGGACCTAATGGTATAGACCTATAGAAACATGATCTATAACCAACATGGCAACTTGATCCATTACCAATATCCACAGTCAACCAAATTGAGTCTTGATCATCATCAATTCTTATCTCTTTAACTTTTTGTATAAATCCACTTGTTTTACCTTTATGCCAAATAGCTTTTCTCGAACGACTAAAATAATGAGCTTCTTTAGTTTCGATGGTTTTTTTTAATGCTTCGACGTTCATGTAACCATGCATTAAAATCTCTTTTGTTTTTGAACACATTGTAATAACAGGAATTAAACCATCATTATCAAATTTTGGTGAAAGAAGATTGCCCTCTTCAATTTCGGCTACATTTTCTCTTTTTTTGAACATATACGGTGATTATGTAGCACATATCTAGATATATTAAATATTTTAAAAAGAAGCATTTATATGTATAAAACCAGCAATGAAATTAGTTAAAAATACTGACAATAACAATAAAGATCTAAAAAGGGTTTCAGATCAAGAAGCTGAGGAGGCGTTTAAGACAATTTTATCCTGGATAGGTGAGGATCCTGACAGAGAAGGTTTATTAGAAACTCCCAAAAGAGTTGTAAAAGCTTTCAAAGAATATTTTAAAGGTTACAAAGAAGATCCTAATCAAATCTTAGATAAAACCTTTGGTGATGTTGAGGGCTATGACGACATGGTAATTCAAAAAAATATTTCAGTGCAAAGTCATTGTGAGCACCACATGGCTCCAATTATTGGAAAAGCCCACGTTGCTTATATTCCAAATGAAAGAGTTGTTGGATTGAGTAAATTAGCAAGAGTTGTTGAGGTTTTTTCAAAAAGATTGCAAACTCAAGAAAGATTAACTATGCAAATTGCGAATACACTAATGAATTCACTTGACGCTAAAGGTGTTGCAGTAACAATAGACTCTACTCATCAATGTATGACTATGAGAGGGATTAAAAAAGAGCAAGCTTCGACAGTTACAAATTATTATTTAGGTAAATTTAAAGAAGATCTTAGTTATCAAAATAGATATTTAAGATTTATTAGTATCCCAAAAGAATAAAAAGTGTCCGATCAATTCAAAGCATTAATTCTCAACCAAGATGGAGAGAATTTTTCAAGAGAAGTAAAATTAATTGATAAAAGCTTTCTCAAACACGGAGATGTGACAGTAAAAGTAGATTATTCTGATTTAAATTTTAAAGATGGAATGATTTTAAAAAATGGTGGAAGATTAGTAAAAGAATTTCCTCACATCCCTGGAATTGATTTTTCAGGAACTGTTGTTGACAGTGAAAATTCAAAGTTTAAGTCAGGTGATCAAGTAATTTTAACTGGGTTTAGAGTTGGAGAAATCTTTTATGGTGGTTACTCGCAAATGGCAAAAGTCAATGGTGATTTTTTAGTTAAGAAACCGGATGACCTAACAAGTAAGCAAGCAATGATTTTAGGAACTGCAGGCTTTACTTCTTTGATGGCTGCATTTGCAATTAAAGCAAGAGAAGAAATATTACTTGGTGCAAAAGTAAATGATGTTTTAGTTACTGGAGCATCAGGAGGAGTAGGAAGTATTGCGGTAATGATACTGAATAAAATGGGATACAATGTAACAGCTGTATCAGGCAAAGACTCAAAAGCAGATTATCTTAAATCGTTAGGTGCTAAAAATGTTATAAATCGTAGTGAATTTGATAAAGATCCTAAACTTATAGATAAGGGACTATGGGATGGAGTAGTTGATACAGTCGGTGGAAAAATTTTAGCAAATGCAATTGTTCAAACGAATTCAAATGGGATTATTGCAGTCTGCGGTAATGCTAGCACTAATGAGCTTAACACTAATGTTATTCCATTTATGTTACGAGGAATAAAACTTTGGGGAATGGACTCTGCTAATTGCAGTATCAAAAGAAGAGAATTTATTTGGGGTGAAGCAGCAAAACTAATTGACTTTAATTTAATAGAAAAATCAGTTCAAACAGTTAGCTTAGGGGAGTTAATTGAAACTTATCCTAAAATATTAAAGGGTGAAATTTCTGGGAGAGTTTTGGTTGATTTAAATAAATAATGGATTGGGATAAACTTAAGATTTTTCATGCAGTAGCGGAGGCAGGAAGTTTTACTAATGCTACTATTAATTTGAATTTAAGTCAGTCCGCAATAAGTCGACAAATTCAATCTCTAGAGCAAGATTTGAAAGTTCAACTATTCGAAAGACATGCAAGAGGTTTAACACTTACTGAAAATGGTGAATATGTATTTAAAACAGCTCATGAGGTAATAAGTAAATTAAAAGAAGTCGAAACTACCTTGGGAGATCAAAAAAACAAACCAACTGGAAAATTAACTATCACAACAGTAAGAAGTTTTGGAACACATTGGCTAACACCAAGGATACAAGAATTTATGAGATTAAACCCTGAAATTGAAATAGAACTAATTTTTGAGGATAAAGAGTTAGATTTAAGCACCAGACAAGCAGATATAGGTATTTTTATGAGAAGGCCGAAACAATTGAATTATATTCAAAAAAAACTAGTCGACCTTAAATACTACATTTACGGATCCAATAAATATTTAGAGAAATACGGTATGCCCAAATCTATCAATGATTTAAATAAACATAAATTTATTTCTTTTGGAAGAGGAGCTCCATCACCTGTCTATAATCCCGAATGGGCGTTGAAATTAGGTATGCCAGATGGAAAAAAAAGAAAACCAATTATGAAAGTTAATAGTGTTATGGGTCTACTTTTAGCGGTAGAGTCTGGTGTAGGTTTAGCTGCATTACCGGAATATTTAGTAAGTAATTCAAATAATGTTATAAAGGTATTACCAAAATCTGAAGGCCCAATTACTGAAGCTCATTTTGTTTATCCTCAATCATTAAAAAACACTGCAAGAGTTCAAGCTTTTAGGAATTTTTTATTCAGCAAAATAGGCGACTGGAAGTCTTAGATTAATTTAAAATTGATCTAAAAAGTGCGACACTATTGCAATTGATAATCATTCGCATTGCGAATAATTATCATTCTCAAATCATTATGCGGAAGAACAGGGAGAAATAAATGAGAAAAATGTCAATTTTAGCATTGATTGCATCTTTATTTGTATCAACTTTTGTTGTTGCAAACGAAGTCAATGTTTTTAATGCAAGACACTATAAAGCAGATGCTGAACTTTATAGCAAGTTTACAAATAAAACAGGAATAAAAGTAAACTTAATTAATGGAAAAGCAGGAGCTCTTGAGAAAAGAATGATTGAGGAGGGCGCTGATTCTTCTGCAGATCTTTATATTACAGCTGACGCAGGAAGATGTGGAGTTTTCCAGGCAAAAGGAATGACACAGGGTGGTTTAACATCTGCAGCAATCAAAGCTGCTGTTCCTTCAAACTTTAGAACAAATCATTGGACTGGAATCGCAAAAAGAGCACGAATAATTTATTACGCGCCTGAGAGAGTTTCTGGTGCTGAGTTATCAGGCTTAACTTATGAAAGTTTAGCTGATTCTAAATGGAAAGGTAGATTAGTAATCAGAAAATCTAGCAACATCTACAACAAATCTCTTGTAGCTTCATTGATTAAAAACAATGGAAAAAAAGCTACTGCTGAGTGGGCAAAAGGAGTTGTTGATAATATGGCCAGAACACCAAAAGGAAATGATAGAGCGCAAATTATGGCTGTAGCAGCAGGAGAAGCTGACATAGCTGTAGCTAATACTTATTATTTAGCACTTATGTTGTCTGGTAAAAAAGGTCCAGAGCAACAAGCTGCTGCAAAAAAAGTGAAAGCTTTCTTTCCAAATCAGAATGACAGAGGAACTCATATGAATATTAGTTGTGCTGCTTTAGTTAAAGGTGCGCCTAATAAAGCAAATGCTATTAAACTTGTAGAGTTTTTATTAACTCCTGAGTCCCAAGAGCATTTTGTAAATAATACTTTTGAGTTTCCAATGATAGATGGCGTTTCAGCAAATCCATTAGTAGTAAACAACATTGGTTTAGATTTTAAACAAGATCTAAAGACAAAAGTTTCTAGTTATGGAGCTAAACAAGCAGATGCATTAGAAGTAATGACAGCTGCTGGTTGGAAATAATGAAAGAAAAAAAGAAATTTATTTCTAATGTTGATCTAAATAATTCTTCTAAAGCATGTTTCCCATGTAATTTGGAGTGTAAAAAGATCAATAAAAGAATAAATGACAGAAAACTTTCAGAAATTAAAACAAAGGAGGTTCCGCATATCCTAAAAGTATTTAATTTTTGATTTTTTCTGAGTGTCTACGCTTAATAGGTAAGATGTCTCCTTCCTCCAAGCGTAGACACAAATACTTTTCATGTTTATAAGGCGGATTATAAATTATGAGAATAAATTTTTGGTATATATCTTCTTTTGTAATTTCATTATTTGTAATCATTCCAATTTTAACCGTCTTTTCTAGTTTTTTCGATAATACCTCTAATTACTTTCAAGTATTAAAAAATACTTTTTTAATGGAGTATATATTAAATTCCCTAATCTTATTGGTGAGTGTTTTAATTTTAACTTTTATTATAGGGACAGGATCAGCTTACTTAGTTTCATTTTTTAATTTTCCGTTTAGTAATTTTTTTAAATGGGCACTAATTCTATCTTTTGCTGTACCCCCTTATATCTATGCGTATTCTTTAACAGCTTTTTTTGAAAATTATGGAACCGCCTATACTATTTTAAAAAATTTATTTGGTGAGGGTAATTACAACCAAAGTATTCCTAAATTTGATGGTTTATTAGGTGTGGTATTATCAATTTCTTTTTCACTTTATGCCTATGTCTATATTCTAGCGAGAGCGTCATTTTTATATCAGTCACAAAACATAATTGATTTGGGAAAAAACCTAGGGTTTACAAAGTTTAAGGCATTTTATTCAATCATTCTCCCAGCAGCACGACCTGCTATAGTTGCTGGCTTATCGCTAGTGGCTATGGAAACACTTGCTGAATTTGGTGCAGTAGACTTCTTTTCAATAAATACATTAACAACGGGTATTTATAATTCATGGATTGCCTTTGACGATCTAGCATTTGCAAATCAATTATCTTTCTTTTTATTGTTATTTATTTTTGCGCTTTTTATCTTAGAAAATTTATCGAGAAAAAATGCCAAATATCACTTCAATACCAAGGCAGGATTTAAACAAAAACAAAAAATACAACTTTCAGGTAAAAAAGCTTTTTTAGCATTTTCTTTTTGTTTTTTAGTATTCTTTTTAAGCTTTTTATTTCCACTTAGTCAGATGATGTATTGGACTCTTAAATTTCCAGAAAATTTGTTTGACTTAAAAATTTTAGATTTATTAATGAATACTCTTTACTTAGTAATTCTATCAAGTCTACTGTTGATAATATTTGGTTTAGTTTCCAATTATGGAAACAGGGTAAATAAAAATAAAACATTAAATATTTTATCCACATTATCTATTTCAGGTTATGCAATTCCTGGAGTAATTTTAGCTGTCGCATTCATAACCTTTATTGCATGGTTTGATGATAGTGTGATTAAAAATTTGGGTTTTGTTTCTATTAAAAAAGTTTTTATAGGATCAATTCTTGGATTAGTGCTTGTATATTTTATAAGATTTTATTCACTTGCATATAATGGAATTAAATCAGGTTATGAAAAAATTAATATTTCAGTTGATGAAAGCTCGTATTTACTTGGTTACTCAAAAAGAAAAACTTTTATGAATATTCATATTCCTTTTTTGAGAAACTCTTTATTGTTTGTTGGAATATTAGTCTCTTTAGAAATAATAAGAGAACTACCAATTACTCTCATTTTAAGACCCTTTAATTTTGAAACTTTTGCAACCACAGCTTATATCTCTGCATCAGAGGATTTACTTGAGGCTGCTGCGGTACCTTCATTATTTTTGATTTTGATTGCAACTTTCTTCATAATTGTTACATCTAAATATATTTTAAGAGATAATAATGACTAAAAATTTTTTTGAAGTAAACAACGTTGATTTTAATGTAGGCAACAAAACTAAAGTAAAAAATGTTTCTTTTGCTATAGAAAAACAAGGTGACGTTATATGTCTTTTAGGTCCTTCAGGAATTGGTAAAACCACAATTTTAAGAACAATTGCGGGCCTTGAAAAATTAAAAAAGGGATCAATCATATTAAATGGCAAAACTTTATCTTCTGAAAAAATTAACTTAGAGCCAGAGGACAGAAATGTTTCACTTGCTTTTCAAGATAATAGCCTATTCCCGCATTACACTATTGAAAAAAATATTTCGCTTGGTTCTGAACGAAATAAGGAGAAAAAAGAGAAAAAAATTAGTTTAAAAGAAATAGTAGATTTATTAGATATATTTCACATACTTAATAAATATCCTCACGAGGTAAGCGCTGGTGAAGCCCAAAGAGCCTCATTAGCAAGATCATTGATAATGCAACCAGATTTGTTGTTACTTGATGAACCATTATCAAATGTAGATCAAAGTTTTAAAGAAGAAATCCAAGTAAGATTAAAAAAAATTTTAAATAAATTAAAGATCACAACAATCATTGTTACACATGACTCTTATGAGGCATTTTATTTAGGATCTAAATGCGGAATAATTTTAAATCAAGAACTGAAACAATTTGATGATCCTTACAAGGTTTATCATTTGCCAAATTCTATTGAAGTTGTAAATTTTTTAAATAGAGGAATTTTAGTTCCAGCAAAGGTGACTGGAAAAAATACTTTAGAAAACTGGGATTTAGGCACTATTGAAGGGAATTTTATAAAAGAATATCCAAAAGGTGCCAATGTGCAATTATTACTTCAACCAGAAGATTTGGAACATGATGATACGAGTAATTTAAAACTTGAGGTAGTTGATCGAAAATTTAGAGGCACTAACTTTATTTATACACTTAGAGCTCCAAGTAATACTTTAATTCCAGTATTTGTTCACTCACACCACATACATCAACATGAAGTGGATGAAAAATTTGGTATCAAAAGACCAATTCATATTGATCATATAGTTTGCTTCTAATAAAAACCTATTAGAAAATGAAAAGTAACTTTAAAGTTTTTTTAAAAGGAATTATCGATGTAAGCCCACTTATGATACCAGTGGTCCCATTTGGTTTGATATTTGGCGTATTGGCTATTGATATTGGATTTACTCCAATTGAAACAATGGCAATGTCTCTAATTATTTTTGGTGGTGCTTCACAAATAGTATTATTACAATTATTTTCAGGAGGAGCTTCATCTTTAGTAATAATAAGTTCTGTTGGGGCTGTTAATTCAAGACATTTACTCTATGGTGCAGTTGTATCTGAACATTTGTCAGATTTAAAATTGATTTGGAAAATTATTATTTCATATTTCTTAATAGATCAGGCATATGCGATATCAAATGAATATTTAAAGAAAAATAAATATCAAAATAGATATTTTCATTTGGTTGGCGCTGGTGCAACATGTTGGGTGATTTGGCAATCAACTACTTTTTTAGGAATCATGTTAGGTGCGGCAATACCAGAAAAACTAGGTTTAAGTTTTGCTGTTCCTTTAACATTCTTAGCACTCTTAGTTAATGATTTTAGAAAGTTGATAAATGTTATTATAATAATTGTATCAGGATTCGTGGCTACACTTGGTTATAATTATATTCCTTTCAAAGCCTACGTAATAGTAGCTGGCCTTACAGGTTTATTAGTCGCTATGATATTAACAAAAATTGTCAAATCAAATGAGTAATTGGGCTTTAATAATATATTGTGGATTGATTACTTATCTTACAAGATTTTTAATGATAGCATTAATAAAAAAGGAAATGTTTAATAATAGAGTTAGAGAGGTTTTGTCTTATGTACCATCAGCAATATTTCCAGCAATAATATTCCCAGCTATTTTCTTAGATAGCTCTGGATCAATTTTAGTCGAGGATAATCCAAAAATTATGGCAGCATTAATCGCGGCATTAATCGGTATTTTCTCAAGAAGTATAATTGCGACAATATTTTCAGGACTAGCTTCTTATTGGTTTTTAATTTTTGTAGTATAAAAAACTATGAATAAAATTTTCATATATGTGTTTTTAATTTTATCATTTAGTGCAAATGTGTTTGCAAAAGAGACAACTTTCAAAAAAGAATTATTCGACAAAGCTCAATCAGAAGGCAAAGTTGTAATAGTAAGTTCTTGGATAAAATATTGTTCATCTTGTGCTAGTCAAATGAAAGTATTAGAAAAAGCTAAAAATGATTTTGATAACATAGAATATTTTGCGTTTGATGTTACTAATAAAGAAATATCAGAATTATTTGATGTACAATATCAAACTACACTTTTAATTTTTAAAGATAAAAAGCTGGTTTACAGAAGTATCGGTGAGACAACCAAAGATTTGATTTATAAGGCTATACAATCTTCAATTTAAATTAACCACCTAAATTAATATTTCTAGTAACATTTGTCTCAAGTTCAGCTGGTTTCTTTAAATTTAAATTTTTCATAATCTCAACATATTCATCAACACTACTTACTTGTAATCTTGGATTTTGTTTTTTTTCTTTTCCAATCGTGCTTACTTTTTCACCTTTATAATCATGAGCAGGGTACAAAAGAGTTTCCTCAGGTAATTTTAAAAGTTTATTAAAAATTGAATCATAAGCATCCTTTGAACTACCATTTTGAAAGTCTGTTCGACCAGTACCGTTAATTAGAAGTGTGTCACCTGAAAAAAGATAATTATCCATTAAAAAGCTATAACTATCTGAAGTATGTCCAGGAGTATACATCGCTCTAATTTTAAGATTATCTAGACTAATATATTCATCATCTTTAACTTTTATTTCAACGGCATCCGCAGGAGTATGAGCGCCCATAATAGTAGAACATTTTGTGATATATTTAAGCTTAGATGCCCCTGTTACATGATCTGCATGTATGTGAGTATCAATTACTTTTACTAATTTTAAATCTAACTCCTTTAGTAAATTTATGTATTTGCCAACATTTTCTAACACAGGATCAATAATTAATGCCTCTCTTCCTTTTCCAGATGAGACTAAATAGGTATACGTAGAGGAGTTTTTGTCGAATAATTGTTTGAAAATCATTTAATTATAATAACACATAAGCACAAATTGACCCATTGTAAAAATGATATCAGGAATTATTTTCACACAATATGAAAATATTAAAATTTATAATTATCTTTTTATTTACTTACACGTTTTCCTATGCTGATAAAAATATGAAAATCGGCTCTAAAGGTAAAGAAAGTGAAGTCTCACGTGTAGTAAAAGTTGTGATGTATGACAACTATTATGAACCAAGTTCATTTCAAATTAAAGCTGGTGAAACAATTAAATTTGAAGTGGAAAATGCTGGTATGCTTGTCCACGAATTTAATATTGCAAATAAGATGATGCATATGAAACATCAACCAGAAATGATTAAAATGGTTGAAAATGAAATTTTATTAGCTGATACCATTGATAAAGAAAAAATGAAAAAAATGGCAAAAATGGATAAAGCTATGGCTCATTCACACAGCAATAGTGTCTTACTTGAACCAAAACAAAAGGGAGAAATCATCTGGAAATTTGATAATGCAGTTAACATTGAGGTAGCTTGCAATGTTCCTGGTCATTATCAAGTTGGAATGATTGCCAAAGTTGATATAAATTAACTTAATGGACACAACAGCCAAGGCTAATTTTCATTGGTTATGCAAACATACTTGGAAAAGAAGTGCTAAAAATACTGCCTGGTGTTTACTAGGCTGTGCTATTGGTGATTTTGGAACAATTTTATTTTTTCAATTAACTAAAATTCCATTCCCAGTTTTAGGAATTATGACACTAGCCATTATTAATGGTTTAATTACAAGTATTATTTTAGAAACAATTATCTTAATGAAACAAGATTTAGATTTTTCAAAAGCTTTTAAAACTGCGATGGGAATGAGTTTTATATCAATGATAAGTATGGAAGTTACAATGAACTTAACTGATTACCTTTTAACTGGTGGAGCTATTTTAACTTGGTGGGTTATTCCAATCATGCTTTTAGTTGGATTTTTAACTCCTTGGCCTTATAATTATTGGAGACTTAAAAAATTTGGTGTTGCTTGCCATTAATCAAAAAAAATTTAATTAAATTGGTTCCATGCAACAATCTTCAATATCTTATATTTTAAAATTATCTATTCCTATTTTCTTTGCAAATTTAGCAATTCCATTAGTTGGCATTATCGATACAGCTTTAATGGGTAATCTTGGAGATCAATCTTATTTAACAGCAACATCGATTGCAGCAAATTTATTCTCTATGCTATTTTGGAGTTTTGGTTTTTTAAGAATGGGAACTGTTGGCATGGTTTCTCAAGCTTTAGGGCAGAATAATTATCCAGAAATTTTAAATGTAGTTTTAAGAAATTTATTTTTTGTGCTGATTATTTCAGTCCTAATTTTTGTATCACAAATATTTATTCTTAATTTTAGCTTAAAGATATTTAATTTATCTGAGGTAACTAAAGAATTTTATATTCAGTATTTTAAAATAAGAATTTACTCAGCCCCTGGTGAGCTAACTCTGTATATTATAACAGGTTTATTTATCGGTTTGCAAAAAACTAAAATTTCTAGCTTAGTGATAGGTTTTTTTTCTGTTCTAAATATATTTTTTAGCATTTTTTTAGTTACAAAATTTGATTTAAATATTAAAGGAGTGGCATATGGTACTTTGTTTTCTGCATTTATTACATCTCTAATATTTTTGATTTATACTTTTAATTATTTAAATAAATTTACTGCTATTAAGATCAATGTTTTAAATCTTTTAAATTTAAAAAAAATTAAAGATATCTTTAATATAAATTTCGATATCTTTATTAGAACGATTTTATTAACATTTTCTTTTTTATGGTTTACTTATTTAGGAACCCAAATAGGAGAAGATTATGTTGCTGCTAATGCTATTTTGATTAATTTAGTTTTTTTATCAGCATTTATATTAGATGCTTATGCATTTTCAACTGAAGGAATGGTTGGATACTCTATTGGAAAAAAAGATTTAAAGCTCTTTAAAACAATTATTAAAAATTCTTTTTTGTTAAGCTCGTTAACAGGTCTTTTTATCTCAATCATTTATTTTTTTATAAATGAAAATGTAATTTATTTAATGTCAAATATAGAATATATCAGAAAGTTAAGTTCATCTTATGTAATTTGGTTAATCGTGTTACCCTTCATTGCATCTTTCTGTTATCAATTTGATGGTATTTTTATTGGATCATCACAAACAAGAGAGTTGAGAAATGCTATGATATTTTCAGTATTTTGTTATTTATTAATTTCAATAACTTTAGCAAAATATTTATTAAATACAGGACTTTGGATTTCACTCTGTTTGTTTATGGTATTAAGAGGATTGTCATTATATTACTATTTAGATAAAATTTATCAAAGATTTAACTCTCAAATTAAGATTTAAACATTTGTGTTAAAAAAAAATATTAAGAATTGGGATAATAAAACTTGGCTTTCTTCAAATAAATATATTCAATCTTTTAATGTATTTTTATTAAGACAAATCAAGTTAAATAGAAATTCTCAAATTTTAGACATTGGTTGTGGAAGAGGTAAAATATTAGGTTCTTTATCTTCAACACTAAAATTAAAAAATAGACCAACAGGTATCGATATAGAGAGACATCAAGATAGGGATAAAAGAATAATCTTTAAAAAAATTGATGCAATTGAATATTTAAAAAAGGATAAAAAAAATTTTGATCTAATCTTAATTAAACAAACTATCCATCTTTTAAATTTAAAAAAAATAAAAAAGTTAATTACTCTTTGTAATTCAAAGTTAAATCATGGTGGAAAATTATTCATACTCACTTTAAAAACTTCACAAAATGAAATACCAACTTTTTTGTTAATGAAAAAAAAACTTAATGAGTCACTAAAAAGAGATAAAAAAATAATTAGATTTATATCTCAACAATATCCTCAAATTAAAAAAAAAGAATTTTCATTTAGGGTAAAAATATCAAAAAATAAGTATAAAGAGATGATAAAAAATAGATATATTTCAATTATATTAAACTTTAGTGTTCAGGAAATCTCTAAAGGCATTAATGAAATTAATTCTAATTATGAGAAAACGATAAATTTTAAAGATAAATTAATTTGTCTTATTCTAGAAAAATAAATTTTTTAATTAAGGGGTCGCTCTTTTGTCTTCCATCCAAAAGAGCTCCCTTAATGTAGCCTTTTTGGCACTAAGTCCAATTGGACTTTCAGTTTTTTGATTTCATTTTTATGAAATATTAAATTTGCCAGCTAAGTATCAGGTGGCGTTTTGTTCATTTAAAATACCTCCTTAATTACAAAAATAATTATTTATTAAGTTGTATTCAACATATTTATTTTACCTTATGTAAAATATATTTCTTGAATACAACTTAACAGAGCTGTAGTATCTCGGCATCTAAATTAAACTTCACCAAAAAATTGAAATTAATAATTTACATTAAGATCTGATATCTATATTGTTAAGATATGAAATATGTAAGTGGATTAATTAATTTAATTGTAAGCTTAATTGTCTCGACAATAATCATTTATGGGATAACTATCATCGCAGGATTTGCAGGTGCAAATTATTCTTTTACTAATGGAGAGACATTTATTATTTGGATTTTGATGGGAATATTAATTAATAATTGCTTTAATAAATAATTTTAAATATTAAATTTTCTTTTTAAGTGTTTAAGCTTTCCCTCGGTACTATCGTAATCTATGTAACAACCTTGAAGAAAACGATTTCCCTCATTGGCGTCATAAGATGTTCTTCCGTGTAAAAGCCTATGATTATCCATCAATAGTAAATCTCCAGGCATAAGTTTGAATTCTATTCTAAATTTGTCTGAGTTAAATAATTCAGAAACCTTATTCCTTGCTAGGTAGTATAAATCTAATCTATCTTTATCCATTAACGGCACAAAATCTAGTCTTGGGCTAAATCTAACTTGTTTAAAATTTTGATTTTCATCTAATTGTATCATTTCTGCCCAATCTTCCAAAAAAACATCTTGATCAATAAATTGATATCTAACTTTGACATTAGTTAAAATTTTGTAATAGTCTGGGTAATCTTTTTTTAACTTTTCGGTTACAGTGTATCCATCTACTAAAGTTGAATTACCACCATTCACTTCATTTTCAATACAATGTAATATTTGAATACATGGTACAGGGTTTCTGTAAGGATTATCAGTGTGTGGAGCTAATGCTAAAGATGTATATGCTAAATCATTTGGGTTAGGCTTTGATTTTACATTAAAAAACTCACCAAAATTTGTTCTTCTTATACTGCCAATTGAATTGGCAAATTTTACTATAAAATTATTTTTCGTCGGAACTTTTTTAAAAATTACAAATCCAAATTTATAAAAATTAATTAAAGCTTCATACATTATTTTCTCTTCAAAAATATTTTCACTAAAATTATAACTATTGAAATCATTCAATGATGAATCCCACTTAATTTTTTTAATAAATTTTATATCGTTAATATTTGAAAATTCTTTAATTATACTTTGGATGGTTAATCTAGTTTTTACCCCATCATTAAATGAAACTTCTAGAAATTCATCAGATAAATTTAAGTCTTTTATTTCAATATTTTCTTTGAGTTCAGTTGGGTCAAATAATCTTTGTTGAGTTCCTTTATCAAAAAATCTCTCCTCATTAACTCGCTCTCTTAACCAAAAAGGGTGAATTTCTTTTTTAGAACCATTTTTTTTAAAAAAAACTTTGTTATTAGATAATTCAATTTTCATACTTTTGAATGTTTATTTAAAATTTTGCTTTAATCAATACAAATTAAATTGTATTAGTTTATTGTGATTAATTTAAAATCTTCAGAATATAAAAAATACTCTAATTTCCTCAACAATTTAGGAATCAAGCTTACTAAATTTTACTATTTGAAGTTAAATAGGCCTTTTAAGGTTTCAAATAAACTAAAGGGTAGAGGTTACGATCCTGTCACTGATGCAGACAGGGCTTTTGAAAAATTTATAAGTAAAGAGATTAAAAAAAGATTTCCTAATCATCAAATAATTGGTGAGGAGTTTGGTCATAAAAAAACAAAAAGTGATTTTTCATGGATAATAGATCCTATTGATGGAACAAGATCTTTTGTAATTGGTAATCCAACTTGGAGCAACTTGATTTCTCTAAATTATAAAGGAAATCCTGTTTTAGGCCTTGCTAATTTTCCAGTATTAAAAAAATATTATTTTAATACTTCGTCAAACTCAGCATATGTTTCGGAAAATGGAAAAAAAAGAAGAATTAAAGTTAACAGTAAAGCTACTTTTTCAAATATGAAATTATCAGCTGCTTTTCATGGAAGCTTATCTTTAAACCAACAAAAAAAAATTCCACAAATACTAAAGCGAATGCAATTTCCATGCTCAGATGCTTTAAGTTATTCCCATTTCGCTGAAGGTAAACTTGATATTGTTATTCAATGTGGAAATAAGATTTGGGATATTCATGCTTTAATACCTATAATTAGATCTGCTGGAGGTATTGTTACCACTTGGAAAAATTTTGATGCGAAAAAAGCTGGAAATATAATTTGTTCAGCTAATCAAAGTCTTCACAATAGAATAATTAAAATTTTGAAACCTGTTTCTAGGTAGTTTTACCAAGTGTATTGAGCAAAATTACACCAATAATAATTAATGATATTCCAATAACTCCATACAAGTTTGGTATTTGGTTATATTTAAACACTCCAAATAAAGTTACTGCAGCAATAGTCAACCCACCATATGTTGCATAAGTAAAACTAACTGGAATAATATTCATCGCTTTTGATAAACAAAAAATACATGCTAGTATTGAAATTGCACAAAAAATTGTTGGTCCAAGAATTGTAAATCCGTTAGTTGATTTTAAAAAACCATTAGAAGTTATTCCAAGAATGATAGCTAAAAAAAGAAAAATATATCCTGATAAATTTATCATGTAATTATCCTGTTTTACCAATCAGGTTTACTATCAAAACTCCTGAAATAATTAAAGCTAAACCAATGATAGTATAAAAATCTGGAATTTGATTAAATTTATATATTCCAACAAGTGTTGTAGCTATTATACATAAGCCTGCAAAAGAAGCATAAGTTATACCAACAGGAATAGTTTTCATAACTATAGATAGTGCAAACATACAAGTAACTATTGTGATTGCTGTTAATAAACTTGGCATTAACAAAGTAAAACCATTCGCTCCTTTAGCAAAACCGTTTGCAGCGGTACCCAAAATAACTGCTAATATAAGCACAATGTATGCAATTATATTACTCACAGATTTAAGAATATTATTATTTGGTAATTTTATCTACTAATTTTTTTATTGGTGGACCAAGAACAAGCGCAGCTACAATTGCTATAGGTAAACTAACTGACCATGCTTTTAAAAATCTGTTGATATATTCGCCATCCATTCCGGTGTTTATGTAAGTAATTATAAGAGTCATTAGCAAACTCATGCCAAACCCCATAATTAAAATAAATATGAAATCAAAATATTTTTTTGGAAACATTATTTAGGCATTGGAGTAGCACCAGTTTCTAAACTAACAATTTTTCCATCTTTGTATCTATAAACTGCCATTACAGCTTCAACATTTCCATCATTAAATGTAACTAAAGAATGATGTACACCTACTTCATCATTTTCATATACAACTCTTGCCTTATCCTGATTAATATCACCACTCATTGCCCATTTAATAACATCAGCTTTTCCCAAAGAATTTCCAGATTTATGCATTGTGAACTTAAAGTCATCATGTAAAAGTTCATTCATTGTGGCTTCGTCTTTCTTATCTATTGCATCAGTATATCTTTTTAATATCGACATTTTAGTACTCCTTATGTGTATATTTTGTCAGCTAAACCGTAGCATAAAATTGCACTCATAATTGTAAATACAAACGGTGCAATAATCCCTTCGTTCGTAGTTTTTTCATTCACACCTGTTTTATCTATTTTAATAGAATAAAAATTACATAAAAAAATACATAGATTATTTATAAAAACTAAATTTAAGAATCCCCATGTATTTTCCAAACCTCCAGGTCTTATAAAACCTACATAGATTGACATTAAAAATACAGCAAGCATAAATGCTCCTGCCATTCTAATCATTATTGCGCCACTTGGATCGATACCAAATCTTTCCATGAAACTTTTAGTGCCAAAAATAGTTTGAAATGCGTAAACACCAACACCAATAAAATGAACTAAGTAAATTATTAAATAAAATATCCCATTAAATTTTTCTAACATTTTGTCTCCTTTATTTAATTAATTTAAGGATTGCTTTCATAAATCTTCCTCTTAAGCGTTATAGTCCATCACTTGATCAGTACACTCAGTAAATTTATGAGGCTCAAAGAAATCATTCATTTGACCTAATTGATTATTGATATCCGCTTCACTGTTAGCTTTCCACCAGCAAAACATTTGCATTGTATCACCAGGTGTATTCCAAGTCATTTGGCATGCCGCTTTATCACTTGTCATTGATTTAACAATATCTTCCATTTTCATTGAAGCTACTGTTTCACTAAATTTTGCTTTCATCTCTTTCGATTTGAAAGTATGAGTTACCATATAGTTTTTCATTTCTTTTCCTTTCTATTTAACTTTTAAAAAGAGCAAGAGCTTCATTTAAAAGTTTCTCAGATTTAGCATGATCACCAGATTTGTGTGCATCTATACCTTGGTCTCTAAGCTCTTGAGCTTTTTTTATTTTATCATCAATATCTTTAGCCATCATTGGACAAGAACCTGCATATGCAGAACTTACAAATAAGACTAGGCAAAGTGATAATAATATTTTTTTCATAGTATACTCCTTATTATTTAGCTTTGGTTAAATGATAAACTGAATAACTATCTAATACTGCTGACATTACAGGTTTTGATACTTCAGTTCCCTCTATAAACTTATATAGAGCTGCCTCGTCAGTACAAAAAATCTTAAACATAACAGTGTTTTTATCTGGTGTTACTGTTCCAATTGTTTTTTCCACTACTGCAACTTTTGCTCTTTCTGCTAAACCTTCAGGTGATTGCATAAAACCCATAAATTTTTCAAACATACCCTCTTTTAATTTAGCTACTACCAACATTTCTTTTTCCATATATTTCTCCTTAATATTTAATATAAAGTTTGAATTACTTTTTTTACTCTTTCAGCTCCATTAGGAACTAAGGCTTCGACAAATGTATGGCACTTTTCAGTTTTAGCTTTGTCGTATTTGGAACCGTAGTGTTTATCTACTGCTTTGTTTACTCCAGTATCCCAATCTTTTTCTAGAATACCAATTTCAAGAGCGTAGGTTTTTAAGACTTTTACAGTTGAAATTGATTTTTCTTTCATTCCGTACTCAAATTTTTCACCTGATGGAAGAAAGTAGTTAGCCATATAAATTCCAACACAATCCCATGCTTTGGATTTATCTTTGTCGCTCATTCCTGCATTTGCTGATGTAAAAATGAAAAAAGATAAAACTACAATAATTTTTTTCATAACTCCTCTACGTTAAAAAATATTATTATAAAAATGTAACTGTTTTGTTACATGCCTGGTATGCGTTATTATAACCAGCTAGGAATGGGAAGGTTTTTTTCCTTTAAAAAAGATTTATTAAACATCTTTGAGTTGTATTTATCTGATCTATCACAGAGAATTGTTACAATTGTTTTTCCTGGACCCAGCTCTTTTCCAAGCCTAATTGCTCCAGCAATATTTACTCCACAACTAGTTCCTAGAGTTAAACCTTCATTTTGAATTAAATCATAAAGTATTGGTAAAGACTCTTGATCGCTGATTGAAAAAGCTCCATCTATTTGTGCTTCAGCAAAATTTTTAGTTATTCTACTTGAACCAATACCTTCTGTAATTGATCCACCTTCTGCTTTTAATTCTCCATTAACTATATGATTATATAGAGCTGAGCCAGTTGGATCAGATAAATAAATTTTTACATCTTTATTTTTTTCCTTTAAGAATTTACTAACACCACCTATTGTTCCACCTGTTCCAGAGGCACAAACAAATCCATCAATTTTTCCATCTGTTTGTTCCCAAATTTCTGGTCCTGTTGTTTCATAATGACCTTTCGCATTAGCAGTGTTATCAAATTGATTTGCCCAAACTACACCGTTGTTATTTGTACTTTTTAATTCTTCAGCAAGACGTCCAGCAACTTTTACATAATTACCATCATCTTTATAAGGTTTAGGTGGGACTAATCTTAGATCTGCACCAATATTTTTCAATGTATCTTTTTTTTCTTGGGTTTGGTTATCATTCATTACAATGATTGTTTTATAACCTAAAGAATTTCCTAAAAGACATAAACCAATTCCAGTATTACCCGCAGTCCCTTCAACAACTATTCCACCCTCTGAAATTAACTTTTTTTCTTGAGCATCTTTTATTAATGCAAGTGCAGCTCTATCTTTAACTGATCCGCCTGGATTTAAATATTCAGCCTTACCATAAATGTTACAACCAGTAATTTCTGATGCTGCTTTGAGTTTTATTAGAGGAGTATTACCAATAGAATCGATAAAATTATTTTTTATATTTTTCATTAATCTTTATCTTCGTCCGTAACAGCGTAAGGCTTAAATCCTTTGGTAGCATCCCCAACTCTTTTTGCAGGTATACCAGCCATAACTGATTTTTCTGGAACATTTTTTGTAACGACTGAATTTGAACCAATTAAAGAATTTTTACCTACTACAATAGGACCTAGTATTTGTGCTCCAGATCCTACAACAACATTATCCTCTAAAGTTGGGTGTCTTTTTATATTTCTTTGATCATTTGAGTTTATACTAGGAGCAATTCCACCTAGTGTAACATTGTGATAGATTGTTACATTATTTCCAATTTCAGAAGTTTCACCAATTACAACACCCATGCCATGATCAATAAACAAATTTCGTCCTATTTTGGCTTTTGGATGAATTTCTATACCTGTTAAAAATCTTGAAAACTGTGAAATGATTCTTGCAATCAAATCGAATTTTGCGATCGCAAAAAAATTTGCGATTCTGTGAAAAAAAATAGCCTTAACACCTGGGTAAGTTAAGATTAAACTTAACTTGGATTTTGCCGCAGGATCTCGGTCAATTATAGATTGTAAAAAATCATTCATTTTTTTTGAGTTTTCTAACAGTTGATAAAAAAAAGTATATACTTTATATAGTAACCATATACGCAATTTAAAGAGGATTAAAATGTACAAAAATACAAATTGTTTCCACTTAGCCATTCCATGTGGAGATTTAGAAACAGCAAAGAAATTTTATAGCGAAACACTTGGTTGCAGATTAGATAATTCTGCTCAAGAGTGGGCAGATGTTGATTTTTGGGGAAATGAATTAACACTTCATGCAAGTGAGCATAAATTGGATAATGAAAGACACGATGTTGATATGGGAAATGTTTCAGTTCCTCACTTTGGAGTTCATTTATCTAGAAAAGATTTTGATGCTCTTAAAAAAAGATTAAAGGAAAAAGGTGCAAAGTACTATGATGAGCCTTATCTAAGATTTAAAGGCACTAAGTATGAGCAAGAAACTTTTTTTGTTAAAGATCCAAACGAAAATATTTTAGAGATAAAAACGTTAACTGCTAACGCTGAATAAACTTAGATTTGAATGGAATTCCTAATTTTAGGATTCTTTACTGGGCTTAGTTTAATTTTAGCGATAGGAGCACAAAACATCTTTGTTATAGAGCAGGGTTTAAAAAAACAACATATCTTTTTGGTTTGTTTCATCTGCTCTTTATCAGACTTAATATTAATATTTTTAGGAATCTTTTTATTTCACTACTTCATCCAATATTTTAATTATACAATTGAATTAATTTTCAATGTTCTTTTGGTAATTTTTTTAATTTACTTTATTTATTCAAAAATTAAATCTTTTAATTCCAAAGTATATTTTAACAATGAAGTCTTAGATATTTCAAAATTAAATATATTTTTAAAGACACTTGGTTTTACATATCTAAACCCTCATGTTTATTCAGATACAGTCTTTTTTTTAGGTAATTTTTCAAAAAACTTTATTTTGAACCAAAAGATACTCTTTGGACTGGGAGCTTCAATTGCATCTTTTATTTTCTTTTTTGTTATTGGATATTTATCTAAATATTTATCCCAATATGCCAAAAGTGAAATAGTATGGAAAATTATAAATATATTTATTATTTGTTTTATGAGTTTATTGACAATCTATGTAATAATGGAAACTATTAATTAGAATATCCGTATTTTCTTAGTCTTACATCACCAGTTCTTGCATGAGCTTCCATACCTTCATACCTTGATATTCTAGCTGCAGCAGCACCAACAAGTTCTGTAGACTCTTTTGTCATTCTTTGGAAACTCAAAGTTTTAATAAATTTTCCAACGAATAACCCTCCCGTATATCTTCCAGCACCTTTAGTCGGTAAAATATGATTAGTTCCGGAACACTTATCTCCGTAAGCTACCGTTGTTTCTTCTCCAACAAATAAAGATCCATAATTAGTTAATCTTTCATGAAACCATTTCAAATTTTCTGTTTGAACCTCTAAGTGTTCTGGAGCATATTCATCGCTGATTTTAACTATCTCTTCATCAGTATCACATAGAATTACTTCACCATAATCTCTCCATGCAGCATCAGCGTTTGTTCTTGGTACTTCAGGAAGTTCTGCTATTAATTCTGGAACTCTTTTCATAACTTTTTCAGCAAGTTCTTTGCTAGTTGTATACAACCAGCAAGGAGAATTATAACCATGTTCAGCTTGACCAACCAAATCTACAGCTACGATCTCTGGGTCTGCTTTTGCATCAGCAATAATTCCAATTTCAGTTGGACCTGCAAATAAATCAATACCAACTTTTCCAAATAAAATTCTTTTTGCCTCAGCTACAAATTGGTTGCCTGGACCAACAATGATATCTGCTGGAGGATTCTTAAATAATCCATTAGTCATTGCAGCTATAGCTGGAACACCACCTAAATTTAAAATTACGTCAGCACCACAAAGATCAGCCGTATAAACAATTGTTGGATGAGCACCTACACCTTCTTTTGGAGGGCTGCATGCAATTATATTTTTTACACCTGCTACTTTAGCTGTCGTTACACTCATTACTGCAGAAGCTATGTGAGCATATCTTCCACCGGGGATGTAGCAACCAGCAGTATTTACTGGCACTAATTTTTGACCAGCATATAAACCATCAGATAATTCTACTTCAAAATTTTGACCATAGTTCTTTAATTGCGCTTCAGCAAACTTTCTAACCCTTTCATAAGAAAATTGAATATCATCTTTAGTTTTTTGATCTAAAGTTTTTTTAATTTCTTCAATTCTTTCTTTTGATACAACAATCTCGCCATCATATTTATCAAATTTCTTTGTAAGCTCTGTACATCCTTGCTCTTTAGTTTTTTCAATATCTTTTAATAAATCTTGAACAATACCAGTTGTTTTTGTGTCATCTGTTGATGATGTTTTAGGTGATTTTTTTAAATATGTGATTGCCATTATATTCTTCTTTAAATTGTGGTGATATTTAAGACAATTTTAATTTTATTGCAATCAAACATTTAATCTAATGCAACAACTGCAGCAGCAATAGAAGCTAATCTTGCTTGAGCTTCATCAGAACGGCTTGTAATTACAACTGGCACTTTTCCTCCGACAACAACACCAGCGGCACAAGCGCCACAAAAGTAAATTAACATTTTTACTAATGCATTTCCTGTTTCTACACTTGGAACCAATAATACATCAGCTATTCCTGCCACTTCATTTTTAATTCCTTTAATAGCAGCAGATTTTTTAGATATACTATTATCAAATGCTAATGGACCAAAAACATCTGCATTTAAATTTTCCTGTTTTGCTAATTTAGTAATTTCTTCAGCCTCTTTAGAACTTGGCACACTGTCTAAAACCTCTTCTGTAGCAGACAGTACCGCAACTTTTGGCCTTTTAATGCCAATTCTATTAGAGAAATTAACAACATTTTTTAAAATATGCATTTTTGTTTTAATATTTGGTAAAACATTCAAAGCACCGTCAGTAATAATTAATGGTTTATCCTCTTGTTCTAAAGTCATGTGCCAGATATGACTTAATCTAGTTTTTCCAAGTAAGTTATATTCCCTTTTTAGAACTTCCTTCATCAAAACATCAGTATGAATATGTCCTTTGACAATAATTCTAATTTTTTTATCACTTGCAAGTTTTGCAGCTATTGATGCAGTATTATTTTCAACAGGCTCATGAATGATTTCATATTTTGAAATATCCCATTTAAGATCTTGCGCACATTTAAGAATTTCTTTTTCATCTCCAATAAAAATTGGATCAATCAAGTTCTCATTAACCGCATCTTGAACAGAAATCATTGGCAAAGGTTTACCAGCGTTTACAATACCAGCTTTTACACCTTTTTTTTTATGTGCAAAATTCAATAAATTATTTGGAACAATAATTTCTTTATTTGAAAGCATATTTATTTTTTTAGTAATTCTAAATCCCTTTTAATTATATCTGATATTCTAATCTTTTTTTTTGAATTTTGTTTAAATCTTTTGTGTTTATTTTGACCTGGGTACATTATTTCTTTTATTCCTTTAATTTTGGGTAATCTCTTTATTCTATTAATATTATCTTTTATTCGTTTGTTATAATCATTTACAAATAAGTTTGTTTTAAATGTGATGAATAAATGTCCAATATTTTGTGGACCAGAAAAGTCATCAAAAGGATCTTTTACTCTCCCTGCGTGATTACCTCCTGTTAAGACACCACTTAAAATATCTACCATCCAAGCTAAACCCGAACCTCTAAAACCTGCTATAGGTAATTGAACTCCTTGAAGTGCTTTTTTTGCATTTGTTGTAGGTTTGCCAAATTTATCTAAAGCAACACCTGGAGGTATTTTTTGATTGTATCTAGCTGCAAATCTAATTTTGCCCCTATTGATCATTGAAACTGATGTATCTAGAATAAAAGGTATCTTTGATCCAGTTGGTGTTCCAAAACAAATAGGATTTGTTCCAAATAAACTTTTTAAAGCACCATGCGGAGCAACAGCAGGAGGAGCATTAGTATAAATCATTGTAACTAAATTTTTATTGACTGCTTGTTCGGCGTAATATCCCGATAAACCGTAATGACCACTGTTTTTTACAGCCACTAAACCAATTCCAGTTTTTTTTGCGTTGAAAATTGCTTTTTTAATTGCGATATCAGCAGCTACAAATCCAATACTATCATCAGCGTTTATATGAGAAATAGATTGTGAAATTTTTTTTATTTTTATTTTTGGTTTTGGATTAATTACTTTTTTAGAAATTCGATCACAATACATTTTTAAACGTGACAACCCATGTCCGTATGCTCCAACTAATTCGGCATTAATTAGTGCATTAGCTGAAATAGTAGCATGATTAGTACTTAGACCATGCTTTTTAAAAATTTGAATAATTTCTTTTTTAAGATATTGAGTTTTCAAATTAACCTTTTCCACGCCATGGAATTGTTTTGTCAATAATTTTTCGTAAAGTTATATCAAATAGAAGACCCAACATTCCCATTATGAAAATTGTTATCCAAATTACTTCATATTGGAAATACTTCTTTGCAACATTTTCAACAAACCCAATACCTGTAGTACCAGCTAAAAATTCAGCAGCTACCAAAGTTCCCCAACACATACCAACAGCAACTCTAATTCCAGTCAATATTTCAGGTAAAGAGTTTGGAAAAATCACATATCTCAATATTTGTTTTTTTGAGGCGCCTAATGAGTGAGCTGCATGAATTTTAGATAATTGTGTTCCTGATGCACCAGCTCTTGCTGAAATAATCATAATAGATAAAGAGACCATAAATAATAAGAAAACTTTTCCAGTATTATCAATTCCTAAAACTGAAATAATAAGCGGAGCCCAAGCTAAAGGAGGAACTGGTCTGTAAAGTTCAATTAATGGATCAAAAAATCCTTTAGCAAATCTGTTTAAACCCATAAATAAACCTAAGGGGACACCAATTATTATTCCAAAAACTAATCCCAAGAATACTCTTAAAAAAGAATCCCATATATGACCATATGGTACTGGCACTTTAAATAGCTTAAAGTCACCTGTTACAACTTTAAGCACATAACCCTTAAAGTTTTGTTTAACTATTCCTTCTTTAGTATGAACAGGATATTCACCTGGAAGAATATCAGCTATCCAATCTGGAAGAATAAAACCAATCATCTTACTGACATCAACCATATCTATCCATAGAAGTGGAATATCTTTGTAACCAACGCTTGGTTTAGACATTAATACAAATTTATTAAAAGTATCAGATGGTTTTGGCAACCATCTACCAGAACCTTGTTCTGAGCAACTTGGACCACTTGCAACAATTGTGCCTGCTGGAAATAAAAATATATCAATAAATCTTAGTCCACCTTGAGCTTCTTTTTGAGCAACATCAAATTTAATTATTGCGTTTTGCATTTTATCTAATGCATTAGGAGGATAGATACTTGCAAATTCGATTCTTCTTGCGATTTTTACAATATTTTTTGCATACGTTGATGACAAGTCTTCACTATCTAAATTTTTTCTATAAGCTTTAATTTCTTCTTTTAGCGATTTGATTTGATCTTTAAATTCTGGATTATGGTTTCTTAATTTAAAAAATTCTTCACTTATTAAATTTAACTCTTGCGCTGCAGCATGAAATTTTAAGCCTCTGTTTGTAGCTGGTACGAGAGGGACTTCTAATGTATTTTCAATACTTCCAGAACCTGCATCAATCTTTGTGATACCCCAACCACCTTCTTCATCTACAGCCTTAAGCCTTTCGTTTAGTTCTTGTTCTGTTTCAAATGGATAATCAGGTTTTTGAAAATTTTCAGTTAAAAAATTAATTTTACCAGTAATATCTTCAATTTTTTGTCTAGTCTCATTTTCAAGTAAATCCTCATTAGTTAGTAGGGGAATTAATTGATTTGTTTTATTTATAAAGCCTACAAGAATTGTCTTTTGTTCATTGTTAAGTTCTAAAGAATTTTTTATCTCAGTTGTAAGCTTTCCTAAGTTTTTATTTTCTTTTTTAATTTGAGAAGTACTTTTAAACTCTCTTTCTTCTATAGGAAATTGATACTTTAATCCTAATAAAGAGTCATTTACTTTTCCTACTTGGCAAAGTTCATTAGCAGATTTTGGATAAAAACCTTTTGCGATATCCCAAGAATAATAAAGCCAAATTAAAAGAAGAAAACTACTTCCAACAATTACCCAGTGTGTTCCACCTAAGGCTCTCTCTGGATTTCCAAAAACTGCATCAACTTTTTCAGTTCTTATAAGACGTCTGCCATAAAGAATACAGCCTATGACAGCAAAAAATATTAAAAAAGTTACTATTTGCGTTAACATTTAATTTTCTTTCCCCATGATTTCCTCTTCCATATTCCAAATCATCTCTAAAATTTCCTCTCGTTTTGTAGAAAAATCTTTATCTTTTTTAATTTCTCGTAAATCTTGTTTAAGTCCCATTGATGCGAATGGAAGATTGTACTCTTTATGTATTCGACCTGGTCGGGGAGCCATTACGTACAATCTTTCACCTAGTAATAATGCTTCTTCAACTGAGTGAGTAATCAATATGATTGTTTTTCCTGTTTCTTTCCAAATTTTTAAAACTAAGGACTGCATCTTTTCTCTTGTTAGAGCATCAAGAGCACCCAAAGGTTCATCCATAAGAATTAAGTCGGGATCATTGATTAAACATCTTGCAAGGGCAACTCTCTGCTGCATCCCTCCTGACAATTGGTATGTTGGTGTATTACCAAATCCCTTTAGTCCTACAATTTCTAACCATTCATTTACTTTTTTTTGAGTTTCGATTGGATCTTTTTTTTTCATTCTTAATCCAAAATTGACATTTTCAGCAACAGTTAACCATTCAAATAAAGCTCCTTGTTGAAAAACCATTCCTCTTTCAACACCAGGACCATCAATTTCTTTATCATTTAATGTAATACTTCCTGATGTTGGTCTTATAAAACCAGCCGTAATATTTAATAGAGTTGTTTTTCCACAACCAGATGGACCTAGAACTGTAAGAAGTTCACCTTTTTTTAATCTAAAATTCAAATCTTTTAATGCATGGACAGTTTCTCCTTTAGGAGTTTTAAAAATCATATTAAGATTTTGAGAAACTAAATCACTCATAAAAAGCTTTATATTAAATTTTTAATAAAAAAATAGGCACCAATCTATGAAAATTGGCGCCTATCTTAATTTTTATCTACCTTTAAATTATAAAGGTAAGAAACTTGTATCTACGTTTCCTCTTGGTGTTCCCATTCCTTTTAAGAATGCATCAAGATTTCCACTCTCCATAGATTGTTTTGTTTCCTCTGGAGTTAAAAATTTAAAACCACTTAAAGTTTCTTTCATATCAGCAACTTTCATTTCTGAAGCTTTTGACATTGCATTCATATCGCTTTTACCAGCTCTATATCTTGCATTGGCTTCATGAGTTACTTCAATAAAAGTTCTTAGCATTCCAGGATTCTCCTTCATGAACTTAGTAGTTACAGAAGTAATATCTATACCTAAAATACCAGCATCTCTAGCTTCTTGGACTGTAAGTAATCTAGATCCAACTGCAGTTGCAGCTTTAATAGAGTTACCTCCAAATAAACATGCCATTACGACATCACCACTTACTAATGCAGCAGCTCCTTCCTCAGGATCCATTTGAATAATATCCATTTTTTTTCTGTCAGCTCCAACAACTTTCATACTTTCGTCAAAAACATACTCAGCCATTGTTCCTAGAGGAACAGCAACTTTTTTGCCCTCTAATTCAGTTGCGTTTGCTTTTGTAATTCCAGATGCGTTAGATGTTACACAAGTAGTACCACCCATTCCGTATTCCATTGCAATATCAACAAGTTTGATAGGCGCTTTAGATTTTACAGCGTTAATGAAAGGAACCAATCCTTGTGAGTAAGATATATCAATATCTCCTGCTAACATAGCATCAGTCATAGCTCCACCATTAGTGAAATTAGTCCACTTAACTGGAACACCCAATGCTTTTGCAAAGTTTTTCTTCATCATGTCCTCTAAATTTGGACTTGGCCATTCTAAAAAGTAAGCAACTCTAACTTCATTCGCAGCTGAATTTGCAACTGAGATTGAAAGATTCAGAGCAACAAAACATCCAAGAATAAAACTAATTATTTTTTTCATTTAATCCTCTTTCTTGATTATTTATATCTTCTAAGTTTAAGATTAAATCGGCCTATATGTAAAACAAAAAAATGCCCATTATAGTTACACAACTTAAAGTTGTGACAATTATTTTGGTGGTTTATTGGACATAATTAGTCTAAGGATTAAATAATTAACCATTTTAAAAATTTAACATGAGCTCAGAAAAAAGAACATCTGTACCAAATTCTTTAAATGAACATTGGATGCCATTTACATCCAATAAAGATTTTAAAGAAAATCCAAAATTAATAGTTGAAGCTAAAGGCGTATATTTAAAAAATCATCAAGGCCAAACACAAATTGATGCAAGCTCCGGACTATTTTGTAATCCTTTAGGACATGGAAGACAAGAAATTATAGATGCAATAACAAATCAATTACAAACTTTAGATTATTGTCAACCGTTCCAACAAGGATTTGGCGGATCTTTTGAATTAGCAACTAGAATTTCAAAACACACACCAGGAAATTTAAATAAAATTTTTTATACAATTTGTGGATCTACCGCAGTTGAAACAGCGATTAAAATCAGTATTGCCTACCATAAAGCGAGGGGTGAGGGACAAAGGTTTAGGTTTGTAGGAAGAGAGCGCGCTTATCATGGAATGAATATTGGAGCAACATCAGTAGGTGGTATGATTAATAATGTCAAAGCTTATGCAAGTGTTTTGATGCCAGGCGTTGTTCATATGAGACATACACACTTAGATGAACATAAATTTATATCAGGTCAACCTGAAACAGGTGCTGAAATTGCAAATGACTTAGAAAGAATTTGTAATAATTTTGGTTCAGAAAATATTGCAGCCTGTATTGTTGAGCCAATTGCTGGTTCAACAGGAACTTTAGTTCCACCAGTTGGATATTTACAGAGATTGAGAGAACTTTGTGACAAACATAAAATACTTTTGATTTTCGATGAAGTTATTACCGGATGGGGAAGAACTGGTTCAGCATTTGGAGCTCAAGAGTTTGGTGTAACACCTGACATAATGACGATGGCAAAAGCAACGACTAACGGGATAGTTCCATTTGGTGTGGTAGCTTGTAAAGAAGAAATTTATGATGCAGTTATAGATAATTCTCCAAAAGGTGCGATAGAATTATTTCATGGTTACACTTATTCAGGAATACCAGTTTCTGTTGCAGCAGCATTAGCTGTTCAAGATATTTTTGAAAAAGAGGATATTTTCAATAGAGCAAAAGAACTAGCTCCTTACTTTCAGGAAGGTCTATTTTCTCTGAAAGATATTGATGTAGTGGATAACATTAGAGGCTATGGAATGATGGGCGGTATAGATATTAAAACTGATGGTAGACCTGGTAAAGCAGGCTTAGCTACTTTTAAACATTGTTATGATGCTGGAGTAAATTTCAAAGCTACAGGTGATTGTTTAATTATAGCACCAATGTTTATTTGTGAAAAAAAACATATTGATGAAATTATTGAAAAGCTAAGAACTGGGATAACTAATTACGCAAAAAGTAAAAAGAATTAAATTTCGTTAATGAGAATTGGCGTACCTAAAGAAATTAAACCTCAAGAAAATAGAATAGGCCTAACACCAGATAGTGTAAAAACTCTTGTCTCTGAGGGACATGAAGTATTAGTAGAAAACAATGGAGGCTTTGAAGCAGGTTTCGATAATGATCAGTACAAAAACGCTGGAGCTAAAATTATTGAAAAAGCCACTGATATTTTTAATGACGCTGAAATAATTGTTAAAGTTAAAGAACCTCAAAAAGTTGAGGTTGAAATGATTAAAGAAAATCAAATCGTATACACTTATTTACATCTGGCTGCTGCAAAAGAATTGACAGAGGGTCTGGTAAAATCAAAAAGTATTAATATAGCTTATGAAACCATTACCGATGATAATGGAAGGCTTCCTTTGCTTGCGCCTATGAGTGCCGTAGCAGGACGTATGTCAGTTCAAGCTGGAGCACATTGTTTAGAAAAAAACCAAAAAGGTAGAGGAGTATTATTGGGTGGAGCTCCTGGTGGTGAACCAGCAAATGTTTTAATTTTAGGTGGAGGTGTAGTAGGAGAAAATGCTGCAACCATAGCGACTGGCATGAAGGCAAAAGTTCATGTTGTAGATAAATCAGAAGCAAGACTAAAACAATTAGTTGAAATGTTTGGAGATAAAATTATTCCAGAACAAAGTGATAAGATAGATTTAAAAAAGTTAGTAGCTGAAGCTGATTTAATAGTAGGAGGAGTTTTAATTCCTGGAGCAGAGGCGCCTAAATTAGTCACTAAAGATATGTTAAAATTGATGAAAAGAGGTTCAGTTATTGTTGACGTTGCAATTGATCAAGGTGGTTGTGTAGAAACAAGTAAACCAACAACTTTTAATGATCCAACTTTTATAGTTGATAATGTTGTTCACTATTGTGTGGCAAACATGCCAGGAGGGGTTCCTAGAACTTCAACTATTGCATTAAACAAAGCAACACTTCCTTATTTAGTCAAATTAGCCAATAGAGGTTATCAAAAAGCTCTTAGTGAAGATAAAAACTTTTTAGCAGGATTAAATGTTCATAAGGGTCATGTGACTTATAAAGCTGTTGCAGATGTATTTGGACATGAATATGTTAACCCAGGAGATGCAATCAAAAACTAATTAAATGAAAAAAAAACTTCCCAGTAGCACTAAAGTTGTTGTTATCGGAGGTGGAGTAGTTGGTTGTTCAGTTGCTTATCATTTAGCTAAATTTGGTTGGAAAGATACAATCCTTTTAGAAAGAGATCAGTTAACATCAGGTACGACTTGGCATGCAGCTGGATTAGTAAGTCAATTAGGTCCGTCTGCAGCAATTACTAAAATTAGAAAATATACTTTGGATCTTTATAAAGAACTTGAAAAGAAAGTTGATCATTCAGCAGGATTAAGATTAAACGGTGCACTTTCAATTGCTGAGAATAAAGGTAGATGGCAAGAGCTTCAAAGACAAGCAACAACTGCACAACTTTTTGATGTTGATGTTAGAATTTTAGATAAAGAACAAATTAAAAAAGATTATCCAATTGTAAATACTGATGAAGTTTTAGGAGGGATTTTGATGCCAGGCGACGGTGCTGCAGATCCTTCCGGAGTAACACATATGTTAGCAAAAGCAGCAAGAATGGAAGGGGCAAAGATTTTTGAAAAATCTCCCGTTGATGAGATCATAACTAAAAATGGAAAAATTTCTGGTGTAAAAGTAAATGGTCAAAAAATTGATTGTGAATATATAGTTTTAGCATCAGGAATGTGGTCACGGCAAATTGGAGAAAAAGCTGGAGTAAGCATTCCTCTTTATCCAGCAGAACACTTCTATATTATCACTGAGCCGATTAAAAATCTTTCTAAAACCTTACCAGTGATAAGAGACTTTGATAACAGAACTTATATAAAAGAAGATGCTGGAAAAATATTAGTTGGAATTTTTGAGTCTCAATCAATCCCAGCTTGGGATAAAATTAATAAAGTTCCAGAAGATTTTTCCTTTGGAGAATTTCAAGAAAATTTTGAGCATTTTGAGCCTTATTTAGCTACAGCAATTAAAAGATTTCCAGTTTTAGAAGCAGCAGGAATTAGAAAATTTTTTTCAGGTCCTGAGTCTTTTACTCCAGATACAAACACATTGCTTGGAGAAGTGCCGGAAGTAAAAAACTTTTTTGTGTGTTGTGGATTAAATAGTATTGGAATTGGAAGTGGGGGAGGTGTTGGTAAAGTTGCAGCTGAATGGTTGATTAATGGACATATTAATGAAGATATTTTTTGCTATGACATTAAAAGATTTCAAAAATTTCACTCTGACTTAGGTTTTATTAAAAAAAGAATTACAGAATCTTTAGGAGATTTATATGGAATGCATTGGCCTTTTAAACAACATAAAACTTCAAGGAACATAAAAATACTTCCATATCACGATGAATTAAGAAGTTTTGGAGCGTGTTTTGGTGTTTCAGGAGGATATGAAAGACCAATGTGGTTTGCATTAGATGGAGAAAAAACAGAATATGAATACAGTTACAATTACCAAAATTGGTACCCTTCGGCAGAATATGAAACAAATAATACTATAAAAAATGTTGGTTTATTTGATTTAACTCCTTTTTCAAAATTCGAGATAAAATCTAATCAGGCTCATAGGGAATTACAAAAAATTTGCACATCTAATATTAAAAATGAGATTGGAAAATGTGTTTATACACATATGTTAAATCCTGATGGCGGTATTGAAACAGATCTAACAGTTGTTTGTATTGATAAAGATCATTTTAGAATAATAAGCTCTGCAGCTACGCGAGAAAGAGATAAATTTCATATAAATAAATACCTTGCAAGAGATATTGAGTTAAAAGACGTTACTGATGATTATTGTGTTTTCGGAGTTTTTGGACCAAAAAGCAGAGTTTTAATGAAATCAATTTCAAAAGATAATTTTGATAATGAAAATTTTAGATTTAGTACAGCAAAATATATCACTATTGAAGGAATTAAAATTTGGACTCAAAGATTGTCATACGTTGGTGAGTTAGGTTACGAATTATATGTAAAATCTGAAGATGCTAAAAAAATCTATGAATTATTGGTTAATAAAGGAAAAGATTTCAACCTTTCGAATTGCGGTATGCACGCCATGGATATTATGCGAATGGAAAGTGGATTTTTACATTGGGGACACGACATTTCACCAGAGGAAAATCAATATCAAGCAGGTTTATCTTTTACAATTAGCTCTAAAAAAGAAGATGATTTTATTGGTAAAAAAGCTTTAGAAAGAATTAAAAAGGAAAAAATTAAAAGTAGATTTGCAATGTTTACTTTAAAAGATAGCAAACCAGGTGAGCCATTATTACTTCATGATGAGCCTATTTATTTAGAAAATAAAATAATAGGCAGATCAACATCTGGTAATTATTCTTTTAATTTTAAGAAAAATTTAGCATTTGGTTATATTAGTAACAACATTTCTGATGATGAACTTCATAAAAAAGATTTGTTTATTGAAGTTGAGAAAAAAAAATATCGTATTGAATTAATTAACAAACCTTTAAAACAAACTAATTTTAAAAATAATTAAGATTTTCTTCTTAAGAAAAATACAAAAAGAACAGAGGTCGTCATCATTATCAAAGCATATGCTGCAGTTGGAACCATATAAGTCATATTTTGCCCAAACAACTGCGTTCCGACAAAAACAGCCAAAGTTCCATTCTGTAATCCACATTCAAGAGATATACATCTTTGTTGAGCAACACCTGATGCAAAAAATTTAGCAACATAGAATCCTATAATCATCATGGAAATATTTAGAACTAAAGCAATAGTTCCTGCAGTGGTGAGGAACATTATAATACTATCCCATTCCTGAATATATATAGCAATAAAAACAATAGAAAATAATCCTATGGATATTCTCTCAATAATTTTCATATTTTTTTCTATAAAATTACTAAAAAATTTTCTAATGATCATTCCAATTATTACAGGCACGGTGACTACAAAAAACATTTTCAATGATATACCAAGCATTGAAACTTCTTTTTCAACATAAGTAATATCAAATAAATCAATTGATAAAAAAACAATATAAGGAACTGATACAATACTTATTAAACTGGTAAAAGCTGTAAGAGATATAGAAAGTGCAACATCACCATCTGCAAATTTAGTTAGTACATTTGAAGTTACTCCACCAGGTGCAGCTGCAATCAGCATTACCCCTAATGCCAACTCTACTGGAGTTCTTAAAATAATTATTAATACATAACCTATAATTGGAAGAACAATCAATTGACAAATTAAACCAACAAAAAATTCTTTTGGATGCTGAAAGACTCTAGTGAAATCTCTTACTGTTAATGAAGCACCAAGCCCTAACATTATTAGTGCTAGCGCAAATGGCGCAATTGTTGTTACTATACCCATGACCCCTCTGTGTATTACTCGGGGACAATTTATTAGAGATTTAAGAAATTACAAGTAGATTTAAAACTTTACGAATAAATTTAGCTTTGTACTTAAAAATTTCTGTTTGATAAGGCAAAATTTTTCTAAAATTCATAGAAGTAAGTACATATTGTTTTTTTTCATTTAACTTTATCAAATCTTCTTTTATTAAATATTTACACTTTCTAATTATTGTTGCTCGAGGAATTTTTGTCATATCAGAAATTGACATTGCACTTATACCAGTGTTTGTACCAAGATTTTCTATGAGAATGTTATTAGTAGCAAAGTAATCTAATGAAGATTTTTCATTACCTGAATTTAATTGACTTGAAACATTTAAAACCTGATTCATACAAACTGTTCCCCAAATATGAAAAGTCGTCAAATCTTGAAAAAATTTATGATATCCTATAACCAAAGGTATCTGCATATTATAAAACCATCTCCATGATAATGAAAAATATTTTTTTATTATATTTTCAATACTTTTTTGATCTAGTCTTTTTGAATAAATTTTATCTTTATTTAAAGCTTGTGAAACTAAGTATATATATTTTGCAGAAAATCTTATTTGATTATCAGGTTTTACAAACGGAAATGCTTTCCTATCAATAATGATTTTTTTTTTATTCCGTGTTATCACTCCTTCTTTTTCAAGTTCTATAACTTTTCTTCTAACCGTTTCTTTGGGTAAATCTAATTTTTCACAAAGTTCAGTAATGCTAAATTTTTCTATTTGTAGATATGATTTCGAGTAATATTCATCATAAGAATAATGAATATTCATCTGGTCATAAAATTGAAGAGTTTTTTCAACCAAAGAAATTATTATCATATATTTATAATGATCATTAAATGATACATAAACATTATTCATCCAATTCCATTGGTGAAATATCCAATCTTTACTTAGAGTAGAATAATGAGACATAATGGTTTCATAGACTTGACCATCAGTGAGTGTTTTAGAAAAATCTACTTCTTGAATACTCATAAATTATAAAAGGAGCAGTAAAGACCCAAATTGGACATGTGTCAATTTATTATTGACCCAGTTTGAACTTTGTATAAATTGCTTCAAAATCATTATGATGCTCTAATGTTTGTATGGATAATAAAGGCTTTACAGAAATTCAAACTAGTATCGAGACCCCAAATGATAGTAGTGTTGCTGAAAAGCCTTTAAAATCTAATAGATTTTCCTCTAATAGAGTAGATATAAATATTTTGAAATCAAAGCTTCAGGAAACTGAAAGTAGAGAATTGAAAAAAAATATATCAATTCTCTCTATTTTAATTTTGATCCTTGTAGTCTTAGGAATATACCTTTCTTTATAAAGAAATTTGCAAATTGTTGAATTAGATGATTTAATAGATCTCATGAAAAGTATCAGTTCAAGTGTAAAAGAAAAACTTATTTCAAAATATTTGAAAAAAGAGAGAGTAAATTTCCAATCAAAAAGCACTGATATAAATGTGTTACTTAATCGAGTGAAATTGAATCAAAAAAATGAGTCGAGGAAAAAACTATACTTTTCAGCAGCAGCATCAACAGGCCTAATTTTGTTTGGATTGATTATTTTTTAACTCTTTTTGTTAAAATTCAATAAATAGTCTTTAATTTTTATATTAATTGATATTGAATCAAATTATTTAACTATTATAAATCAAATTTAAAAGGCGGGGTAGCTCAGTTGGTTAGAGCGCGGGACTCATAAGCCCGAGGTCAGTGGTTCGATCCCACTTCCCGCTACCATTAATGCCCTGGAAAGTCTACTAGGTTTTCAACTTTGTAATTCTTCTTTACTAAATTTTTAAATCCACCCAAATCGTATAAATTTATCACAAAAACAAATGCAGCAACTTTACCATTTGATATTTCAACAAGCTTTGCAGCAGCCTCTGCTGTCCCACCAGTTGCAATTAGATCGTCAATTATCAGGATTTTTTCATTAATATTAATTGAATCTTTGTGGACCTCAATAGTGGCAGTTCCATACTCAAGCTCAAAATCAACAGAGTGAACATCCGCAGGTAATTTATTTTTTTTTCTAAGCATTATAAAAGGTTTTTTTAATATGTAAGAAACAGCAGAAGCAAAGACAAAACCTCTAGACTCTATTGCTGCAATTTTATCAAATTCATATTTTTTTGATTTTTGAACTATTTGATTGATTGTTTCAGAAAATGCGATTTGATCTTTAATAAGTGTAGTTATATCTCTAAATAAAATACCTTTTTTGGGGTAATCAGGAATTGATCTAATAAATTTTTTTAAATCCATTGTAGTCATTTTAAAATATTTATATTAAATAAGAATCTATATGACAATTAACAAATTAGCAATAATTGGAGGCAGTGGTCTTTATGATGTAGAAGAATTTAAAAATAGAGAACTAATCAAATTGGATACCGCCTGGGGAGAACCTTCTGATCAAATTTTAAAAATAAATTTTTATGAAAAAGAAGTTTATTTTTTACCAAGACATGGTAGAGGACATTTTATTTCACCTACAAATATAAATTTTAGAGCCAACATAGATGCTTTAAAACAACTCGGAGTAACTGATATTGTGTCAATATCTGCTGTAGGATCATTAAAAGAGGATTTACCACCAGGGAAATTTGTTATAGTTGACCAATTTATAGATAGAACATTTGCTAGAAAAAAAACTTTTTTTGATGATGAAATAGTTGCACACGTTTCGATGGCACATCCAACCTCTGTTGGATTGATGAATGCGTGTGAAGATGCAATTAAAAAAGAAAATATAGAATATCAAAGGGGCGGTACGTATGTTGTAATGGAGGGACCACAATTTTCTACTTTAGCAGAATCGAATTTATATAGATTATGGAAAGCTGATGTTATCGGTATGACTAATATGCCGGAAGCTAAATTAGCTAGGGAGGCAGAAATTAGATATGCTTCGGTTTCTATGGTAACAGACTATGATTGTTGGCATCCAGAACATGAAAATGTAGATGTTCAACAAGTAATTAAGGTTTTATTAGAAAATGCTGCGAAAGCCAAAAATATGATTAAAAATTTAATTAAAAATTTTGAGAATCATATTGATCCCAAAGATCCAACCAATAATTGTTTAGATGTAGCAATAATCACTGCACCTGAAAAAAGAACTCAAAAGACCAAAGATAAATTAAAAAATATAGCTGGTAGAGTTTTAAAAAAATGAAAATCGAGGGAAAAGAATACAGAACTATTTGGTTTGAAAATAACATTGTAAAAATTATAGATCAAACAAAGTTACCACACCAATTTATCATTAAGGATTTAAAAACAGTCAACGATACAATTAATGCAATCAAATCAATGAAAGTTAGAGGTGCACCCTTAATAGGAGCTACTGCAGCATATGGATTGGTTTTGGCTATTCTAGAAAATAATGATCAATCATTTTTAAATAGATCTGCAGATGATCTAATTAGCTCAAGACCAACAGCCATAAATCTAAAATGGGCTGTAGATAGAATGAAAAAAAAATTATCAGGTGTTAAGAGTGATAAAATTTTAGAAATAGCTATCAATGAAGCAAAAAATATCTGCGAAGAAGATATAAAATTTTGTGAAAATATAGGATTAAATGGATTAAAAATTATTGAAGAAATCTATGATAAAAAAAAAGATACAGTTAATATTCTGACTCATTGTAACGCTGGTTGGCTTGCAACAATTAATTGGGGGACTGCAACTTCTCCAATATATCATGCGTATAAAAAAGGTATTCCCGTTCACGTTTGGGCTGATGAAACAAGACCAAGAAACCAAGGAGCTAATTTAACTTCTTATGAGTTAAATGAAGAGGGCATTAAAAACACAATCATTGCAGATAATACTGGTGGTATTTTGATGCAAAGGGGGGAAGTTGATATGTGTATTGTTGGAACTGATAGAACTTTAGCAAACGGAGATGTTTGTAACAAAGTTGGAACTTACTTAAAAGCTCTTGCAGCTTATGATAATAAAATTCCTTTTTATGTTGCACTGCCAAGTTCAACAATTGATTGGAATATAAAAGATTATAAAGATATTCCTATTGAAGAGAGAAATTCAGAAGAATTATCTCATATTGAAGGTCTAGATGAAAAAGGAGATATAAAAAAATTACAAATTTATCCAAAAAAAAGCAAAGCTATGAATTTAGCTTTTGATGTAACTCCTGCAAAATATGTTACGGGATTAATTACAGAAAAAGGTGTGTGTGAAGCATCAGAAAAAGGACTAAAAGAATTATTCAAATGAAGAATTTAGACCAAAGAAATCAAATTATTGAATATTCATTAAAATTAAATTCTACAAATCTTTCACCACTTAGGTCAGGCAATATATCATTGAGAGGAGTAGAAGATAATAAAGAGGGATACTTAATTACTCCTTCAGGAAAAAAATATGAAACACTTAAACCTGAAGATATTGTTTTTATGGGTTTAAATGAAGATGAAGAAAAAAATGGCTCTACAAACAAACCTTCATCTGAATGGAGATTTCATAGAGATATTTATGTTGATAAAAAAGAAGCCCAAGCAATTGTGCATGCACACTCTCCACACGCAACAGCTGTATCTTCACATGGAAAATCTATTCCACCATTTCATTATATGATTGCTCTTGCAGGAGGAGATGACATTAAATGTGCTGAATATGCTACTTTTGGAACAGAAGAATTATCTAAAAATGTAATTAAAGCTTTAGAAAATAGATATGCTTGTTTAATGTCTAATCACGGCCAGGTTGCTTTTGGAACAAATTTAGATGAAGCATTTGAGCTCGCACAAGAGATAGAAAATATTTGTCATCAATACACTATTGCTTTAAAATTAGGACAACCTAAGATTCTTTCATTTGAAGAAATGAAAAAAGTTTTAGATAAGGCTAAGAATTATAAAAAAGGGTAAGATGATTAAAGTTGGGGAGCATATTACTTTAGATATTATAGGCACTACAAAAGAGTACGATCCTTCAGTTTATGAAAGAGTCATACATAAAATAGCTAAAGCAGCTAATGTAACTATTTTAAATATTTCAAAATATAAATTTGAACCTCAAGGATTTACTATTTTAGCCTTGTTAGCTGAAAGTCATATTAGTTTTCACACTTTTCCAGAAAAAGGAATAATAAGTTTTGATTTTTTTACATGCGGAAAAATAAGCCCTTCAGTTGCAATTGATATAGTCAAAAAAGAATTTAAGCACCAAAGAATAGTTAAAAAAGAATTCAACAGAGATACGAGAGCTTTATATCATGATATTTATAGTTCACCTGGATTACAAAAATCCTATGTTGTAAATGATGTTTTAGAAGATTTTAAATCAAAAGTAGGACAGCATATAGAAATTTTAGAGCTTGAACAATTTGGAAAATCTTTATTTATAGATGGCGAGATTCAAGTTGCTGCTTCAGATGAGCATTTATACAGTTCAACTTTCGTTGGCTCAGGATTAAATTTAAATAAAAATAATGAAAGAGCCGCCATAATTGGTGGCGGAGATGGTGGTGTTGCCAGAGAATGTATTTCAAAAAAATTTAATTTTATAGATTGGTTTGAGCTTGATCCAGAAGTAGTTGAAGTTTGCAATAAGCATTTAGGAGATATAGGAAAAAAAGCTACGGAAAAAAATTCTGTTAAATGTGTTTGGGGAGATGCATTTGAAAGTATCAAGACAGTAAAAGATGACAGTTATGACCATATATTTGTTGATTTAAATGATGATCAATTTTGTATTGATTTAGCATCAAAGAATATGGACTCACTTGTCAGAATTTTAAAACCAAAAGGTGTAATTACTGCACAAGTTGGGAGTCAGGATAAAAAACCACATCAGGTTGAAAATTGGCTTAATGTATTTCACCATCATTTTGGTAACACCAAATTATCAAGGGTTTATATACCAAGTTTTGATTGTGCTTGGAATTTTTCATCATCAATTAATCATTAATTTTTTCTTTTTTAAATCTAGAATTTGTGAAATACTAATTCTTATATTAAAGGAGAAAATAATGAATATATTCAAAAAAACTATTTTTTCAGTTTTTCTTTCTTTATTAGTAATTGGGAGTGCAAATGCTGATAAAATAAGAATTGGAACTGAAGGTGCTTATCCACCATGGAACTCTAAAGATGAGTCAGGTAAGTTAATTGGTTTTGAAGTGGAGTTAGCTTGGACACTTTGCAGATATATTGGTCAACAGTGCACAATTGTTGAGCAAGATTGGGATGGTATGATCCCAGCTTTAATCATGAGAAAGTTTGATGCGATAATGGCGGGTATGTCAATTACTGCTGAAAGACAAAAAGCTATTAGCTTTTCTCAAGGTTATGCAGACGAGGTTGCATCTTTAGCTGTTATGAAAGGATCTAGCCTTGAAGGTTTAGATACTCCAGCTGGAATTAATTTAACTAAACCAAATGCAGAAGCTAAAAAAGCTCTTAAAACTCTTACTGCTGCTTTAGCAGGTAAAACAGTTTGTGTTCAAACTGCTACAATTCACCAAAATTTTTTAGACTCTGGTGATGTTGGAAAAGTTAATGTAAGAACTTACAAGACACAGGATGAAGTTAATTTAGATTTAGCATCAGGAAGATGTGATGCCGCATTAGCTGCTGCAGTAGCATTCAGTGATTATGCAGAAAAATCTGGTAAACCAGTTGTTTTAACTGGTCCAACTTTTTCTGGTGGTGCATTTGGTAATGGTGTTGGGGTTGGTATTAGAAAAGATGATACAGAACTTCTTAAAAAGTTTAACGCAGCAATTAATAAAGCGAGAAAGAACGGAGACATTAGTAGAATTGCAACTAAATGGTTCGGTTTCGACGCTTCTATGTAATTAATTTAAGATTTGGCGACTATCATGTATAGTCGCCAATCATATGGAACTTCTTGTATTTGGAGATACTGGTTGGGGTGACGAATTATTTCGAGCAACCCTAATGACAATAGCTGTATCAATTACAGCAATGATAATTGGTTTTAGCTTTGCAGCAATTTTTACTCCTTTAAAATTATCAAAATATAAATCATTTAATTTAATTGGAAATTTTTACACTACAGTAATAAGAGGTGTGCCAGAGCTTTTGGTTATTTACCTTTTCTTTTTTGGAGGAAGTGGAGCAATTATGTTTGTAGCTTCTATGTTTGGTTATAACGAATATATAGAAATAAATGCTTTTATAACTGGATCTTTTGCTATTGGCATTATCTCTGGAGCTTATTCCACAGAAGTATTTAGAGGAGCAATACAATCAATTGAAAAAGGTCAATTTGAAGCTGCTAAGGTTTTGGGCTTAAGTAAATTTGCACAGTTTTATAAGATTATTCTTCCTCAAATGTTGAGACTTGCAATTCCAAATTTAAGCAATGTTTGGCAGATTACACTCAAGGACACATCTTTAATATCTGTAACTGGCTTAGTTGAAATTATGAGACAATCATATATTGCAGCGGGATCTACAAGAGATCCTTTATTTTTTTACTCTTTTGCAGCAGTTTTGTATTTGTTGCTGACTTTCCTGAGCATGAAATTAATTAATAAATTAGAAGTTAAGTATAGTAGGGGGTATTAATGGATTTTGAGCTAATGATTGATAGTTTTCCAAAATTATTAAATGCTGCTGTAGTAACTTTAAAACTCCTATCTGTGTCTTTGATTGTAGGTTTATTTATTGGTCTTTTGTTTGCTATTCTAAGACTTAATAAAAATATCTTTATTAGTAAATTTGCATATGGATATTCATATGTATTCAGAGGAACACCATTATTAGTACAAATATTCATTATTTATTTTGGTTTAGGTCAGATTGAATATTTGAGATCAACATTTTTATGGATAGTTTTAAAAGAACCTTATTGGTGCGCAATCATTGCTTTTGCTTTAAATACTGGTGCTTATACGTCTGAAATTTTAAGATCAGCATTTCAAACAATTAAACCTGGAATAATTGAAGCCGGAAAAAGCTTAGGTATATCAACCAAAATTATTTTTTATAAAATTCAAATTCCAATCGCTATTAGACAATCCTTACCAGCTTATGGAAATGAAATTATTTTAATGATGAAAGGCACTTCGTTAGCAAGCACTGTTACATTAATGGATTTAACTGGTGTTGCAAAATATATAATTTCAACAACTTTTAAACCAATTGAAGTATTTATCGTTGCAGGTGGAATTTACTTATTTATGACCTTTATAATTCATAATGTGATAAAATTTTTAGAAAAAAAATACAGCTTTAATTAAAGAATAACTAAATCTAATTTTTGTTTACCAAGTCTTTCGTTGCCATTATCAGTTACTAAATATGTTTCACCTAAATTCATTGCTAACTGGTTTTCAGAGTCCATTAGAATCATATGCATAAAGAATACATTTCCGGGTTCAATAATATAAGGATTTCCAGTGTATAACATTGGCCAGTCCATCCAATTTGGAGAAAAGGTAGTACCTAAAGAATAACCACAGGCATTCATTCTTGCTTTATTAAACCCAAGGTCATCAAATGTCTTAGCATGAATATCAAAAACTTCTCCAATTTTATTACCTGGTTTCAATTTATTTTCACAATTCTTTAGTGCTTCGATACAAGCTTCATGCATCTTATGATGTTTAGGATCTGCCCTACCTATCGGAATAGTTCTAAACATTGCGGAATGATAATGTTTATAGGTACCAGCCCATTCCAAAGTTAATTGATCTTGGTTTTTTAAAGTTTGTTTTTCTGCTTGATAACGGCAGAGTAAAGCATTTTTACCTGAACCTATAATAAACTCATTTGCAGGATAATCACCTCCTCCTTCAAATATAACTCTATTCATTTCTGCTAATATTTTAGACTCGCTTACATCAGCTTTTGCATGTTTCCATACTTCATCTAAAGCTTTATCAGCAAGCTCAGCAGCTTTTTTTACATAAATAATTTCTTCTTCAGATTTAACAACTCTTAACTTTGTTATTAAGTCTGATTTATCTTCTAAACTACAAAAGTTTTCTAAAGATTTATTAAGTCGAATTGCATTACGCCCAGTCAAACCGTAAGCTTCATATTCAACTCCTAATTTTTTTCCTTTAAGATTTAACTCTTCTAAAATAATT
>CACFIH010000009.1 GCA_902566365.1 uncultured Pelagibacteraceae bacterium
ATCGATGAAATAATTCCTGAACCAGTAGGAGGAGCTCATAGAGATAAAGATTTAATTTTAGAGAATGTTAAATCTAGTATTTCAAATAATTTGCATTATTTTAAGGACAAAACTTCTGAAGAAGTAATTAATGATAGAAAAAATAAGTTTTTAAAAATTGGAAGAAATAAAGGTTTCATGAATAATTTAGAAGATTTAAGTGACCTAAATGTTGATAAAAAAAGTTTTATCAATATTTTTAGATTTAAAAAATACTTAATTATAGGTGTATTTTTTGTTTTTATATTACTAATTTATTTATTTACTCTTTTATAAGGCTCCACAGCAATTTTTAAATTTTTTACCAGTAGCCTCACACTTTTCATTTCTAGATATTTTTTTATTTTTATTTATAATTAACAAACATTTTGGATTATTGACTATGTCCTCTTGTGGTTTCTTAATTTTATTATCAATTTTTTTTTCTACTATTCGTAAATTCATTAAAATAGTAATTAAATCTAATTTTAATTTTTCTAATAAAGTAGAAAATAAACTAAACGCTTCTTTTTTATATTCAATTAGTGGATCTCTTTGACCGTAGGATCTTAGACCTATTACCTGTCTCAGTTGTTCTAAATATTGAATATGAGATTTCCAATTAATGTCTATAGACTGCAAAAATATTCTTTTTTCTAAATCTTTAGATTGATTTTCTCCTAAAAACTTTAATCTTTCCTCTCTTTTTTCAGCAAATTTTTCAGTCAATTTTTCTTTTAAGTTCTTTTCATCTAAGGAAACTAGATTTTTGAGTTCCATCTCATTTATATTCTGACCCAAAATTACTTTGAGTTTATTATCAAATTCTACATCTTTGGGGCTTGATAATTTTCGATTTTTCAAAATTATCAAATTATCTATGATTTCATCTAAAAAGTTATTTGAGATATTAAATATTTCATCACTATTCATAACATCATTTCTTTGAGAAAAAATTACATGTCTTTGATCATTCAAAACATTATCAAATTTAATTAAAGTTTTTCTAATATCAAAATTTCTTGCCTCAACTTTTTGTTGAGCTCTTTCTAAAGCTTTATTTATCCAGGGGTGATCTATACTTTCACCATCTTTTAACCCAAGTTTTTGGAGCATATTGTTCATTGACTCTGAACCAAATATTCTCATTAAGTCATCTTCAAGACTTACATAAAAAATTGAACTACCTTCGTCACCTTGACGACCTGATCTACCTCTTGCTTGATTGTCAACCCTTCTTGACTCCATTCTTTCAGTCCCAATAACAAATAGACCTCCTAAAGATTTTATCTTATTTTTATCAATATCTAGTTGTTTATTAGGCAGTGATCCTTTCTTACCCCCTAACTGAATATCTACACCTCTACCTGAAATACTAGTAGTGATAATTACTGATTTTTCTTTTCCCGCATTAGCAATAATTTCCGCCTCGTTTTCGTGATTTTTAGCATTTAAAACTAAATGATTAATATTTTTCTTATTTAATAGATTTGAATAAATCTCTGATTTATTGACACTAGATGTAAAAACAAGAACTGGTTGACCACTCTTATAACAATTTTCAATCTTTTTTATTATTGCATTATTTTTTTCATTTTCTGTTCTAAAAATTTGGTCATTATAATCTTTTCTTATCATTTTTTTATTTGTTGGGATCACTATTACAGGTAAATTATAAATCTCTAAAAATTCTTCTTCTTCAGTTAATGCTGTTCCTGTACATCCTGAAATTTTTTTATAGAGTCTAAAATAATTTTGGTAAGTAATAGAAGCTAAAGTTTGGTTTTCTACTTGAATTTGCACCTGTTCTTTTGCTTCAAGTGCTTGATGAAGACCATCACCAAATCTCCTTCCCTCAAGAATTCTACCCGTTAGTTCATCGATAATTTTTATACTGTTGTCTTTTAAAATATAATCTTTTCCTTTTTCAAAAAGATAATTTGCTCTTAAAGCTTGATTAACATGGTGTACTAAACTTAAATTTTCTGGGTCATAAAAATTATTATTTTTTAAAATTCCAGCGTTAGAAAAAATTTTTTCAACGCTATTAATACCCTCATTTGTTAGTAAAACATTTTTTTCTTTTTCATCAATCTCATAATCTTGATCACTGAGTTTTTTTGTTAATTTATCTATAGCATAATATTGATTTGTTTTATCTTCAGCTGCACCAGAAATTATAAGAGGAGTTCTAGCTTCATCAATTAAACAAGAGTCTATTTCATCAACTATTGAAAAAAAATGTTCACGTTGGACCATTTCATCTTGGGAAAATTTCATATTATCTCTTAAATAATCAAAACCAAGCTCGCTATTAGTTGCATAAGTTACATCACAATTATAATTTTTCTTTCTTTCATGGTCATTTTGATCGTTACTGATAAACCCTGAAGAAATACCTAAAAAATTATAAATCTCTCCCATTTCTTGTGAATCTCTTTTTGCCAAGTAATCGTTTACAGTTACAATATGAACTCCTTTTTCCTGTAGCGCATTTAAATAGGCTGCCAGAGTAATAGTTAAAGTTTTACCTTCTCCTGTTCTCATTTCAGCAATTTTCGCTTCATGTAAAGTTATTCCACCTAAAAGTTGAACATCGAAATGCCGCTCATTTCTTTTTCTTCTAGAGGCCTCTCTAACTAAAGCAAAAGCTTCTGGCAAAATTTCATCTAAAGATTTACCTTTTTTAATCTGATTTTTTAGTTCATCTGTTTTTTTTGGAAAATCTGAGTCATTCAAATTTTGGATAGATTTTTCAAGAAGGTTAATTTTTTGAACAATTTTATTCATTCTATCTAGCTCTTTTTGATTGCTAGATTTAATCAATTTTGAGAAGAAGCTTAGTGGATTTAACATTAGTTTTTGATTTATTATTTACTTATAACCTTTAATATAATTATAAAATATTTTTTTTAAATACCATGGGCATTAATTTATCAAACTTTTTATCTTCTAAATCAAGAAATAAGAAAATGATGGAGTTTCAAGATTTAGATCATCTAGATGGGGTATCAATTTCTACCGTAAGTGCAAATCTTTACAAAAATTCTAGAGATGACTTAGTGATGTTTTATTTTAGAGATGGGGCCAATTATGCGTCTGTGTATACACAGTCTAAAGTAATATCAGAAAATATTAAATGGAATCTAAAACAGAAAAGTAAAAAAATAATCTCATTATTAGTGAATACTAGAAATGCAAATTGTTTTACTGGAAAACTAGGATTTAGAAGTTTAGAAAAAATTGCTGAAACAATTTCCTCATCACTGACTGAAAAACAAAAAGAAGATGAAGATTTTCCAAAAAAAATTAAATCAAAAGAAATAATATTTGGATGCACAGGTACAATAGGGGAAACTTTCCCAGAAGAAAAAATTTTAAACAAGATATCTGATTTAGTTAGTAAAATAAGATACACTCAAAATAAATATATATGGATGAAAGCAGCGTTAGGAATGATGACGACAGACACTCAGCCTAAAATGGCTATGGAAAATTGTTTAATAGGTAGTAGTAAAATTAAAATATATGGGGTAGCTAAGGGTTCAGGAATGATACAGCCGAATATGGCAACGACATTAGGATATATTTTTACTGATGCTGAAATTTCAAATGAAATTCTTAAAAAACTTCTCAAAAAAAATATTTCTTCCACTTTCAATGCAATTAGTTGTGATAGTGATACCAGTACAAATGATATGGTAACAATTTTTTCAACGGGAAAAATAAAACATCCAAAGATTAGTAATATTAACGATGAAAAATTGAATGATTTTGATCAAGCATTAAATAAAGTTTTATTAAATCTTGCAAAAAGAATAGTTGCGGACGGAGAAGGAGCATCAAAATTCATAACAATTGATGTTCAAAATTGCAAAACTGAAAATGATGCAAAAAAAATTGCTTTTTCAATTGCAAATTCACCTTTAGTTAAAACCGCTATAGCTGGAGAGGATCCGAATTGGGGCAGAATAGTTATGGCAATAGGAAAGTCTGGAGTGCAAATTAATTTAGAAAAACTCTCAATAAAATTTGGAGATTTAGTTATAATTAATAATGGAAAAATAAATCCTAATTATAATGAAAAAGAAACATCAGAGTATATGAAAAATGACAATATTGAAATAAGCGTAAATACCTTTGGTGGGTCAAAAAGTTTTAGAGTATTTACAATGGATTTAACAAAAAAATATATTGAAATAAATGCGGATTATAGAAGTTAATTCAAACATTGTAATTTTACAATTAATTATTATTTATAAAGTATGATTAAATATAGATTAGTTTGCAAAAGATGTAATTTATTATTTGATAGTTGGTTTGCATCTTCACAAGAATTTGAAAAATTAAAAAAAAGAAAATATTTAAACTGTCACAATTGTGATTCAAATAAAATTGAAAAAACTTTAATGGCACCAAAGTTGATACATAAATCTTCTATAAAAAAAACAAATTTAGATAATTTAAAATTACAAGAAATCACAAAAAAGATCAAAGATTACCAAAAATTTATAAAAAAGAATTTTGATTTTGTAGGTGAAAATTTTGCTTATGAAGCTAGATCAATTCATTATAATAATAAGAAAAAAAATAAAGGTATATACGGCACAGCTTCAATTAAAGAAATTAAAGAATTAAAAGAAGAAGGAATAAATGCCGAAACCATACCATGGATACAGGATAAGAATAATTAATTTTTTATAAACTTACCAATATAATTAATAGATTTATCAGAACTCAGTTTCCATTCATCTGTAAATATATTAAATTTCATTCCATCAATAGCATCTACTCTAAAATCATATTTTCTAAGAATATGAATTAATTCTTCAGGCTTGATAAACTTTTCCCATTCATGTGTTCCAATTGGAAGCCACCTTAAAATATATTCAGCACCTAATATAGCAAATATATATGATTTTAGAGTTTTATTAAGCGTTGCAACAAACATAATCCCATCTTTTTTTAAAAGTTTAGAACAACATTCTATAAAAAAATTTACATCTTCTACGTGTTCAATTATTTCCATATTCAAAATTACATCAAATTTTGATTGAATTTTGAATTTTTCAGGTGAGGTACATAAATATTGAATATCTAAATTACTTTTTTTTGCATGTAATTTTGCAATTTCTATATTTTTTTTTGAAGCATCAATACCAACTACTTCAGCTCCGAGTCTTTTCATTGGCTCAGACAATAAGCCTCCACCACAACCAATATCTAAAATTTTAACTTTTTCTAAAGGTTTTTTTTTATTTTCAATCTTTAAACTTTTGATGATATTATCTTTGATATAAGAAATTCTAATAGGATTAAACTTATGTAATGGTTTAAATTTACCTGTAGGATCCCACCATTCCTCAGCAATTTTTGAAAATTTCTCTATTTCTTTTTTATTTATTGTGTTATTTTTCATTAGTAAGTTGACTTTATATTCAACATGTATTTTATCAATATATTTTAAATTTTATAAAAATAATTTAGCATGAAAATCGTAGTATTAAAATTTGGCGGTACATCAGTTGGGTCAGTTCAAAAGATCAAAAAAGTCGCCAATATAATTGGGAATTATGTTAAAAAAAAATATAAAGTAATTGTTGTATCATCAGCTATGAGCGGTGTGACAAATGAATTGGTGAATAAATCAAGATCTATAAGCAGAAATTTTTCTGAAAGTGAATATGATGTGCTCGTCTCTTCTGGAGAACAAGTTGCCTGTTCTTTAATTGCAGGACAACTGTTAAATTTAGGTTTTAAATCAAGATCTTGGTTAGCTTGGCAAATTCCAATTTTAACTGAAGGAAAATATAAAAATTCTAGAATACAAAAAATTAACAAAAATAAAATTTTGAATTATTTAAAAAGCGGTGGGATACCTGTTGTGACTGGTTTTCAGGGAGTTAATTCAGAGAATAGATTAACAACAATTGGAAGAGGAGGTTCAGATGCGAGCGCCATCATGTTCGCAAAATTTTTTAATGCTGATAAATGTATTATTTATACAGATGTAGAGGGTGTATTTACCACTGATCCAAATAAATTAAAAAAAGCAAAAAAAATTAAAATAATTTCTTATGAAGAAATGCTAGAGATGGCTTCATTAGGAGCAAAAGTTATGCAGCCCGTTTCAATACAGGATGCAAGATTAAATAGAATTGATATCGAGGTAAAATCCTCATTTATTAAAAAAACAGGAACTTTGATAACTAAAAGATCCAATATATTTAAGAACAAAATTATTACTGGAATTTCATCAACACAAAATGATGCAAAAGTGACTTTAGTTGGTGTAAAGGATAGACCTGGTGTTGCAGCTTCTATTTTTAAACCTCTATCAAAAAATTCAATTAATGTTGATATGGTAGTTCAAAATATTTCGGCGAATGGTAAAGAAACTGATTTAACATTCACAATTAAAAATGAAGATCTGAATAAAACAAAAAAAATACTTTTTAAAAATAAAGAAATCAATTTTAGAAATTTGATTTTTAATAAAGGTGTATCTAAAATATCAATAATTGGTGTTGGTATGATCACAACTCCTGGTGTAACTTTTAGAATGTTTCAAGCTTTAGCAAAAAAAAATATTAATATACAAGTTATTTCTACTTCTGAAATAAAGATTTCTGTCCTTATTGATAAAAGAAATGTTAAAAAAGCTTTGAGAGTATTGCATACAGAATTTAAATTAGATAAATAAAAAATGAGTATCAGACCATTTCGAGATATTAATAGAAAAAAAACAAGAGTTATAAATGTTGGTAATGTTAAAATTGGCGGTGATAATCCTATTTCTGTTCAATCAATGACAAATACTTTAACAAAAGATGTATTAGAAACAGTTAAACAAATTAATAAAATAGAAGAAGCTGGCGCAGATTTAGTAAGAGTTTCTTGCCCAGATCAAGACTCAACTAAATCTTTAAAAGAAATTGTAAAATCTATAAATATCCCACTAATAGCTGATATTCATTTCCATTATAAAAGAGCTATTGAAGCTGCAAACAATGGAGCGAGTTGTTTAAGAATTAACCCGGGAAATATAGGTGAAAAAAACAAGATTATGGAAGTTGTTAAAGCAGCAAAAGACAACGGATGCTCGATACGAATAGGAGTAAATGCAGGGTCTTTAGAGAAAGATATTTTAGAAAAATTTAAAGAACCTTGTCCTGAGGCATTGGTAGAAAGTGCAATAAGAAACATAGAAATTTTAGAAAATGAAGATTTTTTTAATCTTAAAGTGAGTGTAAAATCATCTGATGTTTTTTTATCTATAGGAGCTTATAGAAAACTATCTGAAAAAGTAAATTACCCTCTTCACCTAGGAATTACCGAGGCTGGAAGTTTTTTGCCAGGTACAATTAAATCATCAATAGGATTTGGTTCATTATTATTGGATGGAATAGGTGATACTATTAGGGTATCTTTGTCTGATGATCCTGTAGAAGAGATAAAAGTAGGTAATGAAATCCTAAAATCTTTAAATTTACGCCACAGAGGTGTAAAAATTATTTCATGCCCGTCTTGTGCAAGACAAGCTTTTCCTGTGATTAATACAGTGAAAATTCTTGAGGAAAAATTATCTAACATAAAAACACCCATCACTTTGTCAATAATTGGATGTGTAGTTAATGGTCCAGGAGAGGCTTCCATGACAGATATCGGAATTACTGGAGGAGGAAAGGGAAATAATATGCTCTATTTATCAGGTGTTCAAAAGGAGAAAGTATTATCAGACAAGATAATTGACAGAGTTGTTGAAGAAGTTCAAAAAAAAGCTAAAGAAATAGAAGATCAATAAAAATGATTCCACAAAAAACTATAAAGGACTTGATCAGCAAGCACTCAACTTTAGAGAAAGATTTGTCAGCTGGAAATATAGAAAAAAAAATATTTGCAGAAAAATCAAAGGAATATTCTGATTTAAATGAAATTATACCTGATGCTAAAAGATATTTATTATTTGACTCTAATAAGAATGAATTAAAAAAAATTTTAGAAGATTCAAGTTCTGATGAAGAATTAAAGAAAATGGCACAAGTTGAATTAAATGACTTAAAAAATGAGCATGAAAAAAATGAAAAAAAACTTAAATTATTTTTGTTACCAAAAGATGAAGCAGATAAAAAAAATGCCATTATTGAAATAAGGGCTGGAACAGGAGGACTTGAAGCTAGTTTGTTTGCAGCTGACCTTTTTAAAATGTACGAAAAAATTAGTAATAAAAAAAAATGGTCTTTAGAATTAATATCTATTTCTAGAAGTGAAGCAGGTGGATTAAAAGAGGTAATTGCATCAATTAAAGGTTCAAATATTTACTCAACTTTGAAATATGAAAGTGGTGTTCATAGAGTCCAAAGAGTACCAGATACAGAAACTCAAGGGAGAGTTCATACATCTGCCGCAACTGTCGCAGTTTTACCTGAAGCAGAGGAAGTTGATGTAAAGATTAATGATGCAGATTTGCGTATCGATGTTTTTAGAGCAGGTGGGCCAGGTGGCCAGTCAGTAAATACTACAGATAGTGCAGTCAGAATAACTCATATTCCAACAGGACTTTCAGTGTCCCAACAAGATGAAAAATCACAACACAAAAATAAATCAAAAGGTATGAAGATATTAAGAGCAAGACTTTATGAATTAGAAAGATCTAGAATCGATCAAGAAAGGTCTCAAGATAGAAAAAATAAAATAGGAAGTGGAGATAGATCTGAGCGAATAAGAACATATAATTTTCCTCAAGGAAGAGTTACAGATCATAGAATAAACTTAACATTGCATAAATTAGAGGAATTCTTAGAGGGTGAGGTTTTTGATGAAATGATTGAATCATTAACATTACAAGCGCAAGAAGAAAGCCTTAATAGTATTTCAAATGATTAATATAGATAGAGCACTTAATCAAGGCAGTAGCATCTTAAAAAAAAATAATATTCAATCCCCCAGACTTGATAGTGAGATTTTAATGTCTAAAGTAATTAAAAAAGATAGAAAATATATAATTTTTAATTTGGATAAAGAAATCAAAAAAAGTTTATTTTATGATTTTATAGATTTAATCAAAAAAAGATCATTAGGAAAACCAATAGCTTATTTAACAGGAAAAAAGAATTTTTGGAAATATGAATTTGAAATTAGCGAAAATGTTTTAGTACCAAGACCTGATACGGAACTAATAGTAGAAAAAGTTTTAAGTATAACCAAGAATAGGCATAAGCTTAATATTCTAGACATTGGAACAGGTTCTGGATGCATTTTAATATCAATTTTAATGGAAAAAAAAGGTTTTTATGGCACTGGTTTAGATGTAAGTAAAAAATGCATAGATTTGTGTAAAATCAACTCAATTAAATTTAAAACTGAGGGCAGATCAAAGTTTATAAAATCAGATATTGACAATTTTAGTTGTGGCAAATATGATTTAATAATATCTAATCCTCCTTATATAAGTAAGATTGATTTTAATTATTTGGAAAAAGATATAACTAATTTTGAACCTAAATTAGCATTAATTGGAGGAATAGATGGTTTATCAGCAGTAAAAAAAGTTATAAATAAATCATCTGAACTGATAAAAAAAAGTGGTAAATTAATTTTAGAAATTGGATTTGACCAAAAAAATAAAGTAATAGGATTATTAAAAAATAAAGGTTTTTATATAAACGAAACATTAAAAGACTTTGCAAATAATGATCGATGTATAATCAGCACGAAGATTTAAATTATTATAAACTATGGTAACTTTTAGAAACAATAACCCAAGAAGAGGAAGTTTTAGACGGAATGACAGAAACTTTAAACCAAACAACGATAGAGTAAAGTTTAATTCAAGTTTTTCTAATAATGAAAATTTTCATAGAAAAATCTCAAACAGAAATAGTCATAATGTTTCTAAATTAATTGAAAAATACTCTAATCTTGCAAGAGAGGCTTTATCAAGTGGAGATAAAATTTTATCAGAAAATTATTTTCAACATGCTGATCATTTCACTCGAATAATGAATGAGCAAGAACAAATTAAAAAGACTAAGCTTAATGAGGCCAAAGCATCTAATTTAGAAATTAATAAAAAAGTTGAGAGTTTAGCTAACGAGGGAGTATCCGAGCAAGATAAAATTCAAAAAGACGCAATTTAATTAATTCCAATAATTTTTTCAGATTTTAAAACATCAAGTTTGATTTTTTTTGTTTCGAACATTATCCTTTCGTCATTTTTTAGTATTTTTCCAGACGGTAGTTTAAGTGTTTGTGAATTAATCTTTTTACCATTCATTACGACCTCATAATGCAAATGTGGTCCAGTAGATTTTCCTGTAGACCCAACGTATCCAATTACCTGTCCTTGTTTTACTCTTACTCCACTTCTTACACTCTTTGCAAATTTTGACATATGTGCATAAATGGTTTGATAAGTTGAATTATGTTTAATTACAACACAGTTGCCACCTCCTCCACACCATCCTGCTTTTTTTATTATACCATCACCCGATGCCATAATAGGAGTTCCCATCGGTGCAGCAAAATCAGTACCTTGATGCATCTTAGTAAAACCATCAATTGGATGTTTTCTCATTCCGAATGGCGAAGATAGTCTTGCGCCATTTATTGGTGTTTTCATTAAAGCTTTTTTTACACTTTTTCCATTTTTATCATAATGTCCTTCACTACCCTTTTTATCAAAATAATATAATGAGTTGTCTACTCCAGTTAATACTAGATTTGCAAAAAGAATGTTACCTGTCTCGATTGTTTTGTTCCGATCATCGACAAAGACTTCGTACATAATTTGAAATCTATCTTTTTTTCTAATATCTCTTTGAAAATCTACTTGAAATCCGTAAATTCTTGCAAATTCAACTATTATATTAGCTGGCACATTTTTTTTTGATGCTGATTTATAAAGACTATCAAGTATAATATTCTCATTATAAATGATTTCTTTATTAAGTTTAGTAAATATTATTCTCTGATTAAATTTATCTGTTTGTAAATCTTTCGTAAGATAAATTTTTTCTGTACTAGAAATTTTAAATATAAATTCTTTTATTAAGTTGTTTGATTGGTCGATAATAATTTTTATACTTTGATCGGTGTTAAGTTGATTTATATTAATTTTTTTAGAAATTTCTTTTTTAATGTCCTGAATTTCAGACTTATTTTGTAAATAAGTTTTTAGTATATCATCAAACGTTTCACCAGGTTTTATTTTATGTTCAATAGTTTTAAATTTTGGCTCAAGATTTTCAAAAATATTATTTATGGTCTTTTTAAAATAAACGTTGTGAATCGTATTTTTATAATTTTTTAAAATTTTATTTTTACTATAATTGTAATAAGTTGTAGAAATTACAGTTATTGCAATTAGTAAAGCTAAAGCAAAAATTTCGGTATTTTTCTTTATTTTTAACTTAATTTTGTAAAGCATTATTATTTTTTTAGTTTTTCAATTAATAGATGAGCATTTAGAAAAAATCAAAAAAAACCTTGAATTTAAAGGGTTTTTAGGTATTTTTTTTGAGCTTAAGAGCTTGATTTCCTATAATTTTAGCCTATAAGCATCAAACTTTCTCTATAAATTATTGTTAAACAATAAATAAAGTGAGGATTATTGGGCCTTTTGTCCAATTAGCTATTTAAAAAGTTTATAATTTAAGAAGAGAAGTGTGGACGGTTAAGGTTACCAAAATTTGTCGTACACACTTCAACATTATATAAATTTTATTCTTAGAATTTATATAGAAGCTAGTGTGCGCCGTTTTTAAACTTGAGAGTTTGATCATGGCTCAGAACGTACGCTGGCGGCACGCCTAACACATGCAAGTCGAACGAAGTAGCAATACTTAGTGGCAGACGGGTGAGTAACATGTAGGTATCTGCCCTTTGGCCTGGAATAACACGAGGAAACTTGTGCTAATACCGGATAAGTCTTTACGGAGAAAGCTTTATGCACCATTGGATGAGCCTGCACTTGATTAGTTTGTTGGTGGGGTAATGGCCTACCAAGACTTTGATCAATAGCTGATTTGAGAGGATGATCAGCCACATTGGGACTGAGACACGGCCCAAACTCCTACGGGAGGCAGCAGTGGGGAATCTTGCACAATGGAGGAAACTCTGATGCAGCGATGCCGCGTGAGTGAAGAAGGCCCTTGGGTTGTAAAGCTCTTTCGTCGGGGAAGAAAATGACTGTACCCGAATAAGAAGGTCCGGCTAACTTCGTGCCAGCAGCCGCGGTAATACGAAGGGACCTAGCGTAGTTCGGAATTACTGGGCTTAAAGAGTTCGTAGGTGGTTGAAAAAGTTGGTGGTGAAATCCCAGAGCTTAACTCTGGAACTGCCATCAAAACTTTTCAGCTAGAGTTTGATAGAGGAAAGCAGAATTTCTAGTGTAGAGGTGAAATTCGTAGATATTAGAAAGAATACCAATTGCGAAGGCAGCTTTCTGGATCATTACTGACACTGAGGAACGAAAGCATGGGTAGCGAAGAGGATTAGATACCCTCGTAGTCCATGCCGTAAACGATGTGTGTTAGACGTTGGAAATTTATTTTCAGTGTCGCAGCGAAAGCGATAAACACACCGCCTGGGGAGTACGACCGCAAGGTTAAAACTCAAATGAATTGACGGGGACCCGCACAAGTAGTGGAGCATGTGGTTTAATTCGAAGATACGCGCAGAACCTTACCAACACTTGACATGTTCGTCGCGACTTTAAGAGATTAAAGTTTTCGGTTCGGCCGGACGAAACACAGGTGCTGCATGGCTGTCGTCAGCTCGTGTCGTGAGATGTTGGGTTAAGTCCCGCAACGAGCGCAACCCTCACTTTTAGTTGCCATCATTAAGTTGGGCACTCTGAAAGAACTGCCAGTGATAAGCTGGAGGAAGGTGGGGATGACGTCAAGTCCTCATGGCCCTTACGTGTTGGGCTACACACGTGCTACAATGGTATCTACAACAGGAAGCAAGACGGCGACGTTAAGCAAATCCTTAAAAGATACCTCAGTTCGGATTGCACTCTGCAACTCGAGTGCATGAAGCTGGAATTACTAGTAATCGTGGATCAGCGTGCCACGGTGAATGCGTTCCCGGGTCTTGTACACACCGCCCGTCACACCATGGGAGTTGGTTCTACCTTAAGGCAAGGTTTTAAACCCTTGACCACGGTATAGTCAGCGACTGGGGTGAAGTCGTAACAAGGTAGCCGTAGGGGAACCTGCGGCTGGATTACCTCCTTTCTAAGGATGAATAAAAGTAAAATTTTATTCTAAATAATTTACATAGGCAATGTTGACCGTCCTCATTTCTCTTTTTAAATTTAGTGTTTCTCTTGCATGGGGGCCGGTAGCTCAGTTGGTTAGAGCACACCCTTGATAAGGGTGGGGTCGAAAGTTCGAGTCTTTCTCGGCCCACCAATTTAAGATAAAGATTAAGGGGGATTAGCTCAGCTGGGAGAGCGCCTGATTTGCATTCAGGAGGTCAGCGGTTCGATCCCGCTATCCTCCACCAAAACACTTAGTTATATAAATTGTAAATAAAAAAATAATAATTAATATCAATATCTATATCCGAACATTAGTAATGTTATTAGCTAGTGTTCAAAATAAAAATTTGATTCAACACAGAATTTTTTTCTGTGCATAAATCAAGCGTTTAAGGGCGTGTGGCGGATGCCTAGGCACTGAAAGACGATGAAGGACGTGATATACTGCGATAAGTTTCGGGGAGCTGTATGTAAGTTTTGATCCGAAAATTTCCGAATGGGGAAACCCACCACTTTATGTGGTACTTTAAATTGAATACATAGATTTAAAGAGACAACCTGGAGAACTGAAACATCTAAGTAACCAGAGGAAAAGAAATCAATTGAGATTCCGTTAGTAGTGGCGAGCGAAAACGGAATAGGCCAGTAATTATATTAAAAAAATTTGAATAGTTTGGAAAAGCTAACCACAGAGGGTGATAGTCCCGTAAAAGTAATGTTTAATAAAATTCTTGAGTAAAGCGGGACACGTGAAATCTTGCTCGAATATAGGGGGACCACCCTCTAAGCCTAAATACTCTTCAGTGACCGATAGTGAACTAGTACCGTGAGGGAAAGGTGAAAAGAACCCCTATTAGGGGAGTGAAATAGAACCTGAAACCGCATGCCTACAATCAGTCGAAGCTCTTTTTAGAGTGACGGCGTACCTTTTGTATAATGGGTCAGTGACTTAATTTATTAAGCAAGCTTAAGCCATCTAGGTGTAGGCGCAGCGAAAGCAAGTCTTAATAGGGCGAATAGTTTAATGAATTAGACCCGAAAACGAATGAGCTTACCATGAGCAGGTTGAAAGTAAGGTAACACTTACCGGAGGACCGAACCAGTTGACGTTGAAAAGTCTTTGGATGACTTGTGGTAAGGGGTGAAAGGCCAACCAAATTCGTAGATAGCTGGTTTTCCGCGAAAACTATTTAGGTAGTGCGTTGAATAAATAGATGTTTAGAGGTAGAGCACTAAATGGGCTAGGGGGAAGAGATTCTTACCAAACCTAATAAAACTCCGAATGCTAAACATTGTTCTTCAGCAGACAGACTGTGGGTGCTAAGGTCCATGGTCGAGAGGGAAAGAGCCCAGACCACCAGATAAGGTCCCCAAATTATGATTAAGTGTGAAAGGATGTGGAAATTCCTTAACAGCCGGGAGGTTGGCTTAGAAGCAGCCATCCTTTAAAGATAGCGTAACAGCTCACCGGTCTAATAGAGTTTCTGCGCCGAAGATGTAACGGGGCTAAAATCATATACCGAATCTGTGGATTTATAATTTTTTCTAAAATTATAACTGGTAGCGGAACGTTCTGTAAGCCTGTAAAGGAATACCCGTGAGGGATTCTGGAGGTATCAGAAGTGCGAATGCTGACATAAGTAACGATAAAAGAAGTGAAAAACTTCTTCGCCGAAAATCCAAGGGTTTCTGCGCAAGGTTAATCCGCGCAGAGTTAGTCGGCACCTAAGGCGAGGGCGAAAGCCGTAGTCGATGGAAATAAGGTTAATATTCCTTAACCAGATGGTAGTGACGAATCTTGTAAGTTGTTAGTTCTTAATGGATTGAACTAGCCGCGAAAAGGTTCCAAGAAATAGCTCCATCATTAGACCGTACCCTAAACCGACACAGGTGGATTAATAGAGTATATTTAGGCGCTTGAGAGAATGATGTTGAAGGAACTCGGCAAAATGCTTCCGTAACTTCGGAATAAGGAAGACCTTTTTATAGGCAACTATAAATGGGTGGCACAAGCCAGGGAGAAGCGACTGTTTATCAAAAACACAGGGCTCTGCTAACACGTAAGTGGATGTATAGGGTCTGACGCCTGCCCGGTGCTGGAAGGTTAATGCGATGGGTGCAAGCTCATTTCTGAAGCCCCAGTAAACGGCGGCCGTAACTATAACGGTCCTAAGGTAGCGAAATTCCTTGTCGGGTAAGTTCCGACCTGCATGAATGGCGTAACGATTTCTCCGCTGTCTCCAACATCAACTCAGTGAAATTGAATTCTCCGTGAAGATGCGGAGTTCGCGTAGTTAGACGGAAAGACCCCGTGCACCTTTACTGCAACTTTACATTGGTGTTAGGAAAAACATATTTAGTATAGGAGGGAGACATTGAAGCAAAAGCGTCAGCTTTTGTGGAGTCACCAGTGAAATACCTCTTTTGTTTTTCTTGATATCTAACTGATAGCCGTTATCCGGCATCAAGACATTGTATGGTGGGTAGTTTGACTGGGGCGGTCGCCTCCCAAATAGTAACGGAGGCGTGCGAAGGTAAGCTCAGAACGGTCAGAAATCGTTCGTAGAGTGCAATGGCATAAGCTTGCCTGACTGTGAGACTGACAAGTCGAGCAGAGACGAAAGTCGGTCATAGTGATCCGGTGGTTCTGAGTGGAAGGGCCATCGCTCAACGGATAAAAGGTACGCCGGGGATAACAGGCTGATACTGCCCAAGAGCTCATATCGACGGCAGTGTTTGGCACCTCGATGTCGGCTCATCACATCCTGGGGCTGGAGCAGGTCCCAAGGGTTTGGCTGTTCGCCAATTAAAGTGGTACGTGAGCTGGGTTCAGAACGTCGTGAGACAGTTCGGTCCCTATCTGCTATGCGTGTAGAAGAATTGAGAGGAGTTGACCCTAGTACGAGAGGACCGGGTTGAACATACCACTGGTGGACCGGTTGTAGCGCCAGCTGCAGTGCCGGGTAGCTAAGTATGGACGAGATAACTGCTGAAAGCATCTAAGCGGGAAACTCACCTTAAAACTAGTTCTTCCTATAGAGCCGTGGTAGACCACCACGTTGATAGGCTGGATGTGGAAGCGCAGTAATGCGTGCAGCTGACCAGTACTAATAGCTCAATTGGCTTGATTTATGCACTGAAAAAAATTTTTACAGAGTTGATTGATATTAAAAAATATTCTTTTTAAATATAAATTAATTTCATACTAATTTATATTTTAACTTTAAATAGATTTAGTCTAATTACACCTTCAATTATCCCTGAAAATACAATTGTTGAAATTAAGCTATATGTAAAGAAAGGTATTGCTAATGTATAACATAATAAAAAACCCTCTAAAGTGTAACCATAAGATCCTAAAGACCATACCCCAAAATTAGTTATCACATAAAAAATTATTGCACCCAAAAGAGCTCCTGAAAATCTAGTATAAATATTCATTAAAAAAAACTTTGAGATTAACCCAATAAAAATCACACTGCCCCATGTAAATAAGGCTGAAGAATGAAATCCAATAAAAAAATCTGTTATTATAAAACTTAGAATTAGGGCTGGTAAAAATCTTACCCCCATAAGAGCTGGAACATAAAAACTTAGTGCTAATAAGCTCGTAAAGTTAGGTGGATGTGGTACAAATCTACTGGCTGCTAAAGCCACAAATATCCCTAGTGATACTTTTAGATAATTCATAAAATTATCTTATAAATTTTAATGTTTATTGCAACAATTTTAATAATTTGTTTTTATCCCAAAATTAAAACTTCTGTCCATTTGTGAGTAATCTTGAGCAGTTTCGTATTTTTTATCTAAAATATTATTTATATCAAAATAAAAATTATATCTGTTCAAAAAATTGTATTTAATTGATAAATCACTAATTAAATAACTATCAAGCTCTGCGTCTGCAAATGACTGAGAACCGTTTCTGTTTGCATTTCCATTTCCATAGTCTCTAGCTTCATCAGACCATTTGGTTTTTAAGCTTACATTTAAATTTTTATAAGCTGGCACTTTCAGATTTGTAATCAAATTAATCATATTTCTAGGAACCCTTACCATTTGTGAATTTATCATAGTATTGTTAGGATTGTCTTGTTCTGCACCATCGTAAGTTTGAGTGTAGGTATAATTAAAATCAAAATTTAAAATTTCATTTAACTTAAATTTTGACACAAATTCTAAACCTTGAGATTTAGTTGTACTTGGTGAGTTTTGTGTTGTAGATCCAGACCCTGCAGCATTATTACCAGACCAGCCCTCAAGAGCATCTTTATAAAGTATGTTAAAATATGTTAAATCAACAAATAAATTTGGATTTATTGACTTTTCAATTCCGAAATCATAACTTCGACTATTTTCTGCAGATTTAAAATTTACATCACCACATTTACTTCCTCCCCCATTGCAATTATTTCTTGAATTCCATACATAAAGCAATTCATATAATGATGGAAATCTGTAACCTGTACCATAAGAAGATTTAAATTTGGTAGTTTTATCATCAGATATATATGCCAATGTTACTCGATGAGAATCCTCATTTGAACCACCACCTGCTAGTGAATGCTCATCAAATCTTGTACCAAAAGTACTGTAAAGATTTTTTGTTATTCTAGTTTGATAGTCAAAATACTGAGAGGTAATATATGCATTAGAGTCAATTCTTCCAGACTCATCTTTATTATATCCCATTTGTTCATCTTCTCTCTCTAAACCAAATACTATGCTATTATCTAGATTAAAATTATATTCACCCTGATAAAGAACTGCGTACCTATTACCATAATAATTATCTTGTTTGGTGTTCTTACTGCCAGGCGCTTGACCATAAATTCTTTTGAAGTAAGTATTTGCTATAGTAAATTTATTTTTAAAACTCTTAAAAGGTTTGTAAATTAAATTCACATTTGTAGACGCTTCTACCGCATCTGCCTCTTCTGAGTGATCTCTGGAAGGTGAACAACCAAATAAATTTGATACACACACAGCATCATATTGTAGATAAGTATCTGAAATTCTAGTATTACTATTAAATTCTAAATTTTCAGAAAATTTTTCGCTAAAACTAGCTATTAAACCATTATTTCTATATCTATCCTTTTCGTCATTATGTGTCATTTGAGAAATTCCATCTGTATTAAATCTTTGTAAGCCTACAAAATATCTTTTTGATATGTCTCCCCCTGAAATAGAGGTTGAAAAATTATGCGTATTATAAGATCCAAACAAATAGTTCACATCTCTATTAAAGCCTGGCTCACCTTTTTTAGTTGTAATGTGAATAGTTCCTCCAACAGCCCCACTACCATATAGAGAGCTTTGGTTACCTTTTAAAATTTCAACTCTAGAGACTTGACTAGTCAAAATATTATTGAAATCAAAATCATTTGAAACACTTGATGGGTCTGACATTTTAATACCATCAATATAAACTGTAGAGTATCTTTTGGGCATACCTCTTAATTGAATAGCTGAAGCTGTTCCATGTCCACCACTTTGAAAAAAATTAGCACTAGTCGAATTTGCTGCGAGTGCATCTCCTAAAAAGTATTCAGTGGTATTACTAAAAAATTTTTCATCAAGGACTGTTACAGATGTACCGATAGTTGATAATGATTGTGGTTTTTTATTCGCTGTAATAACAATTACTGGAATTTCTTTAGAAAAAACCAAGCTTGAAAAAAAAAAGAAGAACGAAATTACCAAAAATCTTAAAAACATCCTATACATCCTTTCAAGTTTCACTGATAAATGAAACATTTAATAAATGCCGATGCTAATAGATATTAGAAGAATTAGACTTTTCCTGGCCCTCATTCAACAACGGTCTTTGCTGGATGGCACTCGGACTTTTCTAAGAATTACCGTTGCAGGTACAGCTAATGATTTTCACATTATTCCCCATCACGATTCAGCAAGAGATTTATATATCATGTTTAAGAAATATTAAAGATCTAAAATAAATTTTTTAATTTTATTAATATCAAGTTTGATGGACTAATGCTTTTTCAGTACTACCTTTGCCGTATTTATATTCAAATCTTTTAGGATCTTTTTCTTTAAGAGAAAGGTTAGCTTTAATACTTGTTTCATTTACGAATTTTTCAAAATCTTCAGGACTATCAAAGCCATCAACTTTTATTAAAGATGATCTGTACAGAACATCATCCAATGATCTTCCAGGCCACCACAAATTTTCAGTAATTACTTTTCTATAAATTGGAGTACCAGGTAAAGGACTAAGTATTGCAAAAGAGAAACTATCAGCACCAGAATTCATTGCAAAATCTACAGTTTTTTGTATTTCTTCATAGGTTTCACCAGGGTAACCAAGTATCCAGAATGTATGAACTAACATTCCAGCCTTTTTAGCATTTTCTATAGAAGGGTAAATGGTTTCAAGGGGCAATCTTTTATTTATTATATTATCAAGAACTCTCTGTACACCACTTTCACATGCTAAAGTTATTTGGTAACAACCAGAGTTAAACATTCTTTTATACATTTCATCTTGCTTGTTAAAATGATAATTAACTTTTGTTCCATTAGGTGTGCACCATGGCAAACCTACTTTTTCTAATTTATCACATAAAGCAAACAAATTTTTTTTATTAACTGTTATAGTGTCATCCTCAAACTGAATTTCGCCAATTTTATAATCTTTCACGTCATTCTCTATTTCATCCATAATGTGTTCTGTTGATCTCCACCTAATATTTTGACCCCACATAGTTGGTGTAGAACAAAATGTACATTTTTCTGGACAACCTCTCGAACACATTACACTCAATACTCTTTTTGATCTAGATTTTGCTGAATGAAAAGCACCAATATCAAAATATGATTCCATCTCAACAAGATGTCTTGCAGGTCTAGGCAAAAGATTCAAATCATGAACACTCTGATTAGGATTAATGTGATATTTTCCATATGAAATTCTTTTTACCAACCCAGGAACTTTCATTAAATTATTTTCATCATTATTTATTATTGCATCGACAAGCTTAATAAATGAAAACTCTCCCTCACCAGCCATTCCATAATCAAAATGGCTGTTTTCTAAGTCATGGATAATGTTATTTACTCCATTATTTTTTTGCATGTTAAAATATTTAAAATCTGAAACAGCAGATGAAATATGATTGCCACCTAAAACTACTTTTATATTTTTATTTACTTTTTTAATAATTTTTGCGATTTCATGAGCAGAGTCTAAAAGATTAGAAAATAAAACTGAAATAGCAACAATATCTGGCGAAAAATCAGAAATAATTTTACTAATTCCATTTTCATCTTGACCAATCATTACAATCTTATTTTTCTGATCTAAAACTTTTCTTTTGTTCCATCCATCTAAAGCTGAGTCATAAATCTTAACTTTGTGTCCGTGTTGTTCTAAAATTGGTGCAATTAACATTAATCCTAATGATGGCTGGATTCTATTAACTCCATCTTGAATTCCTTTGAGATTCGGAGTGATAAGTAAAATTTTTGCTTTTTTTTTCATAAATGTAATTTTACTTATATCTTAAATATATTATTAAGTTACCTATTTTTTAACTTTAAATAGCTCATTAAAAATCCATTTTCCTTGCTTTTATAATATCTTTAGTTGTGTTTATATTGATCCAATTAAAATTTTGATTTTTTAAAATATAAAATTTATCATTTGATGTACTAATATATTTATCTAATAAATCTTCCCACCCCAACTTTAAATTTTGTTTGTCCTTAAATTTTTCTTTTAGAAATAAAAAAATTTTTTTTTGTGAAGTAAATGATATTTTGTTTATTCCAATTACTTCAGTCATACCTCTATTTATCTTCAAGTTTTTTGAAATTTTAGATATTTTTGTCGAATTAATTGTGGATATTTTAAATATATTTTTAAGAGAATTTTTATCTTTAATTATTTTAGAACCTATAATGTTATTCTTATTTGAACTTATTATATTCTTCAAAAAATTTTCAGAAAATAAAATATCCGCGTGAATAATTATTACAGGTTTTTTATATTTTATGAAATTTTTTTCTGATAAGTACCAACTATATCCATGTCCTGATTTCTTAAATTTATCTGAAATATTATAAGAAAATTTTAAATTTAAATTTTTTAAATTATCTAATATCATTTTTGATTTATATCCAAGCACAAAGTGTATTTTTCCAACTTTATAATTTATTAATTTCATCATTAAAGAGTTCAGAATTGTTTGATTGTTTATTAATGTTAAGGTTTTAGGTTTACTTTTACCTGCTTTACCTAATCTTCTGCCCATTCCAGCAGCTAAAATAATAACAAAAAACTTTTTTAAATTTATTTTTTTAGCCACATTCTTAATAAATTTCTTTGACTATTTTTTTTATTTAAGGAAAAGTCTGTTCTTCCATGAGCAAGTCTAAAATTATTTAAGATTATAATGTCGCCCTTCATAAGTTTATATCTTTTGTGTAAATTTTTATTTTTCATTAGTTGGTCAATTCGATTTAATAATTGTAATTTTATAGGGGCAATTTTTTTATTTTTAATATCGTAAGCTGCATTAATATAATCTCTTAAATATCTGAAAATATAATTTTTTTTGGAGGTAGTGAAAATTTGTTTATTCAATATTTTTTTTCCACTAAACCCTCTTCTCTCAAAATAAAATTTTTTATTCAGGGATTTTTTAAGTTTAGAGTCTTTATTTATTTTTTGATATAATTTTTTACTATCTAAGATTATTGAATGACCACCTCTGTCAGAATTGTTCACACATCCCATCACAACATACTTAGGTGGTTTTTCTAACTGTGGACCATCTGTATGTATCGAACCGCCAACATTTGTTTGATGGTATCTAAGTTTTTTTTTTATATCTATTTTATTTTTTATCTTTTTTAAAATTTTAATTTTTGGTTTAACTTCAACAATAAAATCCTTCTTTGAATTTTGAGGTATTAAATTTGAAATTTTTCCAATAAGGGACATTTTATTATATAAATCTTTTTTGTTTTTTCCTAATTTTTTAATAATTAAGTATCTTTTATCCCTATCGAGATTCGTTTTCTTGAGTTTTTCAAAGCTCATTTTCAAGATTTTAAGATTTGTTTTATTTTTTGTCTTTAAATAATTTTCAATAGAATTTACAAATAATTTTTGACTCATAAGTTTTTATATTAATTTTTCTATAATATATTTTTATCATATTATTAAATTGAAATTTTTCAATTAGAATATAGTTTGGTCATTATCATGAATTTGTTGAACAAAATATTTTTTTCAAAGTATTATAAATTCACATTTTTTTCAGAAAAAAAAAATTATCAACCGTATATAATTGATTTAATTGAAAAAGTTTCACAAAATTATGAAGTTTTGTATTTAAGTTTAGATAAAAATGACAGAATTGATAAAAAAAATGTGACTAACTTATATATAGGTAATTTCTTAGTTAAATTATTAATTTTTAAATTCATTAAAACAAAGTTTTTTTTGTTAACAATGACTGATTTAGATAATTCTTTTCTTAAAAAAAGCAAAAAGGTTGATTATTATATATTTTTTTTTCATGCTGCTGCAAGCACTCATAAGCAATTAACAAAGGGAGCTTTTAATAACTATGATATTATTTTTGCAAATGGAATTTTCCAAATTCAAGAACTCAGAGAGTTAGAAAGAATTAATCATTCGAAAAAAAAAGAAATTTATCCCACAGGCTACATGTATTTTGATTATTTATTAAAGATACCAAAAAAAAATCATGAAAACTATATTTTATTCGCTCCTTCTTGGGGTTATTCAAAAGAAAATTGTTTAGATAAATATGGATATAAAATTATTTCAAAACTTCTTGATCTAAAAAATAAAGTGATATTTAGACCACATCCGGAACATTATAAAAGATCTAAAATTACTCTAGAAATAATTAAAAATAATTTTGAACATAACTCGAACTTTATATTTGATCAAAATTTTAACAATGTTGAGTCTATTCAGAAATCGAAGCTTGTTATTACTGATTATTCAGCTATTGCACTCGAGGCCTTTTATCCTTTTTTTAAGCCAGTTCTTTATATAAATTCTGCTAACAAAATACATAATAATATATTTGAGGATATGAAATTGGTTGCTATAGAAGATGAGATAAGGGATTTGTTTGGAACACAGATTTATCCAAATCAAATAGATAATATGAATTATTTTTTAGAAAAAAGTGTGTCTAAAATGGAAAATAATAAAAAGAAAATTAAAAATTTTTATAATTTAAAATATGCTAATATAGAAAAAGTTGTTGATAATTGTTATGAAATACTTATGAAATACGATCAATGAACTTTACAAAATTAATTTTAATTTATTTTTTATTAACCAGTAAAGCACACGCTTATATTGATCCGGGTTTCATAGCGGGTTTTTTTAATTTAATTGTTGCATCAATTGCCTCATTAGCAGTAATATTTATATTTAGACCATATTATTTTTTCAAAAAGTTGTTTAAAAAAATATTTAAAAAAAATTCTAACAATTTAGAAAATAAAGAAAATAATATAGATAAAGAAAATAATTAAATTGTTTTTAAGGAAGTTTTTTAACTTTTTAAAATAAATGAGAATATTACACTTAATTTCATCTTTTTTTTTTCTAAATGTTGTTTTAGTGTTTTTTTTACATTTTATTGCTGGAGATACACTTTTATTTTTAGTAGATTTTTACTCGTTATCTATTTATATAACCTTTATCTCTCTCTTTTTTTTAATTTTTCAGACACCTTTATTTTTTATTAAAAATATTAATGTTGTTCATAAAATCTCTTTTTTTTTAATAAATATTATTTTTCTTTACTTTATCATTAATATATTACTCTCAATTAGTTTTGATTTAGTAATCTACAGTACACTCAAAAATTTTTACTTTTTTTTATTTTCAATTTCTCCAACTATTGCTGATAGTCTTAAAGAAATCTATTCTTTAATCGAAAGGTCTTTAATTATAAAGATATTTTTTATTTTATTATTGATTTATTTTTTTTTAAGAAAAAAAAACATTCATATACTAAATTATATAAAAGATATTTTAAATTCCCTTAAAAAAATCAGCCATAATTCAAAATTGAAGGAATTTATTGATAGATGCAAAATAGTTACATTATCATTCTTTTTTATAGCTATTATTTTTTTTTCATATCACATGATATATTCAACTTTCTTTTTAAAAAAAATATTTGACAAAGATCAAAAAAATATAGTTTTGTTAGTTCTGGATGCTTGGAGTGCTGATTTAATTTATGACTATAATGAAAAAGCTAAAAATAAATTTAGTTTCATGAATGAGCTAGATGCTACAGTTTACGAAAATTTTAGAACCATATATCCACATACAGCTCATTTTTTTAAATTCTTTTATTCAGGAAAACCAGCTGTTAAAAATTTTGATCAAGCTTTACAAAAAAATAAGATTGATTTTTCAAAGTCTTTTGAAACCAATTTTATAAAAACTCTTCAAGATAAAGGAATTAATTTTAGATTGTTTACCTTCCATAGAGCGGCAATTCCTGAAGGAACTGATTTTGGTATAAAAAATTATAAAGGGTTAAGGTCATATTATTTAACTGAACAAACAGCTTTTATACCAAGATTTTTAAATTTAGAGTATAATCCAATAAATTCAACCAGCAAAAGTATAACAAAAAAACTTAAATATAATTTTTCTAAGTACATTAAAAATAAAACCATAAACAAAAATAAATCTAACGATTTAGAGGTTCTTTTGATACCTGAATTAAAAAAAATTATAAATGAAGAAAAAAATTTTTTATATATTTATCATCAAAGATGGGACCAGGTAATAGATGGCGCAGACTTTTTAAATTATTATGATCCTGAAGAAGAATTTTCTAGAAAAGATGAGTGTCATCAATTTAATAAAAGAATGAAGAAGAAAGATATGACCTATGGTGATGAATTTGCTAAGAATTGTATAAAATATATAAATGATCTTAAACAAAAAGCTTCAGACTTACTGACAGAAAACTTAGAAAAATTTTTTAGAGAAAATGAGGATTTTAATAAAAAGAATAATATTGAATACATAATTTTGTCTGATCATGGTTATATGACTAGAGACAACAAAATGTCTTACGGCTTTCATTTTGAAGAATATGCAGTCAAAACTCCAATGATAGTATTTGACGGTGGGAAAACAAAAATCAGTAAAAATTTTTTCACACTTGATTTAATTGGATATATTTTGAAAAATTACGGCATTGATCCAAATCATTTATACAAGTATGCAAATCCACTAAAATATTCAAATCAAAATAAATTTTATACTTTTTCTATTATTAGAAAGGGCCAGTACTTTAAGAATTGGTATTTAAGTTATTATGATCAAAATGAAAAAAGAACCTTAAATCTTCACCCAGAAAATATAGGTGATTTTTCAGTTTATGAAATTGAAGGATTTAAAGAAAAAAAAATAGGAGAAAATTTTAATGATAGGGATGAAGAAATTTTTTCTGAAATATTCAAGTTAATAGACTTAGATAAAAATCAAGTTTCTAAGAACCTTCATTATCTATTTAAACATTAGTTTTTGAATTTTATTTATATTTTTTCAATTTTAGATAAATAGTTTTTAATAAATTTATTTTTTATTTTATAGTTTTCGAAGTTTATTTTTCTCTCTCTTGCATAAGAAATTGCCTCATCAAAAAAATTATTATCAAAAAGATGCATAAATATTGAAATTTCTTTATCAATGTATTTTGCATTATCACCAATATTATGAATTTCATCCCAGTTATTTTTGATTTCTTGAATATCCCATTTTCTTATATTCATTAATTTATAATCTTTAACATCAATTTTGTTTTTAAGAAACTCAGCAACTACTATATCTGATCTATTGGTATGAAATCTAAAATTTTTTTTTATTGGAAATAAGGTAGCAGGTAACTCATATGATAGGAATTGGTTATAATCTTCAAATAACAATTTAGTATTGTTTTCAATCCAATAATTTGAAAAAATTCTTATTAATTGAATTACATATTTCATTCTTTTTGGAGCATCTATAAACATTAATTCTATTTGATTATTAGGCTTTAAATCAACAAAATTACTTTTAAAAATTTTAATATTTTCAAAATGTGATAACGAGTTAATCACGTAATTTGAAAAATCATCTTTAATTTGAAAACTTAAATTTGGAAACTTTTTTTTCTTGTCATTATCCCATTCAAATTTATCTACTGTATAAATATTTGGTTTAAATTTCTCAGAAGCTAAAGCGAGTGATTGTGTAATAGCACCTGCAAAAGTTCCTATTTCAAAAATATCACCAATGTTTTTAAAATTATTTAAAGTATAATTATATACAAAATTGATTTTATCTAGACTACACATTGTGATGATATCTTTGTATTTATCGTGATTTTTAATATTTTCTATATCCATATTAATGTTGTGAATTTAAGAAATTTAATTTAATGAATAATTATCATGGTAGATAAAATTAGTAAAATCTTTGTTTCATCATTCTTTTTAAGCAAGATTTACTTTTATAGAAAGTATAAAAGATTTCATCTTGGCATTTTTTGGACTTTTTTTCCTACCATTGTTGTTTTGATTGGGGCAATTATTTCTTCTAAACAACTTGATTTTACTAATTTTGGTTTTGAATATAATTATGTATTATGGACAATTCCTGCATTTGTAATATTTAGAGCTATTACGGAGTCTTTTGATATTTCGCAAAAAATAGTACAATTAAGTTTTATTTTACAAAGATCATTAAATATAAAATCATTTCATATTTTTTTTAGTTGTGTTTTTGCATCTATTTTTCATCTTAGTTTAGATTTAATTTTAATTTTTTTTCTATCATTATTTTTTTTTGATGGAATATATATTAATTTGATTTTATATTTATACGTTTTTATTTTTTCAATTATTTTAAGTGTTTTTATATCAATAATTATAAGTCCATTCGCAATGTTAATTTATGACTTAAGATTTATATCAAAATTTTTAAGAGTAATAATTTTAGCTTGTACACCTATCTTTTATATATCACCAAAAGAGGGGTTAGTTTCGTATATAAATAATTATAATCCATTTACTATTATAATTGAGAGTTCGAGAGGCGTTTTATTGAATGGTTTTATAGATGAAATGATACAAATTGTTTTCATAACTCCTCTCTTAGTTTTTTTGATTTTGATTTACTTCAAAATCTTTTCAAAACATATTCAAATTATAAATTCAACACCAGTAAAAGGAGTTGTTGGACAAACATATGCTTGGGTAAATATTTTTAGAACTAAACTTAGCGCAAAAAAATGATAAAAATTGAAAAATTAACTAAAAAATTCAGAGTTCCTATAGAAGATTTTGAAATAATTAAAAAACTATTTTTTGTCTATAATTACAGTTCAAAAAATTTGAAGAAAGATGAGTTTTATTCTCTAAAGAATATTAATTTAGAAATAAAAGATGGTGAAAAAATTTTTATTTTAGGTTCTTCAGGTAGTGGAAAAACAACTTTATTTTCGGTTTTATCTAATAAAATTAACTATGATGAAGGATTAGTTGAAAAAAGTAATAATTTTTTTTCATCAACATTAATTAATATGCCACCTAATTTATTTCCAAGATTAAAATTAAATAATTTTATAAAAATATTAGCTAGTTTTTATAAAATAAACAATAATCTTGCTTTTGAAGATTTAAAGAAAAATCTTTTAGAATTATTAAATATTAGTGATGAACAACTTAACACAAATTTTTATGAAATGGATAAAAGTTTATTTAAATCAATTATTTTTGCTCTTTCTTGTTTCACTGATAATAAAATTTATCTTTTTGACAATTTCAATTTTGATTTTCAAAACCACAATTTCAATAAAATTTGGGAAAAATTTCTCATAAATAGTCAAAATAAAATATGCTTATTTTTCTCTTGTAATAATCTTAAATTCATCAAAGATAATGCTGATAAGATCATAGTAATGGAGAACTCACAAATTAAAAAATTTGATAAAGTAGAAAATTTTTCAGAAGAGGAATTAAAACAGAATTTTAAACTTAAGAGTGATGAGGATCTTATTGAAGAAGATGACGTTTAAAATCTAATTAAATTTTTATTTAAGTTCAGAGTAAAAATTTGAAATAGTTTTAAATTTTTTATTATAATTTTGAAAAAAACTAAGCTGTGAAGTTATTCTTTTTTCAAAATTTTTGTTAAAATAATTAATATTAAGTAATTTTTTTAAATCTGACGCGTTAGAAAAAAAACAAATAAAATTCTCTATTTCATGACCGTATATTTCTTTTAGTTCATCTCTAAGTCTGTCATTGATAAGCATAAGTTTTCCATATTGCAAGCACTCTAAAATAACATTAGATTGTCCCTCATAATAAGAATTAATAATTATTAGATCAGAATTTTTATAAATTTCATCTAAATTAGTAGATGACGTTAAATCAAAATGAAATTTAGAATTTCTAATAATGTCTAAACTTTTACTTGAATGCTGCCCTCTTCCAATAAATTTAAATTTAACATTTTCTATATAATCGATTTTTGATAAAATTTTTAAAAGATCTTCCTGGCCTTTTTGATAAGTTATTCTACCAATGCATGAAATTTTTAAACTTTTAAATTCTAATTTTGTTTTATAATGTTTATTTTCAGTGAAGTCCAAATCATTGTAAACATAATGAATTTCAGAAACTAGATCTTTTTTTTTAAAAAATTTGTAGGTGTTTAACGAATTTGTTAAGAGTATAACTTTTTTTTTATTGAGTAATTTAGAATAAAAAAAATTGAGTAATTTATTCTTTTTTAAGTATTGTTTAGTTATATCATTTCTTTCATTTATTATTATTTTTATATTTTGTTTACTCTTTATCCAGTAATTGTAATAAAATAATATTATTAAGTTTGGTTTTGTTAAAAATGATGAAAAATAATTTGAATTTTTACAAGAGGCATCTAGTTGCCTTCTTAATCTAAAAGCTGAGAAAAAACAATTTAGTACTATTCTATCAGAAAAAATAAAGCCAAAAAATTCTAATAAATAAAATCTAAAAAAGTTTTTTATTTTTTTAAATACTAATGCACTTAAATTAGCTAAAAAAGAGGTTAATGTTCTTATTACACTTTTATTGTCTGCTTTTGGATCTAAAGTCTGTATTTCATAATCAAATAATTTAAAATCATGAATTAACTGTTCAGAAAAAGCTCTTGTGATAATTCGAGATTTAATTTCTTTTTTTTTTAAGTTGTCCACTAGACTAAATATGGTTTTTTGAGTCCCACCCCAGTTAATTAAATTATTGTAAAAAAATTGATGAGCAACTAATTCACTTTTATCTAAATCATGAAAAGCAGATATTAAATATCTATCTCTTTGTAACTTAATATCTTCACCTTTAGGAGTTTGAACTTTCCTTTTAAAAATATATTGATTTATCATTATTTTTGTTAACTTAAAAAGATCACTAAAGAAGAGTGATGGTTCTCTTTTGTAAAAATAATAATTATTCTTATATTTAAGTAATGGAAATACCCATTTTGAAAAAAATAAATTATTTTTTTCAAAGTTAAAATCTAAAAAGATACGTTTGCATTTTAATGTTTTCGAGTAATTAATGAATGTTTCATCAAGAATTCTATAATAATTTTTTTCATCAATTACAATTATTAAAGTTTTATTATCAAAAACTGATTTATTTATCTCATGAATATTGAAAATTTCAATTTCTGAATTAATTTTTCTATCAAATACCTTAGTTCTGAAAATTTTAAATTCTAAATTTTTATTTTTGTTAGATAAAAAATTCTTAATTAATCTAATGTATACTGGATCTAAGTTGGTAAAAAAAATTACGTTTGTAAACTCATTAAAATTATCTTTTGAAAAATTAATTTCCAAATTTTTAGCTAAAAATTTTTCTTGTTCCTCAAAAATCTTTTTTGTTTGATTAATAAATCTATCTCTAATTACATTTTTTATTATATCGTATTTATTCTGATCTATTACATTAGTTAATTCTTCTGGGTCGTTTTGAAGGTCATATAACTCTTCAATTTTAGTGTCATGATATTTTACATATTTACAATTTTTATGAATAAGACTTGTAATTTTTCCATCCTGTAAAAGAAGTCTAGTATCAGTCCTTATAAATCTATCATTGACAAATTGGTTGTTATTTTCATTTTTTAATAGTCCAAGTAAAGAAAATCCATCAACTTTATTTTCTAATCTAAAATTTAAAATTTGAGAAAGTGTTGGCAAAATATCTATCAATGAAACTCTTTCATTTATTGTTCTTGGGCTTAAACCTGGTACTTTAATCAGCAAAGGAACTTTAATATTATCCTCTGTCACTATTAAATCATGTCCTTTTCCAATGATATTTGAGGTTTGAATAGCTTTTGGATCTGGGTATCCATGATCAGAATTGATAATTATTATTGAATTTTGGTAGTCACCAAATTCTTTTATAGCTGTTATATGATCTTTAATTAAATTATTAATAGATTTATCTCCTCTACAATCATACCAAGTCATTATAAATTTATTTTTTGATGAAGACTTTTTTAAAGAATATTTGAAAAGACTTAACACATCTTGATTAGTCCAATTTTTGCTATGAGAAATTCCTTTTGAAAAATATTTGTAATCTAATTTACCAATTAAATCTGCTAACATTTCTCTCGCTCTTTTAGAGTTATCTATAGGTATGTTTTCAAAATTTTGTTTTGTTAAATAGTATTCAATAGGTTTGATATTTGATAAATTAAATTTCCAATCAGAGTAATTTCTTGCAATTTTAATAGTTTCACAACCTGTGAACATGGACGCTGCTGACATTACTGTGCTTGGTGCTGAAGTATAAGCATTTTTAAAATTGAAAAATTCTTTTTCAAGCTCATCAAAGTATTCAATTCTGTATCTTGTATCTCCTCTACCTTTGTAGGCTCTCATCGAATCAACTACGATCCAATATATATTCTTTATTTCCATATTTATTTTATCTTCTTTAAAAAACCAAAAGGGTTTTCAGTTATCGTAGATTTTGAGTGAAATTTTTTATCGATTTTAAATTTTTTATTAATTTTTAAAAATCTTTTTAATGCTATGAAGGGCCCATTTCCTCTATCAAAATTTCTATGAGATGCTCTTTTTTTTTGCCAATCAGTTAAGAAAAACCCTTTAGGCATAAAATCTACAATAGTATCGGTGCAAATCAAGTAGCTTCCTTTAGAGACAATTTTTGAATAAATCTTTAATTCCTCAAAAACATGTTTAGTTGAGTGATCTGAGTCCAAAATAACCATAATTTTTTTTTTGTTTTTTGTGAATCTTTTTAGTTTGATTAACGCTTCTTCGGAAACTGAGGAATTTTCTATAACACTAATACCTAATTTTTTGTAAATTTTACGACAATTTTTTTTATTATGACTTCTAAAGTCAATTTCAATACCTAAAGTTTTTGCTTTTTTATTATACATTTTTTGAATTGACGCGTAAAATGCGAGACTTCCTCCATGAGCTACTCCAGTTTCAATAATTAAATCTGGCTTAACCTCAAAAATAATTTCTTGAATTGTAATTAAATCACTTGGATATTTTATTATTGGTATTCCTAACCATGAAAAATTATATAGATACCCATTCGCTAATGAATATTTAGTCCAAGCTTTACTTATTTTTTGAAATTTTACATCTTTAAATTGATTGTTAATTCTTTTTTCCCGATCATTAAAAAATTTTTTTAACATAAAACTTTTTCTATTTTTTTTTCAGTTTTAATTACCAGTTTTTCCCAGCTAAAATTATTTCTTTTTACATAAAAATTTTTAATAATTTCATTATATTTTTTTCTTGATTTAATCAAAGAATTTATAGCGTTATACATCTTGATAGGATTTCCTTTTGAAATTACGAGCCTTTTGTCCTTAAGAATAGCTGCATTATCTCCAACATTAGTTGAAATTACTGGTGTTCCACAACTGATAGTTTCGAGCAGTACTTTTGGTAGACCTTCACTAGTTGAACTTATGACTAAAATTTTGGATTTATAAATTAATTTTCTGATTTGATTAGATTTTACATAGCCTTTTAAAATTACACTTTTTGAAAGAGAATTTTTTTTAATATAATCTAAAATTTTATTATATTCTTTTTTATCGTAAATATCCCCACAAATAACCAATTTGTATTTGATATTTTTCTTCTTAAAGAGATTGAAAGCTTTTAATAAAGTTAAATAGTCCTTTTGCCATCTAATATTACCAATAGCTAAAATAATATCCTGTTTCTTTAATTTTTTAAATTTATAGTAATTTAAATCAACACCATTTCCCATTACCTCGCACATACTAGTTGGATAAACTTTTTTAAACTTTTTTTTTAAATCTACAGATACAGAAAGAACTAATGAAACTCTATCAATTAAAATTTTGAATAATTTTTTTTTTTTTAAATTGAAAATATCTGAGCCCCCAACAGATAAAATAATTTTTTTTTTATAAAATATATTTAAAAAAAAGGCAGCTAAAAGTAAATTTATATTATGAACATGAATATATCTTATTTCATTTAAATTTACTTTTTTTAATATAATAAAAAATAATGATATATTATCGTATATCTTATTTAATAAGACATAAATAAAGTTTAAATTAAAATTATAATTATCGTTTAGGCTTCTTTTTTTTAAATTTATTTCATTAATTTTTACGTCTGGTCTATTTTTGATTGATTTATGTTTATTTTTTTTAAAAAAAATTGTACTACTATCTTTTGAATATTTTCCAAACATATAGGCTTGAAGCCCAATATTCTTGAATCTAGAATTTGGATATGTTCTTGTTAACCTAAGTACATGCATGAGATTTAAATATTATTTAAAATTAATTTTTATCAATTTAATTGTTTTTTTAATTATGTTTGAATTAATATCTTACACTTTATTAACACAGTTAAAAATTACCTCTAGACCCAATTTTAACAATCAAAATAGGCATCATTATGGAGACTTTAATGAATATTTTGGAGCTTGGCATTTACCAAATAAAACCTTTGTACATAAAAAAAGTTGTTTTGATGTAACTTATATAACTAATTCTTACGGGGCTATTGATAAAGAGAGAAATATTTATGGAAAAAATAGGACTATTGTTATTGGTGACTCAATGGTTGAAGGTTTTGGTTTGGAGCAAAAAAATAGATTTTCAAATATAATCGAAGATGAACTCAATATACCACATTTAAATTTTGGGACTGCAGGTCATTTTGGAAGCACACAATACAAACTGCTTTATGAAAACCTTGCTTCTAAATTTGAGCATTCAAGAGTTTTACTATTCATTACAGTTGCAAACGATTTTGAAGATGATTCTTATGCGTTTGGAAAAAAAATTCATAATAATAGATATAGGCCATATTTAATTAAAAGTGGTGAAGAGTATAATTTGATATATACAAACGAACTAAAAAAAAGTTTTTCAATTTTTGAAAATTTAAAAAATTTTTTTAACAATTTTACCCATACTTATCATGTGTTAAAATATTTAAAATCAATAATTACTTCTGAAAATATTAAAACTGCGAATAAGGAAGTTTTGAGCAATAAGAATGTTCATAGATATTCTTTTTATAATGTTTATACAGATGAGGGTTTTGATTTGATGAAATATAACATTTTGGGTATACAAAAACTATCAAAGAAAAATAACGCAAAATTATCTGTAATACTTCTTCCTTACAAACCTGATATAGATATTTATATTGAAAATCAGAAACAATTTCCAAAATTAACAAAAAAATTTAAAGAATTTTCAAATAATAACAATATTGAATTTATAGATATTTTAACATCTTTGAATTTTTCTAAATTTAAATCTGAAGATCTATTTTTTGAATGTGATGGACATTATAATATTTTAGCAAACAAATTGATAGCTGATATTATTAAAGATGAAATATATGAAAAAAATTAATGCAGCTATTGTAGGATCAGGATATGGATTTTATGTTATTTACAAAGCGTTAAAAAGACTTAAGAATATCAAAGTAATTGCTGTTTGTGCTAGAGATCAAAAAAAATTAAATAATATTTTCAAAGATAAAAATATACTTTTTTTTAGATCTTGGAAAAAAATGCTTTTAGAAAAAGATATTGACTTTCTTGCTATTGCTACAATCCCAGATATACAAACTAAATTATTACTCAGCAAAGAAATAAAAAAAAATAAAATAAAGTATTTTTTTGTAGAAAAACCTCTCGCAGAAAATTTAAAGAATGCAAAAAAAATATTTAATTTATATAAATATAAAAAAAAATTTCTAGTAGATTTTACTTTTTTAGAGACAGATGTATTTATAAAATTTCAAGAACTTATTAGAAAAAATATTGAAAATATAAATTTCATAAATGTTACCTGGAAATTTAGATCTCATTATAATAAATATAAATATAAAACTTGGAAAAAAAATGCAAAATACGGTGGAGGAATAATCAAATTTTATTTGATTCATTTACTTGATTATTTAAATTTTTTTATTGGCAATTTTAGAATTATAAAATTTAGATATAATAATAAAGATAGTATCAATTTTGAGGCTAATTTTAATAAATCAAAAAAAATTGCAGTTAATTTTGATTCAAATTTTTCAAGACAGCCAATTCATAAAATTCAGATAATAGGAAAAAACCTTGAACTTCTTTTGGAAAATAATTCTAATCAATATTTTCAAAATTTCAAAATACGAGTAAAGAAAAAGGGTAAAATAACTAGTTATGTGCAAAAAAAAAATCGATTAATAAAAGATGAGGATGATTATAGAATTTTTCCGGTTTTTAATTATCTAAAAAAACTTATAAAAAATGAAAGAATAAATAATCTCAAACAAAGCCTTAAAGCATCAGAAAAAGCAGAATTTTTAATCAAAAATAGAGTTCATTAAACATTGTAAAATGATTTTTATAACAAAAACTGATACAAAATTATTTTATGAAAAAAAAAAATAAAAAAAAAGTCTATGTAGGACTTGCTGTCGATTTTCTTCATGAAGGTCATTTAAATATCTTAAATAAAGCTTCCAAGTTAGGAGATGTATACATTGGGTTGTTAACAGACGAGGCAATAATTAGCTATAAAAATGTTACAAATTTAGATTATGAGAAAAGAAAAAAATTATTACGTGGATTTGATTTCATAAAAAAAATTATACCTCAAGATAGTTTAGATTACTCCAAAAACCTCAATTTATTAAAACCTGATTATGTAGTCCATGGAGATGATTGGAAAAAAGGAGTTCAGAAAAAAACAAGAGCAAAAGTAATTAAACTTTTAAAAAAATGGTCAGGAAAATTAGTTGAGATTAAATATACAAAAAATATATCTATAGAAAAATTTAAAAACAAAACTTTTGAATTAGGGAATAATCCAATCAATAGAACCTCTAAATTAAAGAGATTGTTAGACGCAAAGAAATATATTAAAATCTTAGAGTGTCACAATCCTCTAAGTGGTTTAATAGTCGAAAATGTCACTCATCAAGATAAATTAGGTATAAATACTTTTGATGGTATGTGGTCTTCCAGTTTGACTGACTCTGTATCAAGAGGCATGCCAGACAATCAATCTGTTGACTATTCAATAAGAACTCAAGGTGTGAACGCAATTATGGCGGTTACAACAAAACCACTTATTTTTGATGTTGATAATGGTGGGCAAATAGAACATCTAAAATTTGTTGTTCGAGACTTAGAGAGAACAGGTGCTTCAGCAATAGTAATGGAAGATAAAATAGGATTAAAAAAAAATTCTTTATTTGCTGATCAAAAAGATACACAACAAGATAGTATTCAAAATTTTTCAAAAAAAATTAAAGTAGCTAAGCAAGCAGCTAACAATAAGGATTTTATGGTAATTGCAAGAATTGAAAGTATAATTTTAGGTAAATCAATTAATGATGCTCTTCGAAGAGCTAATTCTTATAGTAAAGCAGGAGCTGATTGTATTCTCATACATTCTAAAAGCGACAAACCAAAAGAAATATTCACTTTTGCAAGAAAGTTTAAAAAATCAAGGTATTATAAACCATTAGTATGTGTTCCTTCAACTTATTCTATCACTAAAGAAAAAGAGTTAGTTAAAGAAGGTTTTAGAATAATAATTTATGCAAATCAATTATTACGTTCGGCTTACAAATCAATGACAGTAACAGCCTCTAAGATTTTGAAAAATAAAAGAGCTTTTGAGGTAGATAAAGAAATTACCAAAATTAAAGAAATTCTTACATTAATAAAATAATTTTATGGGCAACTCTAGAAAACTTATAAAATTTTTTTTACAAAATAACATAAAATTTTTTTCAGGTGTTCCTGATAGCGTTTTAAAACCATTTATTGAAAGTTTGAATAAATTTAAAGGAATAAAACATCAAGTTGCAGTTAACGAGGGTAGTGCTGTATCTTTGGCAGCAGGTTGGCAAGTAGCTACAAAAAAACTCCCATTAATTTATATGCAAAATTCTGGGCTTGGAAATGCAATAAATCCTCTTATCTCTCTTACCCATAAAAAAGTTTATTCTATCCCAATGATTTTGATGATTGGATGGAGAGGGGAAATAAACAGATATGATGAACCTCAACATGTCGAAATGGGTAAAATAACTAAAGATATTTTAAAATTGTTAAATATTAAAACTTTAATTTTAGGGAAGTCTGTAAATTTGCAAAAAATCAAAAGATTAATCCTTTACTCTTTAAAAAAAAAACAACCAGTAGCTTTATTAATTAAAAAAGAATTATTCGAAAATGATAAAATAGGAAAAATATCTAAGTTAAATAATAATGAAATAATGCGATTTGATTTTTTAAAAGAGTTAGTAAATCAAATTTCTAAAAATACAAAAATTGTTTCTACAACGGGATATACTTCTAGAGAACTTAATGAAATAAGAAAGAATAATAAATCGTTAAATGGTAAAGATTTTTATATGGTGGGAGCAATGGGCCATACTTCAATATTTTCTTTAGGTGTAGCTGAAGGCTTAGTAAAACAATCAAATATAATATGCATTGATGGGGATGGGTCTATGTTAATGCACTTAGGATCTTTATTTACTATCGCTAATCAAAAAAAACATAACTTTAAATATGTTCTTTTAAATAATAATTGTCATGAATCTGTAGGATCCCAAGCTACAGGAATTAAAAAAACAGATTTAAAGTTGTTATCAAAAAGTTTAGGATTTAAAGAATATTTAAGAATTTCAAAAAGTAGAGAAATGAAAAATATTATCAACGTATTTCTAAAAAAAAATAGATATGATTTTTTAGAGGTAAAAATAAAAAATAAATCTATTCCAAATTTAGGTAGACCAAAAAATTTAAAAGATATAATAAAAAAATTTATTTAGATAATGTTAAACAAACAAATCTTGAATATTAATGATATCATAAGGTTATATGGCGATAAGAAAATTTTTCTAATTACTGGAAAAAATACTTTCGATTTCTTAAAAAAGAAAAATATTAATTCTATATTAGATAAACTAAAAAACCTCACAATATTTTTTAAAAGAAAGGATGTTCCAGATTATAATGAGCTTAAAGTTATAGTTAAAGAGTGTAAAAAAAAAGATCCTCATATTATTATTGGATTAGGTGGGGGAACAGTAATTGATTACGCAAAGTTAACTCGTTTTTTTCTTTACGAAAAAAAAATAAAATTTGATATTAGAAAATCTAATAAAAGTAAAAACTTTAAAAAATTAATTTGTATACCTACGACTTGTGGGTCAGGCGCTGAGTCTACAACTTTTTCAGTTTTATATAAAAATAATAAAAAATTTTCATTAAATAATAAATTTATGATACCAGATTTTTATTGTCTGATACCTAATTATATAAAAAATATAAAAAAAAGAATAGCAACTCCTCCAGCATTAGATGCGTTTTCTCAAACGATTGAGTCTATAATGTCAATTAACTCAACTAAAAAAAGTTTGAATTTTTCTTTTAAATCTCTGAAAATTTTAAGTAAATATTTATTTAAATATATTAAAAAAAGAGATCTTTCTTCTACTAGAAAAATGGTTTTAGCTGCAAATTATGCTGGCAAAGCAATTAATATCTCAAAAACTACCGGACCTCATGCTCTTTCTTATATATTTACATCAAAATATAAAATTCCACATGGACGAGCGGTATTTATTTCTCTAAAACTTTTTTTAAAGATAAATTATAATAGGATGAATGAAAAAAAATTTTTAAAAAAAAAATTTAAAAAAATATTTTCAATCTTAAATATTAGAAGTTTTGTAGAATTTGAAAAAATTATGGAAAAATTATCAAGATCCTACCATATAGATATTAAGAAAATAAGAAAGGATATTAAAAAAAATCCAGATCTATTTGTAAAATCTGTTAATTTAGAAAGATTAAAGAATAATCCAATAAAAATTGATAATCATACATTAAAAGAAATTGTGAATTCAATTTAAGTATATGGAGTTTTTTCATGAATAAATTTAATGAAAATATAATTTTTACAGATGCAAGCTTAATAGCAAAAGAATTTTACAAAAAATTTAAAAAAAAAAAAAATTATAAATTAGTTATAACAGGCGGTGCGGGTTTTTTATTAAGTTACTTTCTATATGTTACAGAGGTATTAGTTGAGAAATACAAATTAAAAATAAGTTTAGTTGTTGTTGATTCGTTTTTTTTTGGTATCTCAAATAGAATTAAAAGATTTAAAAAAAAGAAATATATTAATTTTATAGAAAAGGATTTATCCAAAGAAAATTTAGGTAAAATTAAATGCGATTTTTTTATACATGGTGCTTCAATTGCCTCACCTACTTTTTATAGAAAACATCCAATTGATACTATTAAAGTTAATGTTCTGAGCTTAATAAAAATCTTAGATAATTTTTTAGGTAAACAAAATAGACCAAATTCAATTATTTTTATGAGCTCAAGTGAAGTTTATGGAAACCCCCCAAAAAGTTTTATACCAACACCGGAAACATATGTTGGCAATGTTTCTTTTACTGGCCCTAGAGCTTGTTATGATGAGTCAAAAAGAATTGGTGAAACAATTTGTAAAAATTATTTTGAGAAATATAAATTACCAATAAAAATAATCCGACCATTTAATGTTTATGGTCCAGGACAAAATTTAAAAGATAAAAGAATAGCACCCGATATTTTAAAAGGAATTTCAAATAGAAAAATTGTTCTTTTCAGTGATGGAAGCCCAAAAAGATCATTTTGTTATATATCAGATCAAATTAGAGGAATTTTAAATGTAATGTTTAATGGTAAAAATGGAGAAGCTTATAACGTTGGAAATGATGAAATGATTTCAATTAAAAATGTAGCAAAAAAATTCATAAAATTATCGAAAACCAAAACAAAGTTAATTTTTAAACTAAGTAAGGATAAAGATTACACTACTGACAATCCACAAAAAAGATGTCCAGATTTAACAAAAATTAAAAAATTAAAAGGTAAATGGAAAATAAGGATGAAAACTAATAATGGTATTTTGAGAACTCTCAAATATTATAAATTAATAAATTAGTAATTTTAAAGAAATATTTTATTGATGAATAATAATTTCCTACTTATTGGATATGGAAGATGGAGTAAAATTTATATTAAAACTTTATTAAGATATTTTCCAAAAAAGAATTTATTTGTTTATTCAAAAACAAACTTTAGAAATTTAAAAAAAGAAAAAAAAGTATTAAATGAAAATAAAATTAAAACTTTAAAAACTTTTTTTTTTAATAATCAAAAAAAATATATTTTAATTATTTGCAATAAAAGTACTAATAAAGAAAAATATATTAAGTTTGCTCAAACAAATAAAATTGATTGTATTTGTGAAAAGCCTTTTTTATTGGGTAAAAATAAAATGGAAATGATAATTAAAAATTTTAAAAAAAACAAAACTAAATTTTTATTAAGTATTCCTTGGATTTTTAATAATAATATACAAAGAATAGCAAAAAAAAATAAATATGAATTTAATGAAATAAAAATAGATTGGCATGAAAAGGATAATATTATCAAATATGGTCTAAAAAAAACTTTTGATAAAAATATAAATTTTTATCAAGATGTGATTTCTCATATAATTTGTTTATTGTATAAGTTTTTTAAAGGAAAAAAGATAAAAATTAATTTTAAAAGTTCTTCATTGTTTTATTTTGAAAAAAAAAAAATTATTTTATCTCTAAAAAAAAATTCGAAAAAAAATATGAGAAAAATATCATTTTATAAAAATAACCAAAACGTGAGTTCTATTTTTCTGGGTAAAGATATAAGGTATTTTATTAATAAAAAGAACTATTTTTACAAAGATAAAAAAAGAGATTTGGATAAGATGATACTTTATTTCATAAAAAATGATTATATGAAAATTTTTAAAGACTATAGTAACTTGTTTGTTATTATATCAAAATTAACTAGAGGATAGATATATGAAGGTGAGTATAATCATACCAATGTTAAATGAATTGGAAAATGTTCAAATTCTTTTTGAAAGATTAATTTCAACTATAAAAAAAAGAAAAGAAATATTTGAAATAATTATAGTTGATGATGGTAGTACTCAAGATGTTTTACCTGAATATAAAAAAATAAAAGAACTCTACAAAGATTTTAATATAAATTTTTTTATTCTTGATAAATCCTATGGACATCAAAAAGCTTTAGAAACTGGTATAAAAAATAGCACTGGTGACTATATATTGACAATGGATGGCGACCTTCAAGACCCTCCAGAAACTATTAATGAATTAATAGATAATTTATCAAACTCTGATTTAGACGCGGTTGGTACAAAAAGAATAAAAAGAAGCACTACAATCTGGAAAAAAATCATGATTAGCCTTTTTTATAAAATAGTAAATTTATTTACTGTTAAAAAAGTAGAGCAAAATGCAGGAGATTTTAGAATAGCAAAAAGAAAAGTTTATGATAAGATTTTTGATATTAACAAGCCGTATTATTTTTTCAGATTTGAAATTTCTAATAGTAATTTTTTAATCAAGTATCTAGATTATGAGCAACAAGATAGAGAAAAAGAAAAAGCCAAAAGTAAATTAGCGTGGTATATTGACTTTGCTTCACAAGCTTTTATTTCATCTAGTCATGAGTTTATAAAAAAATTGTTTTATTTTTTTTGTTTAAGTTTTATTTTTTTGATTCTAATTTTTATCACACACATCTTATTAAGTTTCTTTGCCTTAAGTTTTGATAGTTTTACAATATTATTTTTAATATTATTAGGCTTTAATGGGGTAATATTACTTAATTTGATTTGTTTTGAATTTATTTCATATAAAATTCTACAATCTTCAAATCTTCCAACAAAAATATTTTTTAAAAAATTATAATTTTATTGAGTATTTAAAAGATTAGTCTAAGAATTATTTAATTATGAATTTTAAAAAATATTTAAATCTTTACTTCAAAAAATTTTCTCTAAAGGGAAGAAATATAATTTTAATCACTGGTGCCAGTGGATTCATATCTAAATATTTAATACATGCTCTTTTATCTCTTAAAAAAACTAATGTTAAAATTATAGGTGTAGATAATGTCAAACCTAATTTCTCTCATAAAAATTTTAAATTTATAAAAAAGGATCTAACCATTGGGAATTTGGAAAAGATCTTAAGAATGTATAAACTAACTCATATAATTAATTTAGCAGGAATACCTTCTCCCACAGATTATAAAAGAAAACCACTCGAAACAATTTATTTAAACTCTGAACTTACAAAAATTTTACTTAAATATTGTAAATCAAAAAAAATTAAATTAACTTATTTTAGTTCAAGTGAAATTTATGGAAATCCTATAAAGAATAAAATTCCAACTGATGAAAAGTACAATGGGAACGTTTCTAGCATAGGACCTAGATCTTGCTATGATGAGAGTAAAAGACTGGGTGAAACTTATTGCTATGTCTATAGAAAATATTTTGGTGTAAAGTGCAATATAATTAGACCGTTTAATATATATGGACCTGGAATGAAAAAAAACGATGAAAGAATTATTCCAAATTTTATTAATAGAGTTTATAAAAAAAAAAATTTATACGTTTTTGACAATGGAAAACAAACAAGAACTTACTGTCACATCTATGATGCTACAATAATGTTTTTACTAATAATTTTTAAAGGCAAAGATTTTGCCTATAATGTTGGAAATCCTAAAGAGGAGATTTCAGCTCTAAAATTAGCTCAAAAACTTAAAACTATATGCAAAAGTGATGTAAAAATTAAGCTTATTTCGTATCCATCAAAATATCCTGAAGATGAACCGAGAAGAAGATGCCCAGATATTAAAAAATTTGTTAAAGAATTTAAATTTAGACCAAAAATATCGTTATCAAATGGAATAAAAAATTCGTATCAAAATTTTTTATCGCAATATTTAATTTAGCTTAAAAGAAAAAATATCCAGTTTATCGAATTTTTCGATAGGGATTTCTAAATTATCTATCATAAAAGGCCCTTCCTCAAATTGTGTATTTAAAAAAAAATATTTTTTATTTTTGTTTGATTGTAAAAAATTATTTCCAAATAGTCTTGAACCTTCAAAATTATCGGTTAAACAAATATTTTTTTTATAGTTTGAATAAGCAATATATAAAAAAGAATTTTTATCATTAATTACTAAACAATCTGATTTTGATGATTCTAAATCATCTAAATTAATATTTTTAGATATTTGAAATGTTTCTTTATTAATTCTTTTTGTAAAAATTTTATTTGCAATATTATTTTTATTTAATAAAAAACTTCCAATTAAAATAATTACAAAAACATTAAAAATTTTCTTAAGAGTCTCATTATTAAGTTTTTGAATTAAAAAAATATATATTTCATAGTAAAGTCTGGCTATACTTAACGTAAAAAATATCATAAGAACAAAAATTACATAATGAAATATACCATTAGGATGTTCCCAATGCTTAAACTGAAAAATAAATAATATAATATAAAATGAAATAATCAAAAAAAATAAATATTTTAATTTTTTAAAAATAAAAATATGAAAAATACAAAAAAATAAAATTGAAACTATCTTATTATTTAAAGAGTATAATCCAAACATTCGAAAAAAGTCTTTAACTAAAATTGGAAAGTTTATCAAAAAATTTTCATAAAATTTTAAATCTAAAACTTCTTGTTCAATATAAGAAGTTTGATAGAGATTAAGATAAAAATAAAAGTTAAAAATTTTGGCACTAACAAATTCAATAATTAAAGCAATTACAATTAATAAGGAAATTTGAAAAGATTCTTTAAAAAATTTTTTGTGAGTATTAAAAAAAGAATATAAAATAGTTCCAAATAATAGAGCAATAGTATTAATGAATACTGCGCTGTGTAAATGAAATGAAAAAAATATCAATAATAAATTTAAATATTTATAATTATTTTTGTTTAGATATCTAAAAAAACCAATTAATAGCAATGCATTCCCAACAATATGTGGTGTCAAAAGAATTTCAAACTTACTAACAATAAATGTAAAAAATAAAAATATTAAGCTTAGTAATTTTAGAGAATATTTTTCATTCTTAAAAAAAAATTGTAACAAAGTTATCATTGATAAAGAAATAAGGAAAGATTGTAAATAATTCCCATACCACCAAACTTTATCAATTGATTTATTTTCATTTCCTAAAAAAAAACCATAAATTGAAGAAAACAGAAAATATCTTGGTTGCAAAGATCTCTCTAAAAAACCAAATCTATAAAGATCATAGTGTAATTCAATTTTATCTTCATATTGTGATGAGATTAAATCAACATTATTAACAATTCTTTTTTTGTAATCTCTAATAGAATCATATAGATCTCCTTGTCTCTCAAGATTCGAATGAAATAATTTTCCATTTAAAGCATAAAAGTAAGCATCGTCTATTTCTAAAGGAGTTAAGCGTTGATTATTTACTTGAAATAAAACAAATATTTTTAGAAAAATAAAAATTATGAAACTTATATATAATTTATTTTTTATTATTCTCATTTTTTTGTAAATTAATGAAAATAAAGAGTTATTTAAAGCAATATATTTTGAATTAATAAAGTATAAGCCCAAATTATTTTGAAATAAACACTTTAAAAAAAGTTGAAAATAAACTAAATGATTTTGAATTATAAAATATGAAATTTCCTTTCCAAGACTTAAAAGATGGCAAGTCGGACTATTGTCAAATATCAGGAAAAAATAATTTAATTGAATTCATTGATTTGGGTGAACAGCCTTTGAGTGATACTTTAATAGAAAAAAAAAACTTAAGTAAAAAAGATAAATTTTTTGAATTGAAAATTTTGAGAAGCCCTACACTAGGACATACTCAGTTAAGTTATATCGTTCCTCAAAAAGAGTTATATCACTTAGATTATCCTTATAGACCAGGAATTACACCTTCAATTGTAGAGCATCATAATTACCAATCAAAGAAAAACATTCAAAAGTTTAAGATAAAAAAAAATGAATTAGTAGTTGATGTTGGTTCAAATGATGGAACATTACTACATGCTTACAAATCAAATGATATGAAAGTATTAGGAGTAGAACCAACCAATATGGCAAAAGTTGCTAATGAGGAAGGAATAGAGACAATTCAAAGTGTTTTTAATTTAGAAATTGCAAAAAAAATTAAGCAGAAATATGGATTTGCGAAATTGATGACAGCTACAAATGTATTTGCTCACATGGCCACTTTAAGTTCCGTAATGGAGGGCGTAATTGAATTACTAGATGATGAGGGTTTTTTTATAATAGAAAATCACAATATGCTCGATATAGTAAAACACAATCAATATGATACATTTTATCACGAACATATAAGAAATTATTCATTTATATCTCTGAAATATTTGTTCGAAATGTATGGTTTAAAAATTATAGATGTAGAGGTGGTAGAAAGGTATAATGGCTCAATTCGAGTTGCAGTAACAAAGAATAAAAAATTTCCTGAACTAGTTGATGTAGAAAAAGAAATTAAAAAAGAAATAGAGTTTGGTTTGTTAAGTGATGGAGTTTGGAAAGAATTTAGATCAAAAATAGAAAAATCAAAAAAAGATTTAGTAGAATTGTTAAAACAAATCAATTCATCAGGTAAGCGGGTAGTTGGAAACTCATGCCCAGCAAGGTGCAGTACATTACTAAATTACTGTGATATAGGCCCAGATTTATTACCCTATATAGCTGAACAACCAACATCATTTAAATTGAATAAATATTTACCTGGAAAAAAAATACCAATTATAAATAATGAAATTCTTTTTAAAGAGCAACCTGATTACGTTTTACTTTTAGCATGGCATTTGAGAGAACCAATTATTAAAAAACTAAAATCTCTTGGGTTAAAATCTAAGTTTATAATCCCTCTTCCAGAGGTGAAGATAATTTAATTAATCAATTTTTTTAATCATTAAAAAAAATCTTAAAATAAATTTTAAGAGTAGCACAAAACTAAAAATTAAAAAATAATACTCAGTAATCTGTCTTTGAGTAAACAGATCAATAATTCCTAAGATAAATAGAATATGGTAGAAACCAATATA
>CACFIH010000010.1 GCA_902566365.1 uncultured Pelagibacteraceae bacterium
AAATAAAGTTAGGATTAAACCCAATGCAAAATTTGTTGAATTTGAAACTGTTTACAATCCTGAGGAGATGGTTGGACAAAGATATCCTGTTTTGAATTGGCCTTATATAGAGGGTCTAAGATTAGATGAGGCGATGCATCCACTTACGACCGTTGTTACAGGTTTGTATGGTAAGCCATTACCAAACCAGAACGGTGCACCTTTAAGAATATTTATCCCATGGAAGTATGGTTTTAAAAGTGCAAAAGCAATAGTAAAAATAAAATTAACAAAAAAAATGCCAAATACTGCTTGGAAAAATGCTTCACCAAGAGAATATGGTTTTTATTCTAATGTAAATCCCGAAGTTGATCATCCAAGATGGTCTCAAGCAACTGAAAGAGTGATAGGAGAAAGTATTTTGGCTCCCAGAATTAAAACTTTAATGTTCAATGGTTACGGAGATGAAGTAGCTCATCTTTATAGTGGCATGGACTTAAAAAAGAACTACTAAAATAAATTGAAAAATTATTTAAAGCCAACTGTTTTCTTGTTGTTACTTTGGCCAATCTACGTAATTTCTTATCAAATAATTTTTAATCAATTAGGTCCTGAACCTGTAGATAGAATTATTAACCACTTTGGAGAATGGACTTTAATTTTTATCATTTTAACTCTTTCAATTTCTCCGCTAAGAAAAATAACCAATTCTACTGAATGGTTAAAACTCAGAAGAATGGTTGGTCTTTTTACTTTTTCATACGCTTCGATACATATGCTGAGCTACGTGGGTCTTGATTATAGATTTGATATCGAGCCATTAATAAATGATGTTTTAAAGAAAAAATTTATCTTTATAGGATTTTCGGCTTGGTTACTATTAACAGTCTTAGCTATAACATCATCAAACATGATGGTAAGAATTTTAAAACAGTATTGGAAAAAACTACATAAATTAGTTTATGTAATTGCAATATTTGGAGCTCTTCATTATATATGGTTATCAAAAACTATCTTTTTTAAACCCTTGATTTATACAATTATAATTTTAATACTTTTGAGCTTAAGGATTAATTTAAAAAAAAGGGCTTAATTTTTTTTAGGCTCGTTATCTACAACTAAACAAATTTCAGATTTCGTTAAAAATCTTTTCCCAGTTCCATTATCTAATGAAAACATCCCACCTATACCTTTTACAGCATCTATGGTTAGATCTGTATGTTTCCATTTTTCATACTGATCATCGTTCATATAAAATGGAACTCCACCTATCTCACCTAATTTAACGTCACTCGAGCCAACCATATATTCATTTCTTGGATAACACATTGGGGCACTTCCATCGCAACAGCCACCAGATTGATGGAATAATAATTCATCACCATGTTGAGCTTTTAGCTCCTCAATCAATTTTAATGCTGAGTCTGTTGCTTTTACTTTCATAAAAAAATGGCCTGTGATTCCTCACAGGCCATTATATATAAATTAATTTTTAAAAGAAGCCTAATTTCTTTTCACTATAAGACACGTGAAGATTTTTCACTTGTCTGTAATGATTAAGCATCATTTTATGTGTTTCTCTTCCAATACCAGATTGTTTGTATCCACCGAATGCAGCATGTGCAGGGTAAGCATGATAACAATTTGTCCAAACTCTTCCTGCCTGTATTTCTCTACCCATTCTGTAAGCGATATTTCCATTTCTAGTCCAAACACCAGCACCTAAACCATAAAGTGTATCATTAGCAATTTCTAATGCCTCTGCTTCATCTTTAAATTTAGTTACTGACACAACTGGTCCAAAAATTTCTTCTTGGAAGATTCGCATTGAGTTATTACCCTCAAAAATAGTTGGTTCGATATAGTTTCCTTTTTCTAAACCACTATTGATTTTAGCAACATTTCCACCACATAGAACTTTGGCACCTTCTTTCTTGCCTAAATCAAGATAAGATTTGATTTTTTCCATTTGTTCTAATGATGCTTGTGCACCAATCATTGTTTCCATCTTCAAAGGATTGTCTTGTTTAACAGCCTTAGTTCTAGCAATAGCTTTTTCCATGAACTTGTCATAGATAGATTCTTGAACTAGCACTCGGCTTGGACAAGTACAAACTTCACCTTGGTTTAAGGTAAACATTGCAAAACCTTCTAAACATTTATCAAAGAAATCATCATCTTTTGCCATGACGTCTTCAAAGAAAATGTTAGGAGATTTTCCACCTAGCTCCAACGTGATTGGTATCAAGTTTTGTGATGCATATTGCATAATTAAACGACCAGTCGTTGTCTCACCAGTAAAAGCAATCTTTTTGATTCTTTTAGATGATGCTAGTGGTTTTCCAGCTTCTAAACCATAACCACTTACTACGTTTACTACTCCAGGAGGTAATAAATCTCCAATTAGTTCCATAAGTAACATGATTGATGCTGGTGTTTGCTCAGCTGGTTTTAGCACTACACAGTTTCCTGCTGCTAAAGCTGGAGCAAGTTTCCAAGTTGCCATTAATAATGGGAAGTTCCATGGTATAATTTGTCCAACTACACCTAGTGGTTCTGGAATGTGATAAGAATATTCACTGTTACTAATTTCAGCAACAGAACCTTCTTCCGCTCTAATAACCCCAGCAAAATATCTCCAATGATCTATTACTAAAGGTAAATCAGCAGCCATACATTCTCTAATTGGCTTACCATTATCCAAACATTCTGCTGTAGCTAATACATTAAGATTTTTCTCAATTACATCAGCAATTTTAAGAAGAATGTTAGATCTTTCCGTAATTGAAGTTTTACCCCAAGTTGGGAAAGCTGCGTGAGCTGCATCTAAAGCAGCGTCTACGTCTTTTTCATTTGATCGCGCAACCGAACAGATTACTTCATTTGAAATCGGAGATGTATTGTCAAAATATTTTCCAGATTTTGGCTCAACAAACTTACCATTAATGTAGTTCCCATATTTTGATTTAAACGGGAATTTCACTTTCAAATGAGAAGTATCTAATACAGATGACACTTTCATAGCTTCTGCACTCATTTTTTTTACTCCTCTTGTTTTTTTTATTATCCTTAGCTTATTATTTTTTCTAGATTTTTGAGAACGATTCTTAGTCGCAGATTTTTTTTTCACGACCTTTTTTTTTATTTTCACTCTTTTTCTAGATTTTTTGACCAATCTATTTTTTCTTTTTTTGGTCTTTGGCTTAGTTTTAGACTTTCTTTTAATAGCCATAATTGAGTAAACAAGCATTTCAAAGATGTGTCTATTTATTTAAATCAAAAAATTCTACTTTGAATTGTATTTACACTATATCTTGTGCTGAATTTAAAATTCTTTAATATTTTTAAATATGAATGAAAATAAAAAAAATGAAATCCAATCAGCTACTTTTGAAAGATTGTTAAAACACTTAAATGAGAGAAAAGATATTCAAAATATAGATTTGATGAATCTTGCAGGTTTTTGCAGAAACTGTTTGTCTAAGTGGTACAGAGAAGAAGCTGAAAAAAAAGGAATTTCGATTACAGACCCTGATGCAAGAAAACATGTTTATGGGATGCCTTACTCTGAATGGAAAGATAAATACCAAAAATAATTATTTTTCTTTTAATCTTGGAAATAACTCTACAAAATTACAAGGTTTATGATTAATATCTAATTGGTGTTTTAAAATACCTTCCCAAGCATCTGTGACACCTCCAGATGAGCCAGGTAAAGCAAAAACGTATTTACCGTTAGCCAATACTGCGCAGGCTCTAGACTGTATTGCTGAAGTTCCGACTGTTTTTAAACTTATGTTTCTAAATATCTCGCCAAAGCCAGGTATATGCTTATCAGCAATTTCATTTAATGCTTCTGGTGTTATATCTCTTCCTGTTAAACCAGTTCCACCAGTAGTAATGATAGTGTCAATTTTTTCGTTTTTGACCCACTCTTTTAGTATCAGAACAATTTCACTCTTATTATCTTTGCATATTTTTCTATCTATCAAATTGTGACTAGCATCTTTAATTTTATTTACTAAAATTTCACCAGATTTATCATTATCAATCGTTCTAGTATCTGTTACAGTTAATAGTGCAATATTTACTTTCATAAAAAATTTTTTGTATGATTATATTATCAATATTATTTTTTATAACAGCTATTTTATACTCTAGTGTTGGTTTCGGAGGAGGCTCAACATATTTGGCCTTATTGTTAATTTGGGACATTCCTTATTATATTTTTCCAGTTATTGCACTTTTATGTAACATCATAGTAGTTTCAGGTAACTCTTTTAATTACATTCGTGCTGGCAATTATAATATAAAGCTATTAACCCCCTTTTTAATCGGTTCTATTCCTTTTGCTTTTTTTGGAGGATCATTGAAGGTTGAGAAAGAAATTTTTGAAGTTCTTTTATTTTTTATTCTATCTATAGCTGGTGTATTATTATTGATAAATAATAAATCTTATAAGAAAGAAAATTTAATAATAAATAAATTAAGTTCTATCTATTCTTTTTTTATAGGTTCGATCCTTGGACTAGTGTCTGGAATAGTAGGTATTGGAGGAGGTATCTTTTTAAGTCCTATACTTTTTTTTCTAAAAGCTGAAAAACCAAAAGTAATTGCGACATCAGCTTCTCTTTTTATCTTAATTAATTCAATATCAGGAATTTTAGGTCAATTTACCAAAGAGAATACTTTTTTTGAGTTAACTAATTACTGGATACTTTTTTTAAGCGTTTTAATAGGTGGATTTATTGGGAATTACTTAAATCTTAAGATTCTTTCCAATAGAACTTTAACAATAATGACATCACTATTAGTTATTTTTGTTTCTGTAAGAATTGGTATAAAAGTTTTCTTATAATCATATTCATGAAAAAAGATTTTTTTCAACAAATAAGAATTTTAGATGGTGGTATGGGTCAAGAACTACTTGCTAGGGGTTTAGATTCTCATGGGACTTTATGGAGCGCAAAGGCGCTTCTTGAGGAAAAAAATCATTCTTTAGTTGAGAGTGTACATGAGGATTTTGTAAAAGCTGGTGCAGAAGTAATTGTTACCAATACATTTGCAACTCGTCAGAATAGACTTAAGGAAAACAATTTAGAGGATAAATTTAAAATCTTAAATAAGAATGCATGTAAAATAGCCAAAAAGGTTAAAGATAAGTATCCTCAAATTTTAATTGCAGGTGGATTACCTCCTCAAAATACAACATATTCTCATGACAGAAGAGACGAGACTGAAATATTTAATAATTTTAAAGATCAAGCAAAAATTTTAAATCCATATGTCGACTTTTTTTATCTTGATGTTCTAAGTAGTATTAGAGAAATCTCTATTGCAATTAATTCAATCGAGGAATTTGACAAGCCTTTTTTAATTGGTGCTCATATTTCAGAAGGAGTAACATTCCCTAGTGGTGAAAAGTTATCAGAAATTACTAAAAGAATTAAAATAAAAAATCTTCTTGGATTAATTTTAGCCTGCGTCTCTCCAGAAAATTACAAAAAAAACATTAATGAAATTAAATCCATTGGTTTTCCATTTGGTTTTAAAATTAATGCTTTTGAAAAAACAAAAATTAAAGGAGGATACAAGATAAATTATGGAAAAAGTAAATCTGGAAACCCTAATGAATTTTTAGGCAAAAGAGATGACCTGACTCCAACTGTTTTAAAAGATTTAGCAAAAAAGTTTATAGATGATGGAGCAACAATAATTGGTGGATGCTGTGAAACAAACCCTTCACATATTAAAGCTTTTTCTGAGCTTAAATAATCTTTTTAAAGTCAGCTTTTCTTACAAAATAGATTCCCACACATACTGCAATTAAAGAAATTAATACTTTAAAAGTAATCAATTCTTTTAAAAAAATAAAACTTAAAATTGTTCCAAAAATTGGTATTAAGTAAGAAACTTGCGATTGAAAAATTAATCCGTTATTTACTAAAATTCTAAATCTTAATAACCAAGCGATACCAGTCGAAACTAATCCTAGATAAATTACTGAAATAGTTGAGTCTAATCTTGGTGTTAATTCCCAGGGTTGTTCAATAAAACTTACTAGAGGAATTAAAATAATAGTTGCCCAAATTAAAATTGATCCCGTGACATTTTCATTTTTTTTCTTACTAATTTTTAAAGTTAAAACTCCTCCAATTACATAACAAGTAGAACCTAGTAAAATCAATAATGCAGACACAAAATTATTTTCATTGATTAATAGATTATCAGAAAATAAAAATACAATACCTGAAAATCCAATCAAAATTCCAATAGTTTTAATAAAATTAAATTTTTCATTTTTTGTATAAAAATGGGCAAGCACTGTAGAACTCAATGGAGTAGTAGACATTAATATTGCTGCTAAATTGCTTTGAACTGATTTAACGCCATATGCAATAAGAAAAAAAGGAGCAACTAAATTTACAAAACCTATCAAAGCAAACCAATGCCAATCTTTTGAAAATGCCTCAATTTTTATATTCTTAAAATAGCAAAGTAATAAAACTGGAATTGCTCCAAAAAAGACTCTTAGAAAAGCTATTGTTACAGGTCCAAACGAATAAGTTGCAATTTTTATATTAAAAAATGCTGAAGCCCAAATTAATGCCAGTAAAGTTAATAATAAATAATCTAATAATTTTGGCTGTCTCATTCTGAAATTTCTTTAATTAAACCTTTAGTCATTTTTTGTAGATTTGAATAATCAACTTTAAATACACAATTAGGATGTCCAGCTGCTGCATATAAATTATCAAATCTTTCAAGTGAATTATCAATATAAATGTCTATCTTATTTAAATGACCTACAGGTGAGACACCTCCAATAGTAAAACCTGTTACGTTTTTGACCTCTTCAGCAGATGCCATTGATACGTCTTTAACATTTATTATTTTTTTTATCTTAATCAGTGAAGCTTTTTTATCCCCTGCTACTAAGCACAAAATAAAAGTATTTTTTGCTCTAAAAAGTAAACTTTTTACTATTGCACCAACCTTGCAATTCAAGGATGCTGCTGCTTCAAGAGCAGTCCTGGCTGAATTATCAAGTAAAGTAACTTTTAAATTCGAGTCATATTCCTTTAAAAATTTTTCAACCCTTTTGACAGGATCTTTATTTAAAATAGACATAATTCAACTTTAAATTGTTAATTTTTATGTTGAAAAATAAATACTTATGTAAAAAATGCATAGGTGTTATTAAGTAAAAGAACATTATCTATCAGTCTTTTTTTGATACTACAACCCAGGAATTACATAGGAGAGATTATGAGTGCTAAGGATGTATTAAAATTTTTAAAAGATAAAGAAGCAGAATTTGTTGATTTAAGATTTACTGACCCAAGAGGTAAACTTCAACACTTAACAATGGACTCTACTGCAGTTGATGAGGGAATGTTAAATGAAGGAGTATTTTTTGACGGATCTTCAATAGCTGGCTGGAAAGCTATAAATGAGTCAGATATGATTTTAAAACCAGATTTATCGAGATACTTTTTGGATCCTTTTACTTCCCATAACACTCTAGTTTTATTTTGTGATATATTGGATGCAATTAAAAAAACACCTTATGAGAGAGACCCAAGAGGTGTAGCTAAAAAAGCAGAAGAATATCTAAAAGCGTCAGGCATTGGCGACAAAGCTTTTTTTGGTCCAGAACCAGAATTTTTTGTATTTGATGACGTCAGAATTAAGAATGACATGAATGAGTGCGGTTTTGTACTTGATAGTAAAGAGGGCCCTTATAACTCTGGAAAAGTATATGAAAATGGAAACATGGGTCACAGACCTGGAATAAAAGGTGGTTATTTTCCTGTTCCCCCAGTTGATAGTGAACAAGATATGCGTGGAGAATATCTTAAAAATTTAAAGGAAGTTGGAATAAAAGTTGAAAAACATCACCATGAAGTTGCTCCAAGTCAACATGAACTTGGAATGTATTTTGGAACTTTGGTACAACAAGCAGATAATGTCCAACTTTATAAATATGTGGTACAAATGGTGACACATTCATTTGGCAAGACTGCAACATTCATGCCAAAACCAGTTGCAGGTGATAACGGATCAGGAATGCATACTCACCAATCTATTTGGAAAGGAGATAAACCAGTATTTTCTGGAGATGCTTACGCTGGATTATCTGAAACTGCTTTACACTACATAGGTGGAATTTTAAAACACGCTAAAGCAATAAATGCTTTTGCTAATGCCACAACAAATAGTTATAAAAGATTAATTCCTGGATTTGAAGCTCCAGTTCTTTTAGCATATTCGGCTAGAAATAGATCGGCATCTTGTAGGATACCAATCACCTTAAGTAAAAACGGGGCAAGATGTGAAATAAGATTCCCTGATGCATCAGGAAATCCTTATTTGACTTTTGCAGCAATGTTAATGGCTGGTATTGACGGAATTAAAAATAAAATACACCCAGGTGAATCTTTTGATAAAGATTTATATGATTTACCTCCTGAGGAAGTAAAATCTATCCCAACAGTATGTGGCTCATTAAGAGAAGCTATGGAAAGTTTAGATAAAGATAGAGAATTTTTAACTCAAGGTGGAGTATTCACTGACGATCAAATCGATGCCTATATTGCGTTAAAGTTTGAAGAAATTCACAAGTTTGAACATGCACCTCATCCTGTAGAGTTTGAGATGTATTACAGTTGTTAATTTAAGTATATTAACTACTGCTTTGTTGTAGCAATTGAATCTTTGTTAACACCTTTTTTAACTACGTAATCCTGTGTGCCATTTGCACCAATTTCAACCTCTTTACGTAGGTTCTTAAAAAAAGATTTCTCTTTTAAAGAATCTTTAAGACCTTTAACAAGATTTTTAAATTCAAATTTATTCATGTGAATCTTATACACTAGATATGCATTTTATGCAATACTGCTATGCAACTTATAGGATAGTATTTTTAGCTAATTTTAAAAGACTCTCCACAGCCACAACGCTCTGTCTCGTTAGGATTATTAAATACAAAACTAGATGAAAATTCCTCTTTTTTATAATCCATTTCAGTTCCTAAAAGATACATTACTGCAGCTGAGTCTATAAAAACTTTAACACCTTTATCCTCAATTAACTCATCATTGGGGTTAATTTCTTTTGAATATTCCATTACATAAGACATTCCAGCACAACCACCAGATTTAACTGAAACTCTTACACCCAAAGCACTTTTCTCAGCAGTGGACATAATTTCTTTTATTCTATTCGCAGCGTTATCACTTAATTTAATTATTGGGTTCATTATAAATTTAGCTCCAATTTAGCTGCATCTGACATCATATCTTTATTCCAAGGAGGATCCCAAACTAATTCTAGATTTACATCATCTATTCCCTCTACTTGCATTGCACCTTCTTTTACTTCTTTTGGTAAACTTTCTGCAACGGGACAATTAGGTGTAGTTAATGTCATCTTAATTTCAGCTTTACGACCATTTACTTTTATATCATAAATTAAACCAAGTTCATATATATTCACTGGTAATTCAGGATCATAAATTTTTCTAATTTCCTCAATTATTTTGTTTTTAACATCCATAATTAATCTTCTGTGGTTATTTCTTTCCCATCATTTTCCATTGCAGATACCAAAGTGTGCCACGATAAGGTAGCACATTTAACTCTCATTGGATATTGTTTAACACCTGATAAACACATCAATTTTGTTTTATCATCCTCTTTTAAAATGTTATTTTTAAGTTCAGGATTTTCTTTAATCATTCCTAAAAAATCCTCAATTATTTCTTTAGCCTCATTATCACTTTTACCTTTAATCAAATCAGTCATTATAGAAGCTGATGCCATTGATATTGCACATCCACTTCCTTCAAAAGAAATATCCTCTACTTTTCTTTGGTCATTTAGTTTTAGATATACATGCACATTATCTCCGCATAATGGATTATTACCTTTTGCATCTTTATTAAAATTTTCTGTTTTTCCTAAATTTCTAGGATTTTTTCCATGCTCTAAAATTATTTCTTGATATAATTCTTTTAAGTTCATTTTAAATCAAAAATTTTTTTACAATTATTAATACCTTCATTTAACTTGTCTAAATCATCTTTAGTGTTATAAACTCCTAATGATGCTCGCGCACTTGCGGGTATACCTAATTTGTCATGAAGTATTTGACAACAATGATGACCCGCTCTTATAGCAACTCCAGTTTCATCCAGAATAGTTGCAATGTCATGTGGATGAACTCCTTCTACCGTAAAAGATAGAACTCCACCTCTCTCTTTTGGATTTCCAATTAGTTTCACAGAATTATTCTTTTTTAAAATTTCTTGGCCGTATTCTATTAATTCTTTTTCATGTTTAATTATATTTTCAATTCCAATACTTTCTAAGAATTTTATTGATTGATCAAACGCGATGACTTGAGCTGTGGCCATTGTTCCAGCTTCATACTTATTTGGAAGTTCACCATAAGAAATTCTATCTTTTTTAACTTCATTTATCATTCCTCCGCCTCCTTGGTATGGTGGAAGTTGCTCTAACCATTTCTTTTTTCCATACAAAACTCCAAGTCCTGTTGGACCATACATTTTGTGACATGATATTGCATAAAAATCACAATCAAGATCTTGCATATCTAATTTTAAATGTGGTCCTCCCTGACATCCATCTACTACAACAACTATACCCTTAGAATGTGCTAATTGTGTTATCTCTTTGATTGGTAAAACTGCGCCAGTGACATTGGATAGATGAGTGATTGCTATTACTTTGGTTTTATCTGTAATTTCTTTTTCTACATTTTCAATTGGGATATCTCCGTCTTCATTTATCTCAGCAAATTTTATTTTAATATTTTTAGATTTTCTTAAAAAATGCCACGGAACATAATTTGAATGATGCTCTAATTCTGTAATTAAAATTTCATCATTTGGTTCCAAGATTGCTTGACCTAGAGTATTAGCAACTAAATTCAAAGCTTCTGTAGCACCTTTAGTAAATACTATTTCATTTTTATCTTTAGCATTAATATACTTTTGCACTGAAGATCTCGTATTTTCATATAAATTAGTAGCTGCAACAGCCAAATAATGAATACTTCTACCTACATTTGAAAACTGTTTAGAGTAAAAATCATTAATTCTATCTAAAACTATTTTAGGTTTTTGAGATGAATTAGCGCTATCTAAGTAAACTAAGTCATTATTCTGAATTTTTTCATCAAAAATCGGAAATTCTTTTTTAATGTTATTTATGTTCATTATTTTAATCCAATAATATTTTTAATTAATTTTTTAATTTCTGAGTCTGTAATCTTTTCAATAACATCTAGCAAAAATCCATTTATCAAAAGTTCTTTTGACTGTTGATAATTTAAACCACGAGACATTAAATAAAAAATAGAATCTTCATTTAAACTTCCAGATGCAGATCCATGAGAACATTTTACATCATCAGCATAAATTTCTAATTCTGGTTTTGCATTAAACTCTGATGTTTCATCTAATAATATTGCTTTGCTTAATTGATATCCGTCAGTTTTTTGAGCTTTAGAGTTTACAAATATTTTTCCTTGATACGCAGATTTTGCATTTTTTCCAAGTACACTCTTAATGAGTTGATAACTTTTAGTGTTTTCAACTAAATGGTTTATTGTAGTTCTAATTTCGTGTTGTTGATTTTCCTTTAATGAAAAAACTCCATTAATAAAAGCAGAAGAGTACTCACCATTTAAATTACAATTAATTTCATTTTTAAAATAATCTGAACCAGCAGATAATATAAAAGTTTCTGAAACACTATTGTTATCCTGTTCAATATTATTAAATGAGTATTTTAAATTATCATTTTTAAATTTATCAATTTTATAATTTTTAAGAATTGAGTCTTTTAGTAAATTAAAATTATAGAAAATATTGATAAAATTTTTGTTTGTATTATCAGCAAAAAAATCAATAAGTCTTAAACAGCTATTTTCACCTAATTCAAAATCTAATCTCAAATTAACATTTGTTGACTTCACTTTATCATTTGTAGAATGATAAATTATTAATGGTTTTTTTAAAGAATAATTCTTATTCACTATAATTTTAAAAACTTTATTTATAAATGCACTATTCAAATCAATTAACGAGTTTTTATAATCAAATGAAATATTTTTTTCGATATCATGTTTAATTTCAATTTTATTTTGATCCTCATAACTAAAATCAATTTTTTCTACTCTTCCATTAATAAAAATAATTTTATTGTGCTCTAAACCATCAACAAAAATAGAAGGATCAATTTTATTTGGTAATGAGTAATCATTAAAAAAACTAAGATCACTAATATTTCTTTTAATGATCTGACTTATATCTAAAAACTTCCAATCTTCTTGTTTTCTATTCGGAAATCCGTTTTCAATAAATTTTTTTAAAAAAAATTTTTTTGATTGGATTTCATCATCAGAAAATTTCGAGGTTTTTATTATTTTATCAAAATCTAACTGTAATTGTTCACTCATTTAATTAAAACTTTCGTAACCTTTTTTTTCTAATTCTATCGCTAATTCTGGTCCACCAGATTTAATTATTTTTCCATTCATTAAAACATGAACAAAATCTGGTTTAATATAATCTAATAATCTTTGATAATGGGTTATTATTAAAAAAGAATTATCTTTGTTTCTTAAAGCATTAACTCCGTCCGCGACTATTTTCAGAGCGTCTATGTCTAAGCCTGAGTCTGTCTCATCTAGAATAGACAATTTTGGTGCCAACATAGACATTTGTAAGATTTCATTTTTCTTTTTTTCTCCACCTGAAAACCCAACATTCAATTGTCTATTTAGTTTTTCTTCATCAAATTTTAATTCTTTAGCTTTTTCTTTTACGAGTTTTAAAAATTCAATTGCATCTAATTCTTTTTCACCTCGAGCTTTTCTAATTGCATTTAAGGACGTTTTTAAAAATATATTGGTATTCACACCTGGAATTTCTAACGGATATTGAAAAGCTAAAAATATTCCTTTATGCGCTCTTTCTTCGATCTCAAGATCAAATAAATTTTTATTTTCAAATAAGATTTCACCTGATACTTCGTAACCTTTTTTTCCTGATAAAATATTGGATAAAGTGCTTTTTCCTGATCCGTTTGGACCCATAATTGCATGAACTTCGCCAGGATTTATATTCAATGAGAAACCCTTTAAAATCGATTTGTTCTCAACATTGGCATTTAAATTACTTATTTTAAGCATTAACCGACGCTCCCTTCTAAGCTAATTCCTACTAGTTTCTGGGCTTCAACTGCAAACTCCATTGGTAATTGTTGTAATACTTCTTTACAAAAACCATTAACAATTAATCCTACAGCTTCCTCAGGATTAAGTCCTCTTTGTTGGCAATAATGTAATTGTTCCTCACTGATTTTTGATGTCGTAGCTTCATGTGCAATATTTGAGTCAAAATTTTTGTTTTTAATATAAGGTACTGTGTGTGCGCCACATTTATTTCCCATTAATAAAGAATCACATTGAGTATAATTACTAGAATTTTTTGCTTTTGAATTAATATCTACTAAGCCTCTGTAAGTCATATCAGAAAATCCAGCACTTATACCTTTAGATATAATTTTACTCTTAGTATTTTTTCCTAAATGGATCATCTTTGTCCCAGTGTCTGCTTTTTGATGATTGTTTGTAATTGCTATAGAGTAAAATTCACCAGTTGAATTATCACCTTTTAATATACAACTTGGATATTTCCAAGTTATAGCTGAGCCTGTTTCAACTTGCGTCCAAGAAATCTTAGAATTTTTTCCCTTACATAATCCTCTTTTAGTCACAAAATTGTAAATTCCTCCTTTACCATTTTCATCACCTGGATACCAATTTTGTACAGTTGAGTATTTTATTTCTGCGTCATCTAAAGCAATCAATTCAACATTCGCTGCGTGTAGTTGATTTTCATCTCTCATTGGAGCAGTACATCCCTCAAGGTAACTCACATAACTTCCTTTATCAGCAATAATTAATGTTCTCTCAAACTGTCCTGTCTCTGATGCATTGATTCTGAAATATGTCGATAGTTCCATTGGACACTTAACACCCTCAGGAATATATACAAATGATCCATCTGTAAAAACAGCAGAGTTTAGTGTGGCAAAGAAATGATCAGTAACTGGTATTACTGTACCTAAATATTTTTTTACAAGCTCAGGATGTTTTTGAATTGCCTCTGACATTGAGCAAAAAATTATACCTTGTTTAGTTAATTCACCTTTAAAGGTAGTCGCCACAGAAACAGAGTCAAATACAGCATCCACAGCAATTCCATTTAGTCTTGCTTGCTCTTGTAATGGAATTCCAAGTTTTTTATATGTCTCTAGAAGTTTAGGGTCAAGCTCATCTAAACTTTTCGGTTTATCTTTCATGCTTTTTGGCGCCGAATAATAATATAAATCTTGATAATCAATTTTAGGATATTTTGGTTTTTGCCAATCAGGTTCTTTTAAAAGTTTTAATCGCTCATAAGCTTTTAATCTAAAGTCTAGCATCCATTGTGGTTCTTTTTTAATGTTAGAAATAAACTTAATAACATTTTCGTTTAAGCCTTTTGGAGCTTTAATATTTTCTATGTCAGTGGTAAAACCGTACTTATAATCTTTTAACTTTTCTATATCTTTTTCTCTTGTGTCCATTTTATAATCTTCTCTCACTATTGTCTTTTACTAAATCTTCTAAACTTTTTTCTTTAAAAAAATTATTTATATGATTTTCTAACTCATCCCAAAGATTATGAGTTAAACACTTTGTTGATTTACCATTGCATCCTTTTTTAGATTCTTTTTTACATTGCACTGTTTTTACTTTTTCATCTACTGCATCAAAAATGTTTGTAAGTTTTATATCTTTGGCTTTTCTATTTAATACATAGCCACCTTGAGTACCTCTTACGCTTTGAACTATTTCTTTTTTTCTTAATTTAGAAAAAATTTGCTCTAAATAATCCAAGGATATTCCTTGTCTTAATGAGATATCTCTAAGGGAAACTGGATTAATATTATCAAATCTAGCCAGGTCCACTAAAGCCATAACCGCATATCTGCCTTTAGATGTTAATTTCATAATTTCCGCTATTTATGGGGGGTATATATAAACCTGACTAAAATAGTCAAGTATCATAATTAAAAAAAAACTAACATTTTGTCACGCAGTTATGATAAATGTAATTTTTTTTTGAGAATAATAATCAATAACAATTATGGATAACAAAATTGTAGAAATATTTATACCTGGACCAGCAGGAAGACTCGAGGCAAAATATTATAAAAGTAAAAAAAATACTTCACCTATAGCTTTAGTATTACAACCTCATCCTCAATATGGAGGCACCATGAACAATAAAATTATTGTTGAAACTTTTAACACTTTTATGAACAACGATTTTTCAGTTTGTAGGGTAAACTTTAGAGGAGTTGGAAAAAGTGATGGTGAATTTGATAATGGCCAAGGAGAACTTGCTGATGCTGCAGCTGCATTAGACTGGTTAGAGAGAGAAAATTTTGATAATTCCCAATGTTGGGTTTCTGGTTTTTCATTCGGTTCATTAATTGCAATGCAGTTACTAATGAGAAGACCCGAAATAAATAGATTCATTGCTATTTCGCCTCAACCAAACGTTTATGATTTTTCTTTTCTGTCTCCATGTCCTACCTCAGGCTTAATGATCTATGGTAAAAAGGATGAATTAGTTCCTATTGATAATATTAATGAATTAAACAAAAGATTAAGTGATCAGAAAGGTATAAAAGTAGAATTTCAAGCTGTTTCTGATGCTAATCATTTTTTTTCAAAAAGTGAAAGCGTTTTAGTCAAATCTTTAGACAAATATATAAAAAAAGAAATAGCTCTTTATTAATCAAAAATTTTTATTAATATCACCTCCAACAGTTGGGCTTTTACACCTAGTGGTTTCTGGAAAAGAGATTGCCAAATTTAGAAAAGATCTGATTGCTAAGTAACCAAAAGCTTGCGACTCTATAAAATCTCCATTAAATCCAAAATTGTCTATATCTAATAATTCTATTTTATCATCTGATAAATATTGCTTAATTGAATTAATTAAAAAACTATTTTTTCTACCTCCCCCAGACAACAAAAAAAGCTTGTTATCATTTTTAAGCGATCTATTTAAATGTTTAATTCCATTGCTGATTAAATAGGCTGTAAAATTTGTAATTGTTGTGCACCCGTCCTCCAAAGATAGGCCTCTTATAAATGATAAATCAAAATCCTTTATGTCAAGCGATATGTCATAAGAACTTATATTGAAGTTTTCTTTAGCTTGATTGATTATTAATTCATTTAATTTTCCTCTCTTTGCAATGTTACCATTTTTATCAAATTTAAATTTTGAATTTTTTCTTAACCATTCATCAATTAAACAATTTCCAGGACCAATATCGTAAGCAGTAAAATTTGAATTAGCTAATTCATTGTCATTTGGTATATGTGTTAAATTAGTAATTCCACCAATATTAATTATGTTAAAAGGGAAACTAATGTTTTTATTTTTTGAAATAATTTTTGATATCACTTTATGATATATCGGAGTTAAAGGAGCACCTTGGCCCCCGTTTTTTAAATCATTTTGTCTAAAGTTATTTACTATTATTTTTTTTGTCAATTTCGACAATAAATTTCCATTCCCTAATTGTATTGAAATTTTTTTTGAGGAGTCATGAAATAACGTTTGACCATGAAAACCTACCAGGTCAATTGTTTGTTTATTTTTACTTACAACTTCATCGATAATTTTACTATTAAATAAAGTGAACTCTGTTTCTAGACTATTTATTTCTTTTGAGTACTTAAGAAGATCTTGTTGTTTTAAAATTTTACTCCTTAGACCTATAATTTTTTCTTTAAATGCTTGATCAAATTCGAAATAAGTGTCTAAAATAGTAGATAATTGCTTATTTCCATCTGATTCGATTATAGATAAATCTACTCCATCCATTGAAGTTCCACTCATTAATCCGATTGCTGTTAATACTTTTTTTTTCATAAATATTTTTTTTTAATAAAATTTGTATATTGTAGAACTATAAGCAAATGAACAAATTTTTAAAAGAATTTAAAGACAGGGGTTTTTATTATCAGTGTACTGATGAGAAAGAGTTATCAAATTTAATGAATAAAAATAGGATTAAAGCTTATATTGGCTTTGATTGTACTGCTGAAAGTCTACATGTTGGAAGCCTTTTGCAAATAATGTGTTTAAGATTATTACAAAAGTATGGACATCAACCAATTATATTATTAGGGGGTGGAACTACAAGAATTGGTGACCCTTCAGGAAAAGATAAGACCAGAAAAATTTTAGAAGAAGATATAATTGAAAAAAACTCAAAAAATATTGAAAAGATTTTAAAAATATTTTTAAAGAGTAATGATAAAAAAACAAAGCCAATATTTGTTAATAACTATAAATGGCTTAAAGGTTTAAATTATATTTCTTTTTTAAGAGATATTGGAAAGCATTTCACAATTAACAGAATGTTGACTTTTGAGAGTGTAAAAACAAGATTAGATAGAGAACAATCATTAAGTTATATGGAATTTAATTATATGATTTTACAAGCTTATGATTTTTTAGAACTAAACAAAAAAGAAAAATGCGTATTGCAAATAGGAGGCTCAGATCAATGGGGCAATATTGTTAATGGAGTAGAATTAATTAAAAGATATTCTAATAAACAAACATTCGGGCTAACAACTCCTTTAATTACTTTGGCAAGTGGAGCCAAAATGGGAAAGACTGCTGACGGTGCGATATGGTTAGATAAAAAATATTTGTCCCCTTATGATTATTGGCAATTTTGGAGAAATACCGATGATAGAGATGTAATCAAATTTTTAAAATTTTTTACTGATTTAGATATAAGTAAAATTGAAAATTTAAAGGATAACAATATAAATAATTTAAAAATATTACTCGCAAATGAAACTACAAAAATGCTTCATGGTATTAAAGAGTCTGAAGCTGCTGAAAAAATTGCTCAGGAAGTTTTCTCTGAAAATTCATCTGGTTCAAAATTACCCTCAATAGCAATAGACAAAAAAAACTTAAATATCATTGATTTAATTATTTTATCAAAACTAGAAAATTCGAAAAGTGAAATTAGAAGATTAATAAAAGGTAATGCAATCAAAATAAATAATAATTTGATTAAAGATGATAAATTCTTAATTAAACCAGAAGAGTTGAATGAAAGTTTTATTAAACTTTCAATAGGAAAAAAAAGACATTTAAAAATAAAATTTAATTAGTTTTTTTTATTTTTTCTAGAGTTCGAGTAATAAATCTGGGTGTTAATGTTTTGATAGGATTTACTGTTGTTTCAAGATTTTTTGGAGAGCCTTTAATTTTAAAACTAACACCAAAAACACCTTCACCAGTTTTTGAGCCTACTAAAATTTTACCTAAAATTGGAATTGAACCAATTACTTTATTTATTGTTGTAGCTGGAACTAAAGTTCCTCTAAGACTAATAAGTTTATTTTTTTCTATATAACCATCCATCAAAATTGATATAGCTGGACCTATTGCATAAACTTCCCTAATAGTCATTAAATCATTTTCATTTTTAAAATTCATTTCAAATTCATCAAATCTAATTCCCTCACCAGATAAAATATCAGCGATTCCTTGTAAAGAAGCGAGTGTTAAAATTTTGGTTAAAGTTGGCAATTCTTTTAATTTAAAATTATAAATTTTTAATGTTGAATTTGAAATATTTCCTCTTTTTGAACTATAGAAATCAAGCGTCCCTTCTTCAAAACCTTTTATAAATTTATAATTTTTAATTATTGGTTCAGCATAAGCTATAAAAAAAGTAGTAATTTTCTCATTATTTAGACTATTAACAGTAAATTTCATTTTTTTTTCATCTCTAAAATTACCACTCAAACTTCCGCTTAATAGTTCTTGACCTTTAAATTTTAAATTTCCAATAAGATCAAACAATTCAAATTTATCACCTAGAAGAACATTTTTAATATTTAATTTAATTTCTAAATTTTTATCAAAATAATTATTCGATTTTTCATTTTCTATAATTGTTTGTATCAATTTTTTTGCATTAAAATATTCACCTTTTAAAATATAAATATTATCTTCATTTATAATTTTAATGATATTTTTTTTATTATCTTTATCTAGATAATTTAAATCAGCTTTGTATAGTGAATTAATTCTAAATTTTTTATTCAAATAAATTTTTTCAATTTCTATTTTATTATCACCCTCATCTAATGATACCATGTCCAAAAAAGTTTGTTTATTTTTATCAATTAAACCACTTATCTTAATCGTTGCTTCCTTTTTTTTATTTTTCTCATAATTTAAAAAACTTAACCTAAATGGATTTTTTTTAATTCTTAAATTATTTTGAAACAATATTTCTTTATTTTTTTTTTCAAAACTATAAGCTAATTGATCTATTTCATTTTGAAAAATAACATCGCCTTCACCACTAAATTTCAAAAAATCTTTTTTTAGAGCAAAATTTATATGATTATTTAATAAAATTATTTCATCACTAATTTCAGGAAACACCTCCTTTAAATCAAATTTTTTTTTAATTTTAAGTTTATCAACTTTTACCTTAGAATTTATCTCATAATTCATAATCTGAAATTTTTCATTAATATCTAAAGAAAAAATACTATTTGAACTAAAATCGATTTGTTTTAAATTTAGGTTGGGAAAAAAAACTTTTTTAAATAATATTAACTTTGTGTCGCTCAATCCGATACTATCATTATCAAAATTTCCTTTAATCAAATAGTGATTTGCTTTTTTCTTAGCACTAATGTTTTTGGAACTAAAATTAATATCATTAAATCTAAATCTAATATCATTAAAAAAGAAATCATTTTTTATAATATCAAATTTAAAATTTAAATTATCTATGTAGTATTCTTGTAATAAGTTTATTTCTGTATCTTTAAAGGACCCTTTTACAATATAGTTATTTTTAAGATTTCCTTTGTGATCAAATTCAAGTTTAATGTCAGCTATTAGATATCCTTTAATTTTTAATATTTTATCTAAAAGTATGAGTTGTGGAGATTTATAAAAAGATTTTAAAATACTAAATGTATTTTTGATATTTATTGGTTTAGAGGAAATTTCTAATTTTTCAATTAAAAACTCCCCCTTTAACAATGATTTTAAAGAAATATTTGTTTTTATATTTTCTATTTCTATTTGATTATTTTTAAAAATTAACTTTGATCCAAGTGTTTTTGCATTAATCTTAAAATTAATTGGATTTAACTTTAATTTGACCTCTCTTAATTCAAGGATCAAATCTTTATCTATTTCTTTTACTTTTGTTTGAATGTTACTATTAAATCTTTTAGTTTCTATACCAATTGTACTCAAGTAGGTTATAAGAAAAAAAACAATTAATAAAAAAAATACTAATATTTTTAAAATAATTTTCATTTTATCTGGTATAATGATTTTTCTAAAAACTCATCTATTTCTCCATCCAAAACTTTGTCTGGGTTAGTGTTTTCATAATTTGTTCTATTGTCCTTCACTAACCTATACGGTTGTAAAACATATGATCTTATTTGATGACCCCAACCAATTTCAGATTTTGTAGACTCTAAATTTTCTGCAAGTTTTTCTTTTTTTTTTAATTCAAAATCATACAATCTTGCTTTTAACATATTCATACAAGTTTCTTTATTTTTATGTTGTGATCTTTCATTTTGACATTGAACAACAATTTTTGATGGTAAATGAGTAATTCTCACTGCGCTATCAGTAGTATTTACATGTTGTCCTCCAGCACCACTGGATCTATAGGTATCAACTCTTAAGTCCTTTTCATGTATTTCGATACTTATATCCTCATCAATAACTGGATAAACCCAAACACTAGCGAAACTTGTGTGTCTCCTAGCGCCTGAGTCAAAAGGTGAAATCCTGACTAATCTATGAATACCACTCTCTTTTTTTAACCATCCAAAAACATACTCACCTTCAATTTTAATTATAGATGACTTAATTCCTGCTTCATCACCTTTATGTTCGCTTATTAAATTTGATTTATAGCCCTTGATACTGCTCCATCTGAGATACATTCGTCTTAACATATCTGCCCAATCCTGACTTTCTGTGCCACCTGCTCCAGCATGAATTTCTAAATAACAATCCAGTGGATCTGTCTCGTTAGATAAAAAACATTTAATTTCGTTTTTTTTAACAACCTCTCTTAGATCAATAATATTTTGAATTATTTCTTTTTGTATTACAGAATTATTTTCTAGAATAGCTAATTCATTTAAATCATCTAAATCTTTAAGTTTAATTAATGAGTTTTCAAAAGTTTCAATTAAATTTTCAAAAAATTTCTTTTTCTTTAATATTTGTTGTGAATTTTTTTTATCTTGCCAAAAATCAGGTTGCGAAATTAGTTCATTAATTTTTTCTAAATTAGAATTAATATTATTTTTTTCAAAGATACTCCTTAATTCTCTGATTTGTCTTTTCTATTTCTTTTTTATAATTTACGTATTTATTCTCCATTAATAAAACCTTAATATATTTTTTGAATCCAATCTATTATTATTTGAATATAAAACTTTTCCATTAACAACATTCTTACTTTTGTATGCTTCAATTATCATATCTTTTGATGAAAATTTAGCTTTTTGTCCTGTTGTTGAGTCAACTACCATCATAGTTATTCCCTCTGGAACTTTAAATGGCCTGGCGTCGATTTTTTTAACCGCTTTACTAACAAAATTCTCAAAAATTGGAAGCGCTGTCTTTGAACCTGTTTCAAATTTTCCTAAAGGTGCAGGATTGTCCATTCCAACATAAACTCCAATAACTAAATTTGACGTAAAACCTATAAACCATGCATCAGTATTTTCGTTTGTAGTACCAGTTTTACCTGCTAGATTAAGCTTTAATTTTTTTAATTTTTTTCCAGTACCTCTTTGAATTACCCCCTCAAGCAATGAAGTTATCTGATAAGCTGTCTGAGGTGAGAAAACTATCTTATGTTTATTAATTATCTTAGGATAAAAATTGCTAGTATATGAAACTTTATCGCAATCTTTGCAAAAACGTTTATCATTATTTATAATTGTATTGCCTTCACTATCTTGTATCCTATCAATTATTATTGGCTCAACTAATTTACCTCCATTAACAAACGCAGAATATGCGGATGTTAACTTTATTAAAGTTGTCTCAGCAGAACCTAATGATAATGATAATAATTCATCTGGATTGTCATAAATATTTAACTCTTTTGAAAATTTAGCAATTTTACCAATACCCAAATTTTGTGAAATTCTGACTGTCATTAAATTTCTAGATTTTTCTAATCCAACTCTTATTGTTGATGGTCCATAAAACTTTTTTCCATAATTTTCAGGCTTCCACATTTTTAAATCAGATCCTTGATCTAAAACTAATGGCGCATCTAAAACTAATGATGATGGGGTGAAGTTGTTTTCTAAAGCTAAAGCATAAACAAAAGGTTTAAAAGCTGAACCTGGCTGTCTTAAAGCTTGTGTTGCTCTATTGAATTCACTATTTCTAAAACTAAAACCTCCACTTAAAGCTAAAACTCTTCCAGTGTAAGGATCCATAACAACAATTGCTCCATTAACTGACGGAAGTTGTTTTAAACTATATTTATTCTTTTTGATATTTTGAACATAAATTACATCACCAACTTTCAGTAATTCATTAAAATCTTTATTAGTCCAAGAAATATCTTTATAATCAATTATACCAATTTTTTTATCTTTAAATTCTATCTCAGCAGAAAATTTTTCTAATTTTTTTACTATTGCCAATTTCCAGTTAATTGATTTTTCTAAATCATATTCTTCAAGATTTTTAAACCATTCTTTATTATTATTCTTGTTTACTAAAGCACCTCTCCACCCTTTTCTTCTATCATAATCTATCAAACCTTTTCTCAATGAGTCTGTAGCAATTTTTTGAATTTCTAAATTAATCGGTGAGTTTATATTAAAACCTTGTTTATAAACTTTATCATAACTTAATTTTTCAATTACATTTTTCCTTACATCTTCAATATAATATTGCGCATCCTCTAAAAAAATTTTTTTTGATTTTTTTAATTTAATCTCCTCTTTTTTATATTCTTGATATTCATCTGAATTTATAAAACCGTTATCTAATAAATTTTTAAGAACTAAATCTCTCCGAAACTTAGCAAGTTTTATATCTCTATATGGATTGTACTTGCTCGGAGCCTTGGGCAAAGCAGCTAATAGTGATGCCTCTGAATATTCTAAATCTTTAATTGATTTATCAAAATACTCTAAACTTGCAGCTGCTACACCATATGTTCCACTACCTAAGTAAATTTGATTTAGATATAGCTCTAAAATTCTTTCTTTAGATAAAGCTCTCTCAATTCTAAAAGCCAAAATAGCCTCTTTTATTTTTCTGTTTAAGCTTACTTCATTGGTCAACAAAAAATTTTTAGCAACTTGTTGTGTGATTGTTGAGGCCCCCTCTAATCTTTTAGAAGTCATCATATTTTTAATATTATTGATTATCGCTCTCAAAACACCTTTTGCATCTACTCCAGGATGAGAAAAAAAATTTTTATCCTCAGCAGATAAAAAGGCATTGATCACATTTTGAGGAATAGATTCGTATGGAATGAAAATTCTTTTTTCCTTTGAAAAATCAGCAACTAAATCACCATTCCCAGCATAAACTTTACTAGAAACAGGAGGTTTATAATTCTTTAAAAATCTATAATCAGGTATGTTATTAGAGAAATTCCATAATATTCCAAAAATAAGTATTAAAAAAACCAATAAAAAACTCAAAAAAGCAACAAAAATATTTTTTATAAGTCTATTCATTTTGGTACCATTATAGAGTGGAATTTGTTAAAGTTATGGCAGAGAAAACAAAATTCTTAAAAAAATATTATGCTAATTAAAAAATCAAAAACTATATTATGGAAAAAAATTTATATATTGATGCATCGCATCCAAATGAAACTAGAGTCGTTCTTAAATCTGAAAACAATATTGAGGACTACGAATACGAAGGATTAAAAAATAATTTAATTAAAAACAATATTTATTTAGGTAAAGTTAGTAGAATAGAGCCCTCTCTTCAGGCTGCTTTCATAGATTTTGGAAGAGAGAGACATGGTTTCTTATCATTTAACGATATTCAATCTGATTATTATCAAATTCCAAAAAGTGATTTAGAGGTAATTAAACAAGAAGAAAAAAAAGCAAGAGAAGAACTTTCCAAAGAGGTCGAGGCTAAAGAAGAAGAAAATATAGCGGAAGGAAAATTTGAGGAACAAGATCCGATAGAAAAAAAAGAACCAGTAGATAAAGAGGAAATAGATCTTGAAAAAGAAAATAAAGTTGAAAATAAACCTAAATTTAAAAGATATAAAATACAAGAGGTTATTAAACCCAATCAAGTAATTCTTGTTCAAGTTATTAAGGATGAGCGTGGACAAAAAGGTGCTGCACTTAGTACTTTTATATCTATTGCAGGAAAGTATATTGTTTTAATGCCAAATACTCCTAAAGGAGGTGGTATATCAAGAAAAATTTTTAATCCTGCAGATAGAAAAAAAATTAGAGTAATATTGAATGAAATTAATATACCCAAAGAGATGGGATTGATCGTGAGAACAGCTGGAAGTAATAAAACTAAAAATGAAATTGAACATGATCTAACAACTCTTGTAAATACTTGGAACCAAATTAAAGAAAATGCAATTAATTCAGTTGCACCTTCTTTAATCCATCAAGAAAGTGAAATTATTAAAAGAACTTTAAGAGACATGTATGATGATGACACAAAAAATATAATTGTTGAGGGTAATGATGGATATAAAAAAGCTCAAAATTTTATGAAAATGATGATGCCCTCGCACGTAAAAAAAATAAAGAAATACAGAGGAAAAAATCCTTTATTTATTGAAGAAGGAATTGAGCAGAAACTCAATCAAATATTTGAATCAGAAATAAAACTTAAATCTGGCGGTTATTTGGTTATAAATCCTACAGAAGCACTTGTATCTATTGATATCAATTCTGGAAGTTCAATAAAACAAAAAAATGTTGAAAGCACTGCTCTTGACACAAATCTAGAAGCCGCAGATGAAATAGCTCGACAAATTAAAATCAGAGATTTGTCAGGTTTAATTATCATCGATTTCATTGATATGTTAAGTTATAGCAACAGACGAACCGTTGAGAGAAAATTGAAAGAAAAATGTAGATCTGATAGAGCACGTATTCAAATTGGAAGAATAAGTAATTTTGGACTACTGGAAATGTCTAGACAGAGGTTAAGGGAGAGTGCAGTTAAATGGAAATTAAAACTTACAAATGAATCTTTTGCAATTAAACTACTTAAATTAGTTGAATTAAAAGCTGTTGTTAACAAAGCAAAATTTGTTGATCTTAAGGTTTGTAAAAAAATATCTGATTTTCTGCAAGAAAATTTTATTGAGGATTTAACTTATTTTGAGAAAAAAAATAAAATTAAAATTGATATAATTTCCGAAGATAGTTTGATTATACCAGAGTATATAATTGATATTAAGAATAAATCAAAAAAAACAATAGAAATAATAGAGCATTATGAGAATTTAAAAAAAATTGATCTAAAAATTAAAGAAAATAATATAATAGAATTTAAGAATAAAAGACAAAGACAAAGTAAAAAAAGAATTTATAAGAAGAAAAATCTTAGAAAAAAAGTTAAATAATCCCTTTGATTGGTGAAGAAGGTTTTCCCATCAAATTTTTTTTTATTCTACCAGATAAAAAAGATTGTCTTCCAGCTATAACAGCATTTTTAAAAGCTAAAGCCATTTCAAAAGGTTTTTTTGCTTTTGCTATTGCAGTATTAACTAGAACCCCGTCACACCCTAGTTCCATAGCAATCGTAGCATCTGATGCTTCTCCAAGTCCAGCATCAATGATTAATGGTAACTTTGTTTGATTTCTAATTATTTTGATATTTATTTTATTTAAAATACCTAAACCCGAACCGATTGGTGCTGCCAATGGCATGATTGCACACGCACCAACATTTTCTAATCTTTTTGCCATTAACGGATCATCATTACAATAAACCATAACTTTAAACCCTTCTTTTGCTAAAACCTCTGTTGATTTGAGAGTTTCAATCATTTCTGGAAATAAATTTTTTTTGTCTCCTAAAACCTCCAATTTCACCAACTTCCATCCACCTATTTCTCTAGCTAATCTTAAAGTCCTAAGCGCTTCTTGAGAATTAAAACATCCGGCAGTATTTGGTAAATAAGTAATTTTTTTTGGATCAATATAATCCATTAAAAGTGGTTTTTTTTTATCACTAATATTTACTCTTCTTACAGCTACTGTCACTATATCAGCACCAGAAAGTCTTACAGCTTTTGCACATTGAGACATGCTTTTGTATTTCCCTGTCCCAACAATTAATCTAGAATTAAACTTTTTTTTTGCTATCATCAATTTATCTTTTCCCAAATTAACCTCCTCCGATAAAATGAACTATTTCAATTCTATCATTATTTTTTAACAGTATTTTATTTAATCTTTTTTTATCTACTATTTCATGATTTAACTCAATTGCTACTTTTTTTAATGGTATTCTTAAATTTTTCACTATTTTAAATAAAGTAATATTGTTTTGAAATATTTTTACTTTACCATTTATATTGATTTTTATTTTTTTTATTTTTTTCATCGTATATAAAAGCTAAATGAATAATAAAATAATCATTATTAATGGTCCAAATCTTAATCTATTAGGTGAGAGAGAACAATCACAATATGGAACTATTAGTTTTAATGAATTAAAAGAAAATTGTATTAAAAAATCAAAAGAATTAGGTTTAGAACTTGAATTATCTCAATCTAATGTAGAGGGAGAATTGGTAAACATTATTCAGAATTCTAGAAAAAAATTTGATGGTATAATTATTAACGCTGCAGCATTTACTCACACATCTGTAGCTATAAGAGATGCTTTAGATATTTTTAAAAAACCTATTATAGAGTTACATATATCAAATATTTATAAAAGAGAGGAATTTAGGAAAAAATCTTTGATAAGTGATATAGTAACTGGAGGAATTTTTGGTTTAGGGGTTGATGGTTATATTTTAGCCATAATTTCTATGCAAAAACTCTTAAAAAATGAAAATTGATAAAAAAATAATTAAGGAATTAACAGATTGTTTAAATGAATTTAATCTTTCAGAGTTAGAGTATACTGAAAAAGATACAAAGATTAAAGTTTCAAAAAATAATGTTTCTATTAATAATCAAACTTTAACTAACACAAATAAAGAGTCCTTAAATCAAAAAGTTAACAATCCAAAAACAATTTCTTTAGGTATTGAAGTTAAATCACCAATAATCGGTACAGCTTATCACGCGCCAGAACCAGGTGCAAAAAAATTTGTTGAAATAGGAAAAAAAATTAAAAAAGGCGATACAGTAATGATTGTTGAAGCGATGAAAACAATGAATCACGTTCCATCAACATCAGATGGAATAGTAAAACAGATATTAGTTTCCGATGGTCAACCAGTTGAATTTGATCAAGTCTTAATTATTTTAGAATAATGTTTAAAAAAATTTTAATTGCAAACCGTGGGGAAATTGCAGTCAGAATAATTAGGGCGTGTAAAGAGTGGGGAATTTCAACTGTTGCAGTTCATTCTAATGTTGACAGAGAAAGTATGCATGTAAAATTAGCTGATGAAAGTATTTGTATTGGCTCTCATCAACCTGCAAATAGTTATCTTAATATCCCAGCTCTGTTATCTGCTATTGATCTAACTAATGCAGAAGCGGTCCATCCAGGCTACGGTTTTCTGTCTGAAAATGCAAATTTTGCTAAAGTTTTAGAGGAAAATAAAATTAAGTTTATTGGTGCATCTTCAAAACATATAAAAATGATGGGTGATAAAATACAAGCTAAAAAAATTGCTAAAGAAAATGGTTTACCTGTTATTGAGGGGTCAGAGGGTGGAGTTAAAAATGTAAGAGAAGCTAAAGAACTTTGTAAAAAAATTGGATTCCCAATTTTGATAAAGGCATCAGGTGGAGGTGGTGGAAAAGGAATGAAGATAGTGAATAAAGAAGAAGATTTTGAAACTCTTTTTTCAATAGCAAAATCAGAGGCAAAAAAATATTTTGGTAATGATGAAGTTTATATTGAAAAATTTTTTCAAAACCCAAGACATATAGAAGTTCAGATTTTAGCAGGAAAAAATAGAACTGTGCATTTACATGAAAGAGATTGTTCAGTTCAAAGAAGACATCAAAAATTAATTGAGGAAACACCTAGCCCAGTTTTAACAGATGAAATTAGAAGAGATCTTTTTGAAAAAACAGTAAATATGGTTAGTAAAATTGGATATGAAGGTGCCGGTACTGTTGAGTTTATTTATGAGGATGGAAAGTTTTATTTTTTAGAAATGAACACAAGAGTGCAAGTGGAACACCCTGTTACTGAAATGGTTACCGGTATAGATATAATCAAAGAGCAAATATGGATTGCATTTTCTGGAGAAACTGCACTGAAACAGTCAGATATTAATCCAAGAGGTCATGCAATAGAGTGTAGAATTAATGCAGAAGACCCAAGTAAAAACTTTCAACCCTCTCCTGGAATTATTGGAATGTGTCACCAACCATCAGGATTTAGAACAAGAGTAGATGGAGCTATTTATCAAGGATACAAAGTTACTCCATACTACGACAGTATGGTGTGTAAATTAATTTGCCATGGAAGAAACAGAATTGAAGCAATTCAAAGAATGAATAGGTCTTTAGATGAGTTTGTTATTGAAGGTATTACCACAACAATACCTTTGCATAAAAAACTTTTGAACCATAAAAAATTTATTGACTCTGATTTTAATGTGAGCTGGCTTGATAATGAAAAGCTTATTTAATAACATTTTATAAGCCATATATCATAAACAGGATGGTCAAAAGGTACTATTGATGGACTAGAGGAAAACATCCAGCCATTAAACACAAAAACATCGTCCTTATTTTTATTAGTTAAATCTTTTACCTGTATATAAGCAGTTATCTCAGGATTGTCATCAAATTCTGAATTTTTACATTTAATGCTTTTAATAGATAAGTCCTGATGCTTTATCTCATCGCCATTTTTAATCTTTACCAAGGTATTTTTTGAACTTATCTTATCTAAAACTTTTATTTCAATAAAACTTCCCTCTAGATTGCTATTAGCCCTAGAAACAAAATAAAAATTCAAGAATGAAATTACTAAAAATATAAATAAGTAAAATTTAGTTTTTCCAACTTTTATATTTTTTTTCATTTACATTTTTATTCTTATTTGGATAATAAGCAGACTCTGTCCCAGTCAAATTTGGTTTGTGAGGTTTTTGCCAATCATATTTTTTTAAATTATGATCTTTTTCAATTTTATTTGGAGTAAAATGTATCCAAGAATACCATTCTACTGGAATTTTAGATGCATCAATTTCATTTGCATATATAACCCATCTTTTTCCACTTCTGCTCTCATAGTATTTATTCCCAAATGAATCTTTTCCAATATACTTTCCAAAAAAAATAGTTTTAAGACGTGTTCCAATTGTATCTTGATTCCACCAAATGAAAATTTTTTTAAAAAATGTCAACATTAAAATTTATTAATTTCAATTCTAAATTGTATAAAATAAATTAGACTAAAATTTGATTTTGTATATAAATTAATGAATCATTATTCAAATTAATTTTTTAATTATTGGGGTCAAATGGCAAAATATTTAGTTGAAACTTATTATACATGCACATTTAAGGTTAACCACTACCTTGATGATATTAATGAAACAGAGCTTAAAAATCTTGAAAAAAGAGACGATGGAAAATTTGAGGTTTTAGATGTCAAATTAGATAATCGAAAGACAAAAAATTTAGACCCAAATGATAAAAAAATAATTAAAAATAGTAAAATAAATATTCCTATCAAAAATAATCAAGTGAATTCAAATAATCTTGAAAAAATAATCAATAATAATAGCAATTCAGATAATACTGGAAAAAGGTTCAGCATGCCGGATAGAAGAAAAGGATATATTCAAAAAGCTACTATAGGAGATCATAAAGTTTATTTACACACTGGTGAATACGAAGATGGTAAAATTGGAGAAATATTTATTGATACAAGCAAAGAAGGTGAATTAGTAAAAGCGCTTATGAATAACTTTGCAATTGCTGTTTCTCTAGGGTTGCAATATGGAGTGCCTCTCGATGAATTTATAAGTGCATTTGTTGGAACCAAATTTGAGCCCTCAGGTAAAGTTCATGGAAATGATAGAATTTTAAGTGCTTCATCTATTTTAGACTATATATTTAGGGAATTAGCTATTTCCTATCAAAATCGAGAAGATTTAGCTCATACTCCAGCTATTGGAAATAATGATACTACAAATTTTGATGAAAAAAATATGGATGATCAAAGTCAATTATTAAAGATCGTTAAAGATATAACTAGTAAAGGCTTCGTAAGAAATAACTATAAAAAGAACCTTGTGGATTTATCTGATGTTAAGATAAGCCTTAAAGGAAAAAAATAATTATTTCTTAAATTTTAAAGTTAAATTTAACTCTTTAAGTTGATCATCATTTACTTCTGATGGTGCGTTCATCATTAAATCTTGAGCATTTTGGTTCATTGGAAACATGGTAACTTCTCTTATATTTTTTTCATTAGCTAAAAGCATTACAATTCTATCAATACCTGGAGCTATTCCCCCGTGTGGTGGTGCTCCATAACTTAATGCACTAATCATGCCACTAAATTTTTTATTAACTTGTTCTTTGTTATAACCAGCAATTGAAAATAGTTTATACATTAATTCAGGAATATGATTTCTAATAGCTCCCGATGATAGTTCTATTCCATTGCAAACAATATCATATTGATATGCTAAAATCTCTAAAGGTTTTTCAAAATTGATTTCATCAATATTACCTTGAGGCATAGAAAATGGATTGTGACTAAACTTTATCTTTTTAGTTTCCTCATCCTTTTCATACATTGGATAATTGACTATCCAGCAAAAAGCAAATGCATTTTCATCAATTAAATCTAAATCTTTTGCAATCTTATCTCTTGCTAATGAAGTTATTCTTTCTAACTCTCTTTTAGTATTACACGCAAAAAATATACTATCACCTACTTCTGCACCAGTTTTTTTCATAATCTCTTCAAGAGACTCTTTTGAAAAAAATTTTCCTACTGGACCTTTCGCCGATATTTCGTTATTTTTTTCGATTGTAAAATATGCCATTCCTGATGCACCTTCATCTTTAGCCCACTTATCAATAGTATCAAAAAAACTTCTTGGTTTATCCTTTGTATTTTTAGTTATGATACATCTTACTTTAGATCCTGATTTTATAAGCTTTTTAAATATATCAAGTGAAACATCCTCTCTTGAAAAAATTTCAGTTACATCATTTATTATTAATGGATTTCTTAAATCAGGTTTATCTGTTCCATACTTTAACATAGAATCTTTATATGAAATTTTAGGAAATTTATTGAACATTAGTTTTTTACTTGAAAATTTTCTGAAAGTATTAACTAAAAGTGTTTCAACAACATTAAATACATCTTCTTGCTCAACAAATGACATTTCCAAATCAAGTTGATAAAATTCTCCTGGACTTCTATCAGCTCTAGCATCTTCATCTCTAAAACATGGGGCTATTTGAAAGTATTTGTCAAAACCGGAAACCATTATTAATTGTTTGAATTGTTGAGGTGCTTGAGGTAAAGCATAAAACTTTCCTGGATTCAATCTGCTTGGAACTAAAAAATCTCTAGCACCTTCTGGACTTGATGAAGTTAAAATAGGTGTTTGATATTCTAAAAATCCTAGTTTAGTCATTTCCGCCCTTATAAAAGAGATAACTTTTGATCTTAAAATAATATTTTCATGAATTTTTTTTCTTCTTAAATCCAAAAACCTATATTTCAATCTTATTTCTTCAGCATATTCTTGATCACTAAAAACTGGCATAGGTAATTCCTTACAGGATCCTAAAACTTCAAAACTATTTATTACAACCTCTATTTCACCAGTTTGAATTTCTTCATTAATTGTTTCTTTGGATCTGCTCACAACATTTCCCTCAATTTTAATTACTGTTTCGAGCTGTATTTTTTCTAGCAAGGAAAAACACGAATTTTCTTTATCTATAATACATTGTGTGATCCCATAATTATCTCTTAAGTCAATGAATAAAAGATTTCCATGGTCTCTTTTTTTATTAATCCATCCAGAGAGATGAACTTTAGAGTCTACATCTTTTTTTCTTAATTCATTACAATTATGGCTTCTGTACTTATTCAATCATTCTCCTAAAACTTCTTTAATAATTTTTAAATTTATTGATTTTTTTTTTTTTAAACTCATTTCGTCGATCTTATATATAAAATCAAATATTTTTCTATATGATCTATCAATTCTCTTTATTATGTAATTAATTAACTTTTTTTCTATAAAAATTTGACGATCTGATAAATTTTTCAATATTAAAGCGAATATCAATTCATCGTCAGGTTTTTTGATATCTAGAAGAAGAAAATTTTTACATCTCGATTGTAAGTCTTCTAATTGAAATTTAATACTTACAATTGGTAATTTTGACGTAACAATTAGATATTTATTATCCTGATCGATAATGTTAACTAATGTATAAATCAATTTTTCATTAATCTTATCGTCTAAATTTTCCAGAATAATATTTTGATGCACTTTAATTTCTTTCAAGTTTTCATTTTTAAATAAATTTGACTCAAAATTTATTCCTTTAAATTTTTTTAGAAAAATATTTACTAAATGCGTTTTTCCAGAAAAATTTTCACCATATATATTTAAGAAATTTTTTTCCCATTTTGGCCAATTATTAAGAAGATCAAATACATGTTTATTACTATCTGAAACAAAAAAGTCTTCATCTCTAAAATTTTGATCATGCTTTAATTTAAGCAGAAGCTGATTTGAATCATTCATTTTAATATCCATATCTTATTTTGAGTATCAAATGTATAATCTTTATCATTCATAGTCTTTAAGAAAATATTTGGACTACCGTTGAAAATGATTTGGTAATATGTAAAATCTTTATCAAATTTTGAAATAAAAAAATCATAAACTAAATCATTTTCACTTAAGGTCTCTTCAAATCTCAGATTTTTTAAATTATCTTTATTATTCACTTTTACATTTAAGATTAATCTTATAGATGTATTAATTTGATTTGATGCTTTCCAGTAATCTTCATAAATTGTTTTTAAATTGATTATAAGATTCTCTAAATTTTTTTTATTGTCGAATTTTGCTAGTGGAAATGTATTATTTTTTAATATTATACTATCTCCGTCTGTTATTCGCGATAAAACTCTTAACTCTTTCTCATTCTTAAAAATTAATGCAATTATAGAACTATTTAAATCATATTTATTTGTTATATCTTTAAAATCGTACTCCTCAATAAATTCATATTTTTTTTTTATAATATCCAGATCTTCTAGATCTTCCTCTGGTAAAATATATTTAATTAAATGATAACTTTTTGAATAATTTTTCCATTCAGTATAAACTTTATTATTATAAAAAATCAACAAATCCTTTTTATTTTCATCAATTATAATTGGGATAAATAAAAAACTTTTTTCTTGAGATATCGATGGAAATATATTTTTTTTTTCTAAATAGTTAAAAACATTTTTCTTATTAAAAGAAACACCCAAATTTACATAATAAATCTCATCAACAAATTTTTCCTCTGTAATTGTAAATGTCTCTACCATACTTTTTATTTCATTGAGTTTTATTTGATCTATTTTTTTTTGATCTTGAGAACTTAAAATAAGGGAAATTAATTCAAAAAAAGCTTTTTTAAAACCTTCATTAATTACATCATTTTTATTAAAATCCATCTCAAATGGTTTAGATACATCTATGTTGTTGATTTCAAATGCTTTTACTTCAAATTTAACTGTGGAAAAAAAAAATATATATAGAGATAGAAATAGAAAAAAAATATATAACTTTTTTGAAAATATTATTTTAGCAATAAATCTCATACTATATAGTAATGAATAAAAGATTATTTACATATAAAAAAAGCGGTGTTGATATTAAAACTGCAGATAAATTTGTTAAATTCATATCAAATATTTCATCAAAAAAAAAAGGCAAAAAAAAGTTGAATAATATTGGAGGTTTCGGGTCAGTTAGCGATATACCTTCATCTATAAAAAAACCAAAACTTGTAGCATGTACTGATGGAGTTGGTACAAAAATTGAAATAGCTAATCAATTGAAAAAATACAATACAATTGGAATCGACTTGGTGGCAATGAGTGTTAATGATCTAATTGTTCAAGGTGCAAAGCCTCTTCTTTTTTTAGATTATATTTCAATCAATAAAATTGATTTGTATAAATTAAAGTCAATAATGAAAGGTATTTTTAAGGGATGTAAAATATCTAAATGTGAACTCGTTGGTGGTGAAACTGCAGAAATGCCAGGTACTTATGAAAAAGGTAAATTTGATATTGCTGGTTTTGCAGTTGGTATCGTTGATGAAAAAAAAATTCTTAATGGAAATAAAATAAAAAAAAATGATCTTATTTTAGCTATACCTTCATCAGGTTTACACTCAAATGGTTATTCTTTGATAAGAAATATCATTAAAAAAAAAAAAATTAATATAACTAAGAATAATTTTTTAAAAAAAGAATTGATGATGCCAACTAAAATTTATGTTGAAGAAATATTAAAATTAATTGATAAAGATTTGATTAATGGATGTGCAAATATTACTGGGGGAGGTATTCCTGACAATATTAAAAGAGTAATTCCTAATAAACTTTGTGCAGAAATAGATTTAAATAAGATTAAAACTCAAAAAATATTTAGATGGTTAAAAAAAAATGAAATCGAAGATAATGAAATGATAAAAACTTTTAATTGTGGTGTGGGATTTTGTTTAATAATAAATCCAAAAAAACTAAATATAATTTACAAATATTTTTCAAAAAGATTTAAACCATACGTTATTGGAAAAATTTCTAAAGGAAAAAATAAAGTCAAATTAAATGAAAAAATCAATTGGTATTCAAAAAATTAATACTGCAGTCTTCATTTCAGGTACTGGAAGTAATTTAAAAAATTTAATCAAATTTTCATTGCTTAGAAATTCTCCAATAATCATAAAACTTATAATTTCTAATTCAATAAATGCAAAAGGACTTATCTATGCAAAAAAATACAATATTAAAAAAAAAACTTATGGATTCAAAAAAAAATTTTTGGATGAAAAAAAAATTTTAGTCGATCTAAAAAAAAATAAAGTACATTTAATTTGTCTAGCAGGTTTTATGAAAATTTTATCTAAAAATTTTATAAAAAGATTTGATGGAAAAATAATCAATATCCACCCATCTCTTTTACCTAAATATAAAGGCTTAAATACCCATGAAAGAGTAATAAAAAATAAGGAAAAATTTTCTGGTTGCACTGTTCATTATGTCACCTCTAAATTAGATTCTGGTAAAATTATTCTACAAAAAAAAGTTAAAATTTTTAAAAATGATACTGTGAAAACTCTGGCAAAAAAAGTTCTCCAAAAAGAGCATGTCTTATTTCCAAAAGCTATAAAAAAAATTTTATCTTAAGTTCAATAGTTAATCTTTAAAAAAAAAATCAATCTCAATTTTAGCATTCTCAACGCTATCTGAACCGTGAATAGAATTTTTATCTATTGATATACCGTATTTTTTTCTAATAGTTCCTTCATCTGCTTCTTTAGGATTTGTTGCTCCCATTAATTCTCTATTATCCAAAACTGCATTTTCTTTTTCCAGAACCATCGCCACTATTGGTCCTGATGATAAATAGCTGCATAAATCATTAAAAAAAGGTTTGGTTTCATGAACTTTATAAAATTTTTCTGCTTCATTTTTTTCTATTTGAATCTTTTTTTCTTTTAAAATTTTAAAACCTTTATGTAAAAAAAATTCTTTTATCTCTCTTTCTAAGTTTCTTTCTACTGCATCTGGTTTAATAATCGATAAAGTTTGCTCAATATTACTCATAATTATCTTCAATTAGTTTATTTAATAATCTCACTCCAAATCCTGTTGCACCCCATGAGCTTAATGCTCCTCCATATTTTGAAAAAGCCATGCCTGCGATATCTAAATGAGCCCATGGTGTATCTTTTAAAATGAATCTTTGTAAAAATTGTGCTGCTGTTGTTGATCCAGCACCTCCTATATAATTAATATTTTGCATGTCTGCATTTTTGGAGTTAATTAACTTATCATAATTTTTACTCAGTGGCATTCTCCATACTTTCTCATCAACTTTCAATCCAGCATCAAAAAGTTGTGAAGATAATTTATCATTATTTGAAAAAAGACCTGCATATTCTGAACCTAATGAAACAATGATTGCTCCTGTTAATGTAGCCAAATCTACTATAAATTGCGGATTATATTTTCTTTCTGTGAAAGTCAAAGCATCAGCTAAAACTAATCTTCCTTCAGCATCGGTATTCAAGATTTCAATTGTTTTGCCACTAAAGGACTTTACAATATCCCCTGGTCTCTGTGCATTCCCACCTGGCATATTTTCAACTAGCCCTACTACACCAACAGCATTTATTTTTGCCTTTCTCAAAGCTAAATTTTTCATCAAACCAACTACCACAGCTGAACCTGCCATGTCATAAGTCATATCTTCCATGAAT
>CACFIH010000011.1 GCA_902566365.1 uncultured Pelagibacteraceae bacterium
AACTTTCAATGGAAATTTCTCCTCTCATTTTAAAAGATCCTCTACCCTTATTATAACCCTGTTTTATTATATCTTTACCAATTATAATTCCACCAGTTGGAAAATCTGGACCAGGTATATGTTTCATTAAATCTTTAATCTTAATATCTTTATTTTCTATCAACGCTAATGTTCCATTAATTATTTCTCCTAAATTATGTGGAGGAATACTAGTTGCCATTCCAACTGCAATACCACCTGCTCCATTTACTAATAAATTTGGAAATTGAGCTGGTAAAACTTCTGGTTCTTTTTCTGTTTCATCGTAATTATTTTTAAAATTAATTGTATTTTTTTCAATATCGTCAATTAGAAATTGAGATACTTTTGAAAGTCTTGTTTCAGTATATCTCATCGCTGCAGGTGGATCTCCATCTATTGATCCAAAATTTCCTTGACCATCAATCAAAGGAAGACTCATAGAAAAATCTTGAACCATACGAACTAAAGCATCGTACACAGACTGATCTCCATGAGGATGATATTTACCTATCACGTCTCCGACAATTCTTGCTGATTTTCTAAATTGTTTAGACCAATCATAGCCTCCTTTATACATTGCGTATAAAATTCGTCTATGTACAGGCTTCAATCCGTCTCTTATGTCTGGAAGTGCTCTACTAACTATTACGCTCATTGCATAAGAGAGATAAGACGAACTCATCTCATCATGCATTGAGATTAATTTTATGTTCTTATCGTTTTGTATCTCAGATTTTTCCATAGTTTCTAAAATGGAATTTCATCATCCATATCATTAGATATTTGAGACATTTCATCATTATTATTTGATGATTGATTGGAGTCATTAGAAATGTTATTTGAGGAATTGCCTCCACCCAACATTGTTAATGAAGAATTATATCCTTGAATAATAATTTCTGTAGAATATTTATCTTGTCCAGATTGTTCATCTTTCCATTTTCTAGTAGATAATTGCCCCTCAACATAAATTTGAGCACCTTTTTTTAAATATTGTTGCACCACATTTATTAAGCCCTCGTTGAATACAACTATACGGTGCCATTCCGTTTTTTCTTTTTTTTCACCAGTATTTTTATCTTTCCATGATTGGCTTGTTGCAAGACTCAATCTAGCAACACTTTTGCCATTAACCATTTGTTTTATTTCGGGATCTGCGCCCAAACGACCAATTAAAAGTACTTTATTTAAACTTCCAGCCATAATATTTTATTATTTGTTAAATTAATTTATTTGAATTATATCACAATTTACTCTGAATATTAATTTTATTAAGTCAAAGCAACAAGAATTATGATCAAAAAGATAGTTATTAAGGGAGCTAAAGAACACAACTTACAGAATATTTCATTAGAAATACCAAAAGATAAATTTATTGTTATAACAGGTCTGTCAGGTTCAGGAAAATCATCTCTAGCTTTTGATACAGTATATGCTGAAGGGCAAAGAAGATATGTTGAAAGTTTGTCAGCTTATGCACGTCAATTTTTAGATAAAATGAAAAAACCGAATGTAGATTTAATTGAAGGATTAAGTCCAGCTATCTCAATAGAACAAAAAAATACCTCTAAAAATCCAAGATCTACAGTCGCTACTGTTACAGAAATATATGACTACATGAGAGTTCTTTATGCAAGAGCTGGTGTCCCATTTTCACCTTTCACAGGTAAACCTATAGAGTCTCAAACTATTTCTCAAATAGTTGACAAAATTAAAGAATTACCCAAAAAATCTACTATTTATATATATTCTCCAGTAGTTAGAGGTCGTAAAGGTGAATACAAAAAAGAAATACAGAGTTACAAAAAAAGAGGATTTAGAAAAATCAAAATAGATAATATTTTATATGATATCGATAAGGTTCCAGAATTAAATAAAAAAATAAAACATGATATATCTATTTTAATTGATAGGATTGTTTTAAATAGTTCTTTAGGTAATAGATTAGCTGAAAGTATAGAAACTTCAGTTAATTTAGCAAATGGTTTAGTTTTTATTGAGTATGAGGATGAAACATTACCAAAAAAATTCAGAAAAGTAGAAAAACAAATTTTTTCAACAAAATTTGCTTGCCCTGAAAGTGGTTTTACTATTGAAGAGATAGAACCACGACTATTTTCTTTTAATAGTCCATTTGGTGCATGTGAAGAATGTGAAGGAATAGGTGTAAAGTTAAATGTAGATCCAAAATTAGTAGTACCAAATGAAAAAAAAAGTATTAGTTCAGGAGCTATTGAACCGTGGGCAAAAACTACAACATTATATTATGCACAAACTCTTGCTTCATTAGCTAAACATTACGATTTTTCATTAGATGAAAAATGGTCAAAACTATCCAAAAAAATAAAGGATATTATTCTTTATGGATCTGACGATGAGGAAATAAAATTTTCCTATGATGATGGTTATGAAAAATATTCATATAAAAAAACATTCGAAGGAGTAATCAATAATTTAGAAAGAAGATATTTGGAAACTGATAGTGATTGGAAGAGAGAAGAAATAGCTCAATATCAATCAGATACTAAATGCGAAAGATGTCATGGTTATAGATTAAAAGATGAAGCACTTTGTGTAAAAATAAATGGTCTTCATATTAGTGAAGTAACAAAAAAATCTATATCTGACGCCTCTAAATGGTTTGAAGATTTAAAAAATAATCTTAATAAAAAACAATTAAAAATTGCAGAACATATACTTAAAGAAATCAATGAAAGATTGAATTTTTTATTGAATGTTGGTCTTGATTATTTAACTCTTTCAAGAGAGTCTGGAACTCTATCCGGTGGAGAGGCTCAGAGAATAAGACTTGCTTCACAAATTGGATCTGGTTTAACTGGAGTTCTTTATGTTTTAGATGAACCCTCAATAGGCCTTCATCAAAAAGACAATGTAAAACTTATAAATGCATTAAAGAGATTAAGAGATTTAGGAAACACGGTTATTGTAGTTGAACATGATACTGAAACAATGCAGAATGCAGATCACATAATAGATCTTGGACCGGAAGCAGGTAACAATGGCGGAAAAATTGTTGCACAAGGAAGTTGTGAAGAAATAAGTCAAAATGAAAATAGTATTACCGGAAAGTATCTATCTAATAAACTAAAAATACATGTACCACAAAAAAGACGCTTAGCTAAAAATGGAAGATTTTTAGAAATTAATGGAGCTACTGGAAATAATTTAGATAATGTTAATTTAAAAATACCATTAGGTAATTTAACTTGTGTTACTGGAGTATCTGGAAGTGGTAAATCAACTTTAGTATTACAAACTTTATATAATGCATTGAACCTTACCTTGAATAATAACAAATCAAGAAAAATTCCAAAACCTTTTAAAAATTTTAAAGGAACAGAGCTAGTCGATAAAATTATAGATATAGATCAATCACCTATTGGAAGGACACCAAGATCAAATCCAGCAACTTATACGGGGGCATTTGGTCCAATTAGAGATTGGTTTACATCTTTACCTGAATCAAAATCAAGAGGTTATAAGCCTGGAAGATTTTCTTTCAATGTTAAAGGTGGTAGATGTGAGGCATGTGAAGGAGATGGAGTTATTACATATGAGATGCACTTTCTACCCGATGTATATATACAATGTGATGAATGTAAAGGTACTCGATATAATCGTGAAACTTTAGAGATTAAGTTTAAGGATAAGAGTATTGCTGATGTACTTGATATGACTGTTGATGAAGGATGTGAATTTTTTGAGAATATTTCAAATATAAAATCTAAACTACTTACTTTAAAAAAAGTTGGTTTAGGGTACATTAAAATTGGACAACAAGCTACCACATTATCTGGTGGTGAAGCACAAAGAATCAAATTAGCAAAAGAATTATCCAAAAGATCAACTGGTAGAACTATTTATATATTAGACGAACCAACTACAGGATTACATCAACATGATATTAAAAAATTACTAGAAATACTTCATACTTTCGTTGCTTTAGGAAACACAGTTGTGGTTATTGAGCATAATCTCGATGTAATTAAAACAGCTGATTATATTGTTGATATGGGTCCAGAAGGTGGTGTTAAAGGTGGAAAAATTATCGCAGAAGGTAAACCAGAAGAAATATGCAAAATTTCTAATAGTTATACAGGAAAATTTTTAAAACCTCTTTTAAAATTATAAATTTACTAGTTAAATTTTCTTAAAATTAGTATATAAATTTGCTATGGGTAATTTACTATCATCATTATCTAAAACTATTCACGCTTCATTAGCCCTATCAATAATATTATTTTTGGGTTTTTTTTATCAAAATGATGGTTTTTCTTTTGATACGCTCTTTTGGAGTTGGGTGGCAAGATATACACATGTTGTAGTAGGTATCATGTGGATTGGTTTACTTTGGTATTTTAATTTTGTTCAAATACCAAATATGTCAAAAATTCCAGATGAACAAAAACCCGCGGTAGGTAAAGTAATAGCTCCAGCAGCATTATTTTATTTTAGATGGGCTGCTGCTTTTACTATCTTATCAGGTTTGATACTCGCATATTTAAATGGATATTTACATGATGCGATGACACTCAGCATTGGATCAGGTATTCCAAAACATACTGCTATTGGACTAGGAATGTGGTTAGGTTTAATAATGGCTTTTAATGTTTGGTTTGTAATTTGGCCAAATCAAAAAAGAGCTTTAGGAATTGTTGAATGTGATCCTGAATTAAAAGCGAAATCGGCAAGAACAGCTATGCTTTTTTCAAGAACAAACACATTATTATCACTACCGATGTTGCTTACAATGGTAGCTGCACAAAATTTATATTAATTATTTTTCTTCCTTTAAAATAGTTTTTTGTGAAACATTAAGCCTTACTAAGACAGTATTCGCAATATATATAGATGAATAAGTTCCAAATAATACTCCAAAAATCATTGCTAAAGAAAAACCTTTTAATATCTCGCCACCAAAAAAAAATATAGAAATCAAAGCTAATAATGTTGTTACTGATGTTATCAAAGTTCTAGATAATGTTTCATTAATTGAAATATTTGTTAAATCAAAGATTTTTATATCAGAATATTTTCTTAAATTTTCTCTTACTCTATCATAAATCACAACTGTATCGTTCATTGAATAACCAACAATGGTTAACACTGCTGCGATAATTGATAAGTTTATTTCAAGACTTAATAGCGAAAATATACCTAGTGTAACAATTACATCATGAGATAAGGCTAAAATTGCACCTAGGCTAAATTGCCATTCAAATCTGATCCAAATATAAATTAGCATTAAAGTTAGTGCTACTGAAATAGCAATTATTCCAGACTTTAATAATTCATCACTAACTTTTGGGCCAACGTTTTCTACTCTCCTGAAGTCGAAATCATTTCCAAATGAATTTTCTAAATTCTTTCTTATTTCTTCAATTATATTTTTACTTTCATTATTTTCAAATTTAATCAAAAAATCAGTATTATTTCCAAAATTCTTAACAGAAACATCTCCTAGATTCATTTGACTTAAATTATCTCTTAAAGATGAAACATTTATTTTTGTATCAGTTGATCTTAGTTCAATTAAAGTTCCACCCTTAAAATCTATACCAAAATTTAAACCTTTAAATATTAATAGTAATAAAGATATCAAAACCAAACTAACAGAAAGAATATTAAATTTGTTATAATATTTATTAAAAGCAATCATTTAAATTAGCCTTTCTTTTTCTTTGTTTTTAGAGACATATAAAACAGTTAGTAATCTTGCTATAAAATACACTGAAAATAAAGTCGTCAGTATTCCAACGCCTAGGGTCAAAGAAAAACCTTTTATCGGTCCAGAGCCCATAAAAAATAAAATGATGGCAGCTAATAAGGTGGTAACATTTGCATCTAAAATAGCTGTTTTTGATTTTGTATAACCACTATCAAAAGCTATTAAATTATTTTTTTCATTTTTCAATTCTTCTTTAATTCTTTCAAATATCAAAACATTCGCATCTACGGCCATACCCACTGTTAAAATTATTCCAGCTATTCCAGGCAAAGTTAATGTTGCTTCAAATAAGGTTAAAATTCCAACTAATAAAAATAAATTGATAATCAAAGTAAGATTAGTTATTAATCCAAAAATTTTGTATTTTATAAAAATAAATACTACAACCAAAATAAAACCAATTATTAAAGCAACTACTCCTGCTTTAATAGAGTCTTTACCTAGATCTGGACCGACGGTTCTTTCTTCTATAATATTTAATGGAGCTGGTAATGCTCCCGATCTTAAAAGTAAAGCTAAATCAGTTGCTGATTGGAATGTGAAACCACCACTGATTTGTCCTGATCCACTTGCTATAGTATCTCTGATAACAGGAGCGCTAATAATTTTTCCATCTAAAACAATAGCAAGTTGTTTTCCTATACCTGTTGAGGTTGCTTTACCAAATCGTTTAGCACCAACTCTATCAAGCGTAAAAGAAACAACGGTTTCATTAGTTTCACTATTCATTCTTGGTTGAGCATCTAAAAGATTATCTCCACTTAAGATGATTCTTTTACTAACTATTGCCTCTTCATTAGTATCCTCATATTTAAGTTTTTCAGATCCAAAAGAATCAGCATCTGAAGTAGTCACAAATCTAAAAGTCAAATTTGCTGTTTTTCCTAATAAGGATTTAATTCTCATTGGATCATCTAAACCAGGGAGTTCTACTAAAATTCTATCATTTCCTCTTTTAAGAATATTTGGTTCATTAGTTCCAATTTCGTCTATTCTTCTTCTTACAATTTCTAAAGCCTGATCTTGTGATGATATTTTTAATTCCACTAATCCTTGTTTAGAAAAGCTAACATGAAAAGAATTATCAATCTCTTCAATACTAAGTTGATGAGATTTAAATCTGGGATAATAAGGGTTTAAATTACTGTTTTCGTTATTAAACTCGTCTAAAATTAATTGTTTAAATTCTTCATCAACAGAAAATGATAGTTTTTCGTTAAGAAGTTTTAAATTAGATAATCTTATATTTTTTTCTTTGAAAAAATTTCTTAAAGTAATTGTTAAATTTTGAAGTTTTTGCTCAATAACAGGTGTATTATCAATTTCTAAAAGAAGATAAGAACCACCTTGTAAATCTAAACCTAAATTAATTTTTTTATTTAATATATTATTATTAAAATTAAAAAGATTAGATGACGCTATAAGTAAAAAAAATAATGAAACTAACGAAATTATTATTATTCTAAGTTTCGAAAAGTATAACACTATTTAAAAAATCTATTTCTTAACTTCTTGAGAATTCATTAGGCTTTGAACACCAGTTCCTCTAATAACTTCTACAGTAACATTTTCAGCAATTTCCACCTCTATCTTATCATTATCAATTACTCTCGTTATTGTTCCAGTAATTCCCCCTGATGTCACAACTTTATCTCCTTTTTTTAAACCCTCAACCATTGCTTTATGTTCTTTAACTTTTTTTTGTTGCGGTCTAATTAAGAAAAAATAAAAAATTACAAATATTAATATTAGCGGTATAAATTGACCTATTCCTGAACTTTCCATAAAACTCCTTGATTAAAAAAAGATATTTATACTATCTAAGTGATTAAAACAACTTTAATTGACTGAAATTTTTTCTAAATTGTTCATATAAGGTCTTAATACTTTTGGAATTCGAATTGAACCATCTTTTTGTTGATAATTTTCCATAACAGCAATCAAAGTTCTTCCTATAGCAAGACCACTTCCGTTTAAAGTCCCAGGAAATAAAGTTTCTTTTTTTTGGTTTTTATACCTAGTTTTCATTCTCACTGCTTGAAAAGTACCACATGAAGAACATGATGAAATTTCTCGGTATTTATTTTCTGAAGGTAACCATACTTCTATATCATAGGTTTTTTCGGCGCTAAAACCCATATCTCCACTACATAAAATTACTTTTCTATAAGGCAACTCCAAAAGATCTAAAATACCTGTTGCACAATTAGTCATTCTTTCAAGTTCTTCCATACATTTTGTTTGTTCTACAATACTTACCATTTCAACTTTATAGAATTGATGTTGTCTAATCATTCCTTTGGTATCTTTTCCATAACTACCAGCTTCTTTTCTAAAACATGGAGTAGATGCAACAAACCTCATAGGAAGTAAATTGAGACCTATTATTCTGTCTTTAACTATATTTGTTAAGATAACTTCTGCCGTAGGAATTAAAAATTTTCTCTCACCTCCTTCATCTAATTTCACCTCAAATTGATCATTTTCAAACTTAGGAAGTTGACCTGTACCGAACATACTATTTTCAGAAGCTAATAGAGGCGGTGAAATTTCTTCATAACCATTTTTTGTTATGTGAATATCCAACATAAAATTTGAAATAGCCCTTTCCAATAATGCTAATTTTTTTTTTACAAAAACAAATCTAGAACCTGTAGTTTTGGTAGCTAAATCAAAATCTAGCATATCAAGTTTTTCACCAATTTCATAATGTGACATAGGTTTAAAATCAAACTCAGGTATTTCACCAGATCTGGTAACTTCAACATTATCATTGTCATTTTTTCCAATAGGAACATCAACGTGTGGAGTATTAGGAATATTAGATAATATCTTTTCTAGATCTGATCTAATTTTTTTTTGTTTTTCATAGAGTTTATCAATTGATCGAGAAATTTCTTTGGACTTGGCAAAAAGAGATTTATCTTTAGATTTAGATATGTCTTTTTTTTCTTTTTCTAACAACTCTTTTTTTTGAATTAAATCTCTATTCTGAATATCTAAATCTTTTAATATATTTAAGTCTATATTCACCAATCTTTTTTTAAGTGCTTCCTCAAAAGTGGAAAAATCTTTTCTTATTTCTTTTAAATCATGCATCAGAATTTTTTAAATTTTTATTTTCTATAAATTTTACTGAAAAAATTGATAATTCATACAAAATTAATAATGGTATAGCTAATCCAATTTGAGTTATTGGGTCTGGTGGAGTTAAAATAGCAGCTGCAGAAAAAATAATTACAACAACATACTTCCTTCTTTTTTTTAAAAAAACAGAATCAACTATTCCTACTCTTGCTAGTAAACTTAAGACAACAGGTAATTGAAAACTAATTCCAAAAGCAAATATTAGTTTCATTACTAAAGAAAGATATTCGTTTACTTTTGCTTCTAATTGTATTGGTAAATTAGTAGATAAACCAGTACTTTCAAAAGATAAAAAAAACTTAATAGCTAAAGGCATAATTAAATAATAAACCAACATTCCACCTAATAAAAATAATATTGGTGTTAAAATTAAGTAAGGTAGAATTGCAATTTTTTCATGTTTATAAAGTCCTGGAGCTATAAACTTCCAAATTTGCATTAATATAAATGGACAAGTAACAAAAAAAGCAGTGAAAAAAGAAACTTTCAAATAAGTTAAAAAAGTTTCCTGAAGTGCTGTAAAAATTAATCTTCTTTCTGATCCATCGTCTTTTACAGCCTTGGCAAAAGGTTCTACCAAGAAACCATATAGATGCTCAGCAAAAAAATAGCAAGCAATGAAAAAAATAATTAAAAAAATAAAACTATGAATTAATCTTTTTCTTAGCTCAGCTAAATGAGTTACGAAACCACCATCTTTTTCATCATGAGTCATCTTTTTTATCTTCTTTTTTTTCTATTTTATTTTCCTCAAGATTAATATTAGAAACTTCACTTTGAATATTGTTAATATATCTTTTTGCAGTGCCAACCCAAGAGCCAACTTTTTTTAACATAATAGGAAAATCTTTTGGACCTAAAACAACAATAGCAATTATTACAACAATTAAAATCTCAAACCAACCGATTGTAGGCATGTGATTTATTCTTTGTCGCTGGGATTATTAGTATCTTTATTATCGTCAGAAATATTTTTAGGTTCAGCCTCCTCAGTAACATCAGAAGCCATTCCCTTTTTAAAACTTTTGATACCCTTGGCAAGATCACCCATTAAACTAGATATTTTTCCTCTGCCAAATAATAAAACGATTATAATTACTACAACAGCAATTTGTGTTAAGCTTGGCATCATAATAATTTCTTATACCCTTTTTATTGTAAAATTAAAAGTAGCTTTTTACTTATCCTCCTTAGTTTCAAGGGTGCTATTTAACATTTCATCAATATTTGAATAAATATCTTCTTTCTTATCATCTTGTTTTTCTTTATAAAATTTCCCTGTTCCAAAAATTGAATTATCTATATTTGTGCTATCAATTAATCCAGCAGCACCAAGTTCTTCAACAGTTGGTAAATCAGATAGTTTTTGCAGGTTAAAATGGCTTAAAAAATCATCTGTAGTAACGTACAAAATTGGTTTACCAGGAACATCTTTTCTTCCCCCAGGCTTGACCCAGTTTAGTTCCATTAATATTTCTAATGTATTGGTTCCAAAAGCAACACCTCTTATTTCCTCAATTTCAGCTCTAGTAACTGGCTGATGATAAACAATAATTGCAAGTGTTTCAATTGCAGCTCTTGATAATTTCTTTTCAACAGTTTTTTCTTGAGACATCAAATTAGACAAATTTGGAGATGTTCTAAATGACCATTTTTTCGAAATACATACTAAATTAATACCACGATCAGAATATTCAGATTGTAACTTTAGCAATATCTTTTCAACATCTGTTTTTTTTGTAATCTTATTTTCAATAGTTTCTATATCTAGAGGTTCAGCAGCGGCAAATACAATGCCTTCTATTTCCTTTTCGATTGAAGTTAATTTTGCTGGAAACTTAATAATATTATTGGTTTTTTTTTTAATTTTTTTCATTATTCACTTTCTTTAACATATATATCTTCAAAAAGATTTTCTTGCTTAATTTTTAAATTTCCCTCTTTTACTAACTCTAATGAGCCAGCAAAAATACCTGCTTTTCCAGTTTTTTTGTATTTCAAATTCTTTTTAAAATTTTTAGGTATTAATTCATCTAATTTTTTCCAATTATTTAATTTACCAAAAAAATTTTTAATTGTTTTAATTCCTTCTTCTGTTGTAAATACAGGTAATTTAGGAATACTCATCGTTTGAAAATCTTTTGTCATAATAATTGATGAGTATGTTTTTAATACTTCAAATAAATTAATGCTATATTCACTATTATAAATCGGCCTGATACCAGCTTTCATTCCACGATTTCTAATTTCTCTACCTAATCTTTTTCTCTTAAGCATTTGATCTGATAATAATCTTATTAACTCAAGTTTCTTCAATTGTAATTTTAATTTTTCTGCAACTTCATTAACTTTAAATTCCTCTTCTGGTGTTCCTGGTAATAATAATTTAGATTTTAAATAGGCCAACCAAGTAGCCATCAATAAATATTCTGAAGCTAATTCTAAATTTAAACTTTCATGTTTTGTTACAAAATTATAAAATTGATCTGCTAATTTTGTTATTGAAATATTTTCCAAGTTAACCTTTTGAGCTTTTGCTAGGTCTAATAATACATCCAAAGATCCATTAAAATTATCTATATCAACTTTAAAAAGTGGAGAATCATTTTCTAACATTTTTTTATATTAACTTAAAATTTTGTAAAATTGTGATGTTTTTTTAATTATAAATTTATCTATTAATGGTGAATTTTTTCCAACTATTTCCATTTCTTTAATTATACCATTGCAATGTAACACAATATTACATCCAGCTTTAAAAGCTTTAATTGTATTCTCTTTAAGATTCCCCTTTAAACTTTTCATAGATAAATCATCTGAAATCAAAATATTTCTAAAACCAATTTTTTTTCTAATAAATTTAATCATTTTAATTGAATGTGTAACTGTGTTTAATTTATCTATTTTTTTAAATATAATGTGAGCTGTCATTGCAAAAAAAGTCTTTTTATTCATAAATGTAATGAAATCTCTTTTTTTCAAATAACTAATTTTCTTATTTATAATTGGAGTTGAATAATGACTGTCAACCTTTGCAAGTCCGTGTCCAGGTATATGTTTCATGACAGTTCCAATGCCATTAGATTGATAAGATTTAATACAAAAATCTCCAATAGCTGATACTATTTTAGGATTTGCTGAATATGATCTATTACCAATTATATTTGAAGAACCCTTAACTCGTAAATCCAGAACTGGAACTGTATTAATGTTTACACCTATTAATTTAAGTAAATAGGAAGTTTTACTTATAAATAATTGAAATAGAATGTTAAATTTTCTTTTATCTGAAATAAATTTTTTTCCAAAAAATTCAGATGTAAAACTTTCAAATGAAATAATATTTTCTAACCGATTTACGCGACCACCCTCTTGATCTATTAAAATTGGATAATTTTTATCTTTAAATATTTTTCTAATCTCTAAAGTTAATTTTTTTGATTGTCTAATATCTTTTATATTTCTTTTAAATAATATCACACCCCAAGGCTTATATTTTTTTATAAATTTTTTTTCTTTTGAAGATAGTTTATAAGATCTAATACCTATAATAAATGATCTACGGTTAATCATTATTTTCTAATAATTTCCAAAAATTATATTTCTTTTTTTTATTTTCATTAGTTTGCTCAACATATTCAATCATATTTTTGGTATCCTCACTCAAAATTGGTAAGTTTTTTACAAATAACTCGATTTTATCATCTATTGTATTTATTGCTCGATATGAATTTTTTATATTTTTTTCAGAAAAATAATATTTCATTGTCAAAAATAAGAATAAACAAATAAAGATTATAAATATTAAGTATTTTAATTCTTTTACCATCACATCTTTTCAGGTGTTGAAACACCAAGTATGTTCATTCCATTCCGTAAAGTATTTGAGATTACCTTCAAAAAAATAATTTTATCATCAGTAATTTTATTCTGATCATTAATAAATCTTTTTTCAATATTGCTTCTACCTAAATTCCAATATGAGTGAAATAGAGAAGCTAGTTCATAAAGATAGACTGGAATTCTGTGAGGTTCAAATTTTTTGGTCGCTATATCTATACATTTGGGCCATTCTGATATTTTTTTTAGAATATTTATTTCATCTTCTGAATATTCAAATTTAAAATTGGTTATTTGTATTTCACTATTTATATTTTTTCCTAAGTGTCTGAAAACAGAAGATATCCTAGCATAAGCATATTGAACATAATACAACGGATTATCTTTAGATTTTTCTATTACTTGATCAAAATCAAACTCTAATTCAACATCACTACTTCTATTCAACATTATAAATCTAACAGCATCTTTTCCAACTTCTTTGATTAAATCATCTACAGTAATGTAATCTCCCTTTCTTTTTGACATTTTAAAGGGCTTTTTTTCTTTTATTAATTTTACTAATTGACTAACTTTACAAATAAGTTTTCCTTTTGAATTTGATAAAGCGTCTACAGAAGATGATATTCTTTTAATATATCCAGCATGATCAGCACCTAATATATTTACCAAATAATCAAATTTTCGATCTAATTTATTTTTATGGTAAGCAACATCACTAGCAAAATATGTCCAAGATCCATCTGATTTTTGTAAAGCTCGATCTTTATCATCACCAAAATCAGTAGATCTAAAAAGCAACTGTTCTCTCTCTACCCAATCAGCACTCTCTTCGGTTGCTGGTGCTTTTATCCTGCCTTTATAAACGAAATTTTTTTTTCGAAGAAAATCAATTACATTTTTAACTTCTTGATTTGCAACAATTTGTTTCTCACTTACAAAATTATCATGATTAATGCCAAGGCTATCTAAATTCTTTTTTATCAATTTTAATGCTTCATCTATGGCTAAAATAGTCAATTGTTCAGATATCTTATCAAAATTTTTATAGTCTTTAATTTTATTAGACTTTAAAATATCTTTAGCAAAATCTATCAAATAATCACCTGGATACAAATCTTCATTATAATTTGGAAATGGTTCTTTAAAAGAAATTTCTCTAATTCTATAGTAGACAGATTTTGTGAAATTAATAATTTGATTGCCATAATCATTTACATAATATTCTTTTGTAACTTTGTGATTGTTAAATAACAAAATATTTGAAATAACATCTCCTAATATTGCACCTCTACAGTGCCCAACATGTAATGGACCTGTTGGATTAGCTGAGACAAATTCGACTAAATAATTTTTCTTTTTTTCTTTTACATTAATTCCAAAGGTTTTTGAATTTTTTATTATTTCTTGAATAAAATTTGTCCAAAAGATAGGCTGAAATCTAATATTAATAAAACCTGGTTTTGCTATTGATATCTCTTTGATTAATTTGTCATATCTTTTAAGTTGATCAGCTAAAATTTCTGCTAATTCAATTGGAGATCTTTTATTTATTTTCGATAGTACCATCGCAACATTTGTTGAAATATCACATTTGAATTTTTCTGGAGGTATTTCAGCAGTTATAGCATCTAATTTATCTGGTAAAGATATAGTTCCATTTTCTGATAAATCTCTAACGATCTTTTTTAAATTTTCTATATATTGATCAAAAATATTCATTTAATATTTTTATAAAGATTTATTGCATATCTATCAGTCATTCCAGAAATAAAATCAGAAACAGCCCTATATTTGTCTTTTGATAATTGTTCTTTTGTAAGAAATTTTCTAGGATTTTTTATAATATTATTAAATAAATATTTGATAATAAGTTTACCTTTATTATTTTTAGCTAAAACATTTTTATTATTATACATTTTAGATTTTAAGAAATATCTTATTTCCCTATCAGAATTCTTAATTTTATCAGAAAAATCTACTATTAGAAAATCTGATTTAAATATATCTTTAGTCATCTTTATCTTATTTTGACTTAAATTTTTCATTGTGTTTGTTATCAAGTCTTTAATCATTAAATCAATCGAGTCTCTAATAATTTGATAAGTTACAATTTTAAAATTTTTCTTATCAATTTTTTTTCTATATTTTATGTAGATATCTTTAAAAAAATCTATTTCAACTAACTCTTCTAATTTAAATAGATTTGCTTTGATACCATCCTGTATATCATGATTATTGTAAGCAATGTCATCAGATATTGCTGATATTTGCGCCTCTAAAAATGGATAAGTATTAAAATTAATCATATTTTTAAACTTAGTAGTGCCTATAAGTCTATTTACTAAATCTAAATCATTTACCGGTCCATTATGTTTCAATAATCCTTCCAATGTTTCAATTGTAAGGTTTAAACCTTTAAATCTTAAATATTTATTTTCTAAAAACATAACAATTCTTAAAGTTTGAAGATTGTGATCAAAACCACCATGCTCACTCATGCAATCATTCAATGAGTCTTCACCAGCATGGCCAAAAGGTGTGTGACCTAAATCATGAGCAAGACTTAAAGTTTCAGCTAAATCTTCATTTAAATTGAGATATCGAGCTATTGATCTTGCTATTTGAGCAACTTCCATTGAATGCGTTATTCTGGTTCTAAAATGATCACCTTCTGTATTAACAAACACCTGTGTCTTATGTTTAAGCCTTCTAAAGGATGCACTATGAATTATGCGATCTCTATCTCTTTGAAATGGAGATCGGTATTTGGACAAAGATTCCTTAAAAATTCTTCCTTTGCTTTTGAATAAACCTATCTTTGAGTATTTTTTCATCCTTTAAAATAAATATTTAAGTATTATATTAGTAATACCAGTGATCAATTATGATTAAAGAAATTAAATTTACTGATAAAGCACTAAAACAGATCAATGTTTTATTGTCTAAAAAAGATAAAGGGTCTTTTTTTAGAATCGCTATTAAAGGTGGCGGTTGTTCAGGTTTTCAATATGAATTTACATTTGATAAAGAAAAAGCTGCAGATGATTTGAATTTCGAAAATATACTAATTGATAAAACTTCTGCTGATCTTCTTAAGGGATCAGAAGTTGACTATGTTTCAGAATTAATTGGTGAACAATTCAAAATCACAAACCCACAAACTAAATCTTCTTGTGGCTGTGGCGTTTCTTTCTCTCTTTAATGATTATTTCCTCTTGGAATGTAAACTCTGTTCGAGCTCGTATTGAAAATATTAAAAGCTATCTTTTAAAATATAAACCAGACATTGTAATGATGCAGGAAATTAAGACTGAGGATGTGAATTTTCCTTATGATGATTTTTCAGCAATGGATTATGAAAGTCATGTATTTGGTCAAAAAAGCTATAATGGTGTTGCGATTATCTCTAAAGAAAAATTAAAAAACATTAGAACAGATTTAATTAAAGATAAATTAAAACAATCAAGAATAATTTCAGCTGAACTTGAATATAAGAAAAAAAATATTCAATTAATAAACATCTATACACCTAATGGTAATCCTGTTGATACTGAAAAATATGACTATAAAAAAAAATGGCTTGATGATTTGATTAAACAATTAAAGTCACTAAATAAAAAAAATCCAAATATTATTCTTGCAGGTGATTTTAATATCATTCCAGCTGCTGAGGATGTTTATAATCCAAAAAGCTTTGAGGATGATGCTTTATTTAGATTAGAAATAAGAAAAAAATTAAGAGAGATGATTAATTTAGGGTTTAATGATGTCTATAGACATTTTAATGAAACTAAAGAAGGATATACTTTTTGGGATTACATGAGGGGTGCTTGGCAAAAAAATAATGGTATGAGAATTGATCACTTCTTAGTATCGAATTCTTTAATTGATCAAGTTAAAAGTATAAACATTAATAAAGATCCAAGAGGTCGTGAAAAACCTTCAGACCATACTCCTATTGAGATAACTTTAGCTTAAAGATTTTATTTTATTTACTAACTCTTCGTTAATATTTCGAGGACCTTTGTCTAATCTATTTTTATGTCTTCTTTCACCTGGAAGTCTTACACCATCAAATGATTTCATCTTATCAAAAAATTCATCAGCGTGTTTTTGCCAATTAGTACCTGATGTTTTATCAGGTGAAATGGCAATAATAAATTCTCCTCCACTAGGAGGTCCGCCATCATTATTATCTTTTGCAGCTGTCTCAAAACTAAAATTGTCACCAACTAAAGCACCAGCCATTAACTCTACCATCATTGCTATTGCTGAACCTTTGTAACCTCCAAAAGGAAGTAAGACACCACCATCTGCTATTGCACCTGGATCAGTTGTCTCTTTACCATCTTTAGTTAAACCAGTTCCAAGTGGAACTTTATGCCCTTCTCTTTTAGCAACTTGGACTTCACCCATTGCCATTGATGCAGTTGCCATATCATAAACAACTGGAGTTTTTCCAGGTCTTGGCCATGCAAATGAAATAGGATTTGTTCCAAACAATGGTTTGATTGCTCCAGCAGGTGCTACTGCAGGCTTGTATGATGTACATGCAAAAGCAACTAGACCTTCTTCTGCTAATTTTTCTGTTTCAGGCCACATCGCTGCCATGTGATGTGAGTTATTTATTGCAAGTACTGCAACACCATTTTCTTTTGCAGCTTTAGCTAATTCTGGCAAACCTTTATTTAAAACGACAGGCGCTAAGCAATTATTTCCTTGAACTTTAATTACTGATGCTGAAATCTTTTTAACTTCTGGCTTTCCTTTACCATTAATTTTTCCACTTTTTAAACCACTTACATACGCAGGTAATCTAAATAAGCCATGAGATAATGAACCATCTCTTTCAGCATTTCTAATTAAATCTGATAAAATAGATGCTGTTTCATCATCACATCCATTAGCCAATAAAGTTTTCTTAGCTAAATCAAATATTTCGTCTAATGATAGGGAAACTGTACTCATCCCATTATTAGATATTATTTATGACTAAAGATCAATTTTTATTTAACAACCTTTAAAAGATTTTGACATGTTGCCAATTAAATCAAAATATAAATCTTTACCAGGAGTAAGAGTTGCTCCTAATGGATCTATGACCCCTGTTGCAACATTAGTATCTTTTGCTACAGCCTTAATAATATCTGGATTAAACTGTGGTTCTGAAAATATACAGCTTACTTTATCGTGCTCAATTATTTCTCTTATTTCAGCTAATTGCTCAGCACCTGGCATAACATCGGTATTTACTGTAAATGCTCCAAGAATATTTATACCAAATCTTTCTTCAAAATATTGATATGCATCATGAAAAACAATTGATTTAAAATCTTTATTTAATTCAGATTTAACTTTTTTTGTTAGTTTATCTAAATCTTTATGTGCTTTTTTTAAATTTGCTTTATATTTAGCCTCATTTTTTTGATCATTCTCGATCAAGTGTTCTGCCATTTCACTTAAAATCACTTTTGCATTCATTGGATCCAACCAAATATGTGGATCATACTCACCATGCGCGTGTCCTTCATGACCGTGGTCATCGTGACCATCTTCTTTATGTTCATCGTCATGTCCGTGGTCGTCATGATCGTCTTCTTTTTTAGCATGATCATCGTGGTCATCTTCTTTATGACCATGATCGTCATGACCTTCAAAAATATTTCTTTCTCTAAATTTAAGTTTAGTTAAACCTTTGATTTCCATTAGTTCAATTTTATCAGCTTTTTTTGCTATAGATTTTAATGGTTTTTCTAAAAAACTTTCTATGTCTTCACCAACCCAAAATATGATATCAGCATTTTGAATCATCTTTGCATGAGATGGTTTTAAAGCAAACCCATGAGGTGATGCATAACCATCTACTATTAAATCTGGTTTAGCTACCCCATCCATTAAATAGCTTGCTAATGAATGGATTGGTTTAATAGAAGTAACCACTTTAATTTCAGCATTTGCTGGCACAAAAATAGTTAAGAATGATAGTATTGATAAGATAAATGGTAATTTTTTAATGCTTTTCATATGTTGTATATTTAAATTGTTATAATATAACATTATGTAATAATATAACATTTATTAGTCAAGAAATAAAATGAGCTCAGATCAAAATATACTTGTGAAATTAAACAAAGCTGGTTTTAGTTTAAATAATAAATGGCTTGTTAAAGGAGTATCACTTCAAGTTGAGAAAGGTAAAATAGTTACTTTAATAGGTCCAAATGGATCAGGAAAAAGTACAACAGCTAAAATTGCTTTGGGTATTTACAAAAAGATTGATGGTTCAGTTGAAAAATATACAAATAAAGTTGGATATGTTCCACAGAAAATTTCAATTGATTGGACACTGCCGCTAAGAGTAAATGATTTCATGGTATTAACTGAAAGTCTTGATAAAGAATCAATAGATGAAGCTCTATCTCTGACTGGTGTCATTCATCTTAAAGATAAAAATTTGGGTGACTTATCGGGTGGAGAATTTCAAAGAGTATTACTTGCAAGAGCTATTTCAAAAAAACCAGAATTATTGGTACTAGATGAACCTGTACAAGGAGTAGATTTTACTGGTGAGATTGCATTATACGAACTAATTAAGAAAATTTCAGATGAATTGAACTGTGGTATTTTATTAATTTCTCACGACTTACATACGGTTATGAGTGCAACTGATCATGTGGTTTGTTTAAACGGTCATGTATGTTGCTCAGGGTCGCCAATGGATGTTGCAAAAAATAATGAATATAAAGCTTTATTTGGTGAGCAAGCTTCTCAAATATTATCAAGATATGAGCATAGACACGATCATATTCATACAAGTGAAGGTGAAATAAAGAAAAACTAAATGTTAGATGATTTTTTTATAAGAGCTTTAATAGCCGGTATTGGAGTTGCAATAGTTACTGGACCTCTTGGATGTTTTGTTGTTTGGAGAAGATTATCTTATTTTGGAGATACTCTAGCCCACTCTGCTTTGCTTGGAGTGACATTAGCTTATTCAATGGAATTCAACATAGCGTTCTCGGTATTCATTATTTCATCTTTAATAGCTTTAACTTTAATACAACTTCAAAAAAGAACTAATCTACCAGGTGATGCTTTGCTCGGTCTCTTAGCTCACTCATCGTTAGCTGTAGGACTAGTAGTTATAGGTTTTTTATCATTTATTAGATTTGATATTATGGGATTACTATTTGGAGATATATTGGCTGTTACTGTTGATGATCTATTAATAATATGGATTGGAGGTGCATTAATCCTCTTGATTTTAGGATTAATTTGGAAACCTTTATTTGCATCAACTGTTAATTATGAACTTGCTGAAGCAGAAGGGTTAAATCCTGATCGAGCAAAAGCTATATTTACGATCTTAATGGCAGCAATCATTGCAATATCAATTAAGATGGTTGGCTTATTATTAATAACCGGAATGTTAATTATACCTGCTGCGATGTCTAGAAATATCTCTTCTAGCCCTCAGAAAATGGTAATCTATTCAATCATTGGTGGTTTATTATCTGTAATTTTAGGATTATTTTCCTCATTAGAATTTAATACTGCTTCAGGCCCATCAATTATAGCAGCTTCTTTATTCTTATTTATCTTGTCATTATTAAATATAAAGCAATCGATTAAATTGAAAAATTAATGAGGAATCAGTAGAATGAATAAAATGCAAACCCTTTCAAAAAATCAGCAAATCATTTTTGATTTAATTGATAAATCACCTGAACCAATGAAGGCTTATGCAATACTTTTTAATGTTCAAAAAAAAGGTATTAAAGCACCATTACAAGTATATCGAGCGTTAGATAAGTTAGTTGAAATAGGAAAAATTCATAAAATTGAAAGCAGAAATGCCTTTATAGCCTGTCAAAATTCTAGTTGTCAGGTATCAAAAGCCACTGCATTTTCAATCTGTGAGATCTGTGAAAAAGTAACAGAAATTAGCAGTGCAAGTCTTTCTAAATACTTAACTAATTTCAAAGACAAAGATGGTATGAAATATAGTAAATACAATCTTGAGTTTTTTGGATTATGTAAAAAGTGTAGATAATCCTTTATTTTAATAAATTCTTAACATAACTGAAATAATAATAACGAAAGGAAATTTTATGTTTATAAAAAAATATCTAAAGTGGATCAGTACGTTTCTAGTTTTAGTAGGAATACTTCTTACAAATTTAAATATATATCCATTAAATATATATTTTCATGGATTGGGAGTTGTTGGATGGACTATTGCAGGATTTATGAGCAAAGATAAAGCAATCTTAACAAACTTTGGATTACAAATTCCATTGTTTGTAATTGGTATTTATAAAGTTATTTTTTAAATGAAGAATATATTGTTCGTATGCACAGGTAATTCAGCAAGAAGTATTATTGCTGAAAGTATAATAAACAACGAGTATGATGATTTGTATAAAGGTTTTAGTGCTGGAAGTAATCCAACAGGAAATGTAAACGAAGATGTGAAGAATTATTTATTATCAAAACATTATGATCTTTCAAATTATAGATCTAAAAATTTTAATGAGTTTATTAATGGTCAAATTAAAATAGATTATGTTATTACAGTTTGTAATAATGCCAGTAATGAAGTCTGCCCTATTTGGCCAAATAAAGATCAGATAATTCATTGGGATATAGAGGATCCTGTAAAATTACTTAATGAAACAAATGACTTAAATAAAAAAGATGAAATAATTGAAAAAGTTTTTAATCATATTAATGAAAATATAAAGGAACTACTTAATGAAAAATAAAAGTCGTTATTTTCTTGCTGAACTATTGGGCAGTTGTTTTTTGGTAATGATTATTGTTGGCTCAGGTTTAATGGCTGAAAACTTAACCAATGACGTTGCTGTGATGTTAATTGCAAACACAATAGCAACAGGAGCAGGTTTATTTGTGCTTATTACAGTATTTGCTGATGTATCAGGAGCTCACTTTAATCCATTTGTAAGTATCGCAATGACAATAACAGGTAAATTAAAAAAGAAACTATTACCCTTTTATATTATTGCTCAATTAGTTGGATGCCTGATTGGTGTTGGTTTAGCTAATTTCTTTTTTGAACATGAGATTTATGAATTATCTACTAAGTCAAGAGATGGAATTTACATATTCACATCTGAGGTAATAGCAACATTAGGGCTTATTACAATAATTTTTGGTTCAATGAAGTCAGGTAAAATTGCTGTTGCCGCTAGTGTTGGTCTTTATATTACTGCCGGTTATTGGTTTACTTCTTCAACTTCATTTGCTAATCCAGCTGTTGCTATTGCTAGAACATTTACAGAGTCGTTTACTGGTATTAGTTATTTAAATACTCCTTATTATATTTTAGCTGAGCTTATTGGAATGTTAATTGCTGTATTTATTGTTAAAAAGTTATTTTTAGAGAAAAATTGAAAAATATAAAACTTACCAATCGAATAAGTTTAATTAACAAAAAATTTAAGAAAAAAGAGTTTTATCATTATCTTAAAACTTCTAATCTTTCATTAGTAATACCTAAGCTTAAAGACAAATATATAGTAGTATCTCAAAAAAGAGTTCCAATTAATAAAATTAATTACGAGTTTCCTTCTGGCATAGTGGAAAAAAAGGAAACAACTCTCCAATCAGCATATAAGGAATTAAGAGAAGAAACAGGATATAGATCGAGATCAAAATTGAGTAAAATAATAACTTTTTATAACGAACCTGGAAGACTAACTACTAAAATTACTGGTTATTACACAGAAGACTTAATTAAAATTTCGAAACCAGAACAGGGTATTAGAATTCATCTTTTTAATCAAAGAGAGATATTTAAATTAATATTAAATCAAAAATTCAATAATAGTTCTCATATAGCAATGTTTTTTTATTTAATAACAGTTCTTAAAAAACTATAAACTAAAGGTTGTATCAAAATATCTTTTTTATTTAAGGATTATATGATTAAATCAAATATTAAATAATTCGGAGGCATTAATGAGAAAAAAACTAAAAAAAAATGAAAAGAAAAAAACAAAGATATTAAAATCAATAGACAAACTTAAAAATAAAATTACAGCAAAAGAAAAAAAATTATCAAGCCTTAATATTAAAATTGCTGGTCTAGAAAAAAAGGTTGCAGAAAAAAAAGCAAAAAAGCTTGCTAAGAAAAATGCAGAGCAGTCTCCTGCATCTATAAATAATTAATTCCAAATCGTCTTTCTCCCTTCTCATTTAAGAGAAGGAAGAAAGTAGTTAATCAACAAAATTTAAACAGGGGAAAAAATAATGAATATTTAAACTTTGATGGTGCTTTATACATAAACTAAATTACAAAATTATTTACTTATTGTTAAAGTTAAATGAATTTAAATTAAAATAATGTTACAAAAAAATATCACTCAATTAAAAATAGAATTAAATTTAATTTATCTTGAATTATTTGAGTAAATTACTCTTGGTTCTAAAAATAATTCTCTAGCAAGAGCTTTAAATCTTTTAGTAACTTGTTTTGAGATTATTTCTTGATGTTGTGATGGAATTTTTAAAAATACAGCATTACCTCTTTTATACAATTTAAACTCTTCAAGAAATATTGTAGATATCGAGGTCAATGATTGTGAAAATCTCAATGCTGCTCCAACTTGTTTGCTTGAAAAAATTTCATTATTATTTAAAAAAGTTAGATACTCCATCTTTGGATTATACTTGATACTACAGTACCGCCAATAACATGACAAAGCTAATTGTATTCTTTCTTTATGAGTCAATCTAAGTAAAGGAGTATTTATTGTTTCTTGAAATACCAATTCAGCTTTTTGAAATGCTCCTAATCCCCAATCCATATGACTTAATACACATGCCAGATATAATAATTTCTTATTAAAATGTTCATTGCCTTCAAAAACTGGCTGAATAAAATCATAATATTTTTTATAGTTCGATCCTAGATCACCTCTTTTTTTTGCAATATTCTCAAGTGCTTTATGAAAAATTTCTGATTCTTTTACATCTTTAAAATAGTCAATTGATAAAGAACCTTCACGCAAACCGCTTATAGAACAAATTATATTTCTTGGATTTGTAACTCTCATAATTTCATCAAGTATAATGCAACTATAAGGTAAATACGCTGTTCTAGATTTTGAAATATACTCAACTGTTTTAAGTTTAGATTTATTAAAAGATGAAATTTTTTCAACAAACTTAGATAAAACATTGTTATCAATACTATATTGATGAATTATATGTACCGGATGATTATTTTGAAAAAGATGTAATTTAAATAATGCTCGCCAGGTACCTCCAACTAAATATAGATTATTAAATTTCTTTTTTGAAAGCCATTTTTCTTCTCTTAATAATTTTTTGATATATTTTGCTAAATTTCTTTTTTTAACTATAGGATTATTTAATAATCTTAAAACTCCAATAGGTAATGAGGTTTTATTAGTAACTATATTATTTTCAACTCGAGCTAATTCTAAACTTCCACCTCCAAGATCAGCAACTAATCCATTGACATTTTCAAAGCCTATTTTTACTCCCTCAGCTGAGCATTCAGCTTCTTCTTCACCAGATAATATATTAATCTTAGTTTTAAAAAGTTTTTCAACTTCATTAATAAATGGTTTTGTATCAGTCGCTTCTCTTAAAACTGCTGTTGCAATGATTTTAAGATTTGTGATTTTTGAAACATTTAAAATTTCAGAGAATCTTTTTAAAACTTTTAAAGCATATTCGGTACCAGATCTGTGAAGTTTTTTGGATTTATCTAAATTTTTTCCAAGTTCACAAACTGCTTTTTCATTAAAAAAAGGCACACGAGAAGAACTGAAATCTTCATAAATTAGCATTCTTATAGAGTTTGATCCAATGTCTATTATAGCTAATTTTGCCTGATTTAATTTTAAACTATTTTTACTTTTAATTACTTCCACTTTTAATCAATCTTAAGTGCAGTTGTTTAGGCTGCATTCTTAGTTTAGCTTTACCTCTTCCAGATAAGCTCGGATTATTCATAAAATATTCATGAGCTGAAAAGGAATCGCTCTTACTATATTTAATTTTTTTATAATTACCATCAGCTTCAAGTTCCCAGCTCTGATTAGTATCAAGATAATTTGCCAACATTATTTGATCTAAGATCTGTTCATGAACAGTCTCATTTTCAATTGGGACTAGAAGTTCTACCCTTCGATTTAAATTTCTCGGCATTAAATCAGCTGACGAAATATATACTTTTGCATTTCTATTAGGCATTTTTTTTGTACCATTACTAAAGCAGTAAATTCTAGAATGCTCTAAAAATCTTCCTATGATACTTTTTACAAATATGTTTTCTGATCTATCTTTTACTCCTGGTCTTAAACAACAAACACCCCTTACAAATAAATGAATTTTTACACCAGCATTCGAAGCTTCATAAAATTTATCAATAATTTCTGGATCTACTAAAGAGTTCATTTTTGCCCAAATAGCTGCAAATTTTCCATTTTTAGAATTTTTAATTTCAGCATCAATATTTTCATTTAAGGTTTGCCTCATATTTACTGGTGAAATAGAAATTTTATTTAAATTTTTTGGTTTTGCGTATCCTGTTACATAATTGAAAAACTTTTCAACATCTGATGCCATTTTCTTATCACAACTAAATAAAGACAAATCAGTATAAATTTTAGCATTTACTGGATGATAATTGCCAGTTCCTAAATGAAAATAAGTTTGTATTTTACCCTGTTCTCTTCTTAAAACTAATGATGATTTTGCATGAGTTTTATATTTAGCAAAACCATAAACAATTTGAACACCTACTTTTTCTAAACTTCTTGATAGTTGAATATTAGCTTCCTCATCAAATCTAGCTTTAATTTCAATTAAAGCGGTAACTGTTTTTCCGTTTTCTGCAGCTGTTATTAAAGCTTTAACAATAGGTGAGTCTAGAGTTGTTCTATATAGAGTTTGTTTTATAGCTATAACTTTTTTATCATTTGCTGCTTGGTTTAAAAATTCAATTACTGAGTCAAATGTTTCGAAAGGATGATGAACAACTAAATCTTTCTTTTTAATAGTTTCAAAAAAATTATCATTATATTCTTTTAATCTTTCAACTTCTCTAGGTGTAAAATGTTTAAATCTTAATTTTGGATTTTTTACTTTACATATTTGATCTATATCTTGAATTCCAACAAGACCAGCAACATCATAAATATAGTCAGGATTTATATCTAATTTATTAGTTATAAATCTTATCAGTTCGTTATCACTATTTTCAAGAACCTCTAAACGAACAATATCACCCGTTCTACGTCTTTTTAAAGCCAATTCAAAAGATCTAACCAAATCTTCTGCTTCCTCTTGAATCTCTACATCGCTGTCTCTTATTACTCTAAAAATCATTTTCTTTTCTAAATCATGATCTGGAAAAATTTCATTAGCAAAAAAACTTATTACATCATCTAGAATCACAAATTTCTTATGATTTTTTGAAGACTCAATTTCAATAAATCTAGATAATGCTTTTGGTATTACTATTATTGAGTTTAAAATCCTTTTTTTATTTTTTTTTCTTAACTTCATTACAATTGCTCTTCCTTGATTGATTATAAATGGAAATGGATGTGCAGGATCAATTGCTGATGGTGTTAATAAAGGGTAAATCTCTTCTTTAAATATTTCTAAAAGTTTTTTTTTATCCTTAGTATTTAAATTAACTGGTTTAACTAAATTGATATTATTTTTTTTTAATTCCATAATCAGTTGAATAAAAATTTTGTTCTGTTTTTTTAATAGATTCTTAGTTTCAAGCACTACCTCATCCATTTGCTCTTCAGGTGTCAAACCATCAGAGCTTAGTGAGTCAACTTCTTGTTTTATTTGACTATATAACCCAGCTACACGGACCATAAAAAATTCATCTAGATTAGACCCAGCAATTGATAAAAACTTTACTCTTTCATAAAGAGGATTTTCGATATTTTGCGCCTCTAAAAGTACTCTATCGTTGAATTTTAACCAAGAAAGCTCTCTATTTATATATTTAGATTTCAACTCTTCTTTATGTTGTTTTTTTAAAGCAGTCATATATTTAGATTTTATGTATCAATTATACGTCATGAGACACGCAAAATCTAGTTGGGATGATTTAAGTATTAATGATTTTGATAGACCACTTACTAAAAGAGGCAAGAAAAATGCAAAAATGATTTGTGAATTTTTTGTTAAAAAAAAATTTAAATTTGATTATGCATTAATTTCATCATCAAAAAGAACAAAAAAAACTTTTCAAATTTTATCCAAGAAAATTAATAAGCCAAAAAAAGTTAATTTTTCAAAAGATTTATATTTAGTTGATGAGAATGCAATTGTAAAAAAAATTAAAGAAATATCCAGTGAATATAAATCAATTTTGATTATAAACCATGAACCATCAGTGAAAAATTTAGTACGAAATCTTACAAAAAATCATAATACGAATAATTTTAAACTAATGAATTATAAATTCCCAACAGCAGCATTTGCAAAAATTGAGTTTGATATTAAATCCTGGAATGAAGTTGAGAAAAAGGGAGTATTAAAAAAATTTATAAGACCCAAAGATCTTCAAGATTCTAAAGAATAACCAGCTGATCTTACTGTTCTAATTAAAGGTTTTGTATTTTGTATGTTAATTGCTTGTCTTAATCTTCTAATATGAACATCAACTGTTCTAGACTCAACATATATATTTTCTCCCCAAACATTGTTTAAGAGTTGTTCTCTTGAATAAACTCTTTTTGGATTTTTGATAAAAAAATCTAAGAGTTTAAATTCAGTTGGACCCAAAGTAATTTCTTTATCTTTTCTATAAACTCTTTTTGTAATCCGATCTATTTTTAAATCAGTAAATTCTACAATGTCTGATGATGATTGAGGTTTAGATCTTCTCAATAAAGATTTAATTCTAGCATTCAATTCTTTTTGACTAAAAGGTTTAGTTACATAATCATCTGCACCTGTATCAAATGCTTTTAATTTGTCTTCTTCCTCCCCTTTTGCAGTTAACATAATGACAGGAATATCATTAAACTTATTATCTTTTTTTAAGTTTTTACAAATTTCAACACCAGATAATTCTGGTAACATCCAATCCATTAATATTAAATCTGGCTGTTTTAATTTTATTTGTTTAAGAGCATCTTCTCCATTTTCTGAATGACTGACTTTATAACCTTCTTTTTCAAGATTGTACTTTAACAAACTAACAATTGATGCTTCATCTTCAGCTATGAAAACATGAGCTGACATAAATCATTTTTCTCCGGTTACAATTGGCTCTGTTCCCTTGGGTCTATCACCTTCTAAATATTCGCCTTTAACTAAATAATAAACTTGTTCTGCAACATTTGTAGTATGATCACCAATACGCTCTATGTTTTTAGTTACAAACAATAAATGGGTTCCATCTTCTAAATTTTTTTCATTTTCTTTAAGATATTTTATAACTTCTTGCATACAAAGATTTGTTAGATCATCTATTTGCTCATCACCTTCCCAAACATTTACTGCCATTGGCGCAGATCTTTCTAGATAAGCATCTAATGTTGATTTTAATTGTTTTTGAACATTGGTAGATACTCTATTCAATGAGTCTACCAAGTTCTTTGGAAGATTTTCGTTAAGCAAAAGTGTTCTCTTGGATATATTTTTTGCTAAATCACCTATTCTTTCTAAATCTGAAGACATTTTCAAAGCCGTTACTGTCTCTCTTAAATCAATTGCCATAGGTTGTCTTAAAGCAATTAAATTCACAACTTGCTGTTCAATTAAAGTCTCATATTTATCTATTTTTTCATCTTCTTGAATAACAGCTTCTGCAATATTATTATCTCTTGTTGTAATGGCTTGAATTGCTTTACCTAAAGAATCTTCACATGCACTTCCCATTTTAATTATATTAGCATTAAGATTTTTTAGTTCTTCTTCGTAAGATTTGACTGTATGTGGTGCTTCAGACATTATCCAAACCTCCCTGTTATATAATCTTGCGTTTTTTTATTATCAGGATTCTTAAATATTTTATCAGTAGATCCATGTTCAATCAATTGACCTAAATGAAAAAAACCTGTATTTTGAGAAACACGTGCTGCTTGAGCCATAGAATGAGTTACAATTATTATTGTGTGCTCTTTTTTTAACTCATCAATCAATTCTTCAATTTGTGCTGTTGCTATTGGATCTAATGCTGAACAAGGTTCATCCATTAATATAACTTCAGGTCTTACAGAAATCGCTCTAGCAATACAAAGTCTTTGCTGTTGTCCTCCAGATAATCCAGTTCCAGGTTCATGCAACCTATCTTTTACCTCTTCCCATAGTGCAGCCTTTTTCAAACTAGTTTCAACAATTTCATCCATTTCTTGTTTTGATTGAGCCATACCATGAATTGTTGGACCGTAAGACACATTTTCATATAAAGTTTTTGGGAAAGGATTGGGTTTTTGAAAAACCATACCAATTTTTTCTCTTAGTCTTACGACATCACAACTTTTATCATTGATATTAAAATCATTAATTAAAATTTCTCCTTTAACACTACAGATATCAATTACATCATTCATTCTATTAAGACATCTTAGGAAAGTTGATTTACCACAACCAGATGGACCAATTAATGCCGTTACTTGATTTTCCTCAATATCTAAACTTATATTAAAGAGCGCTTGTTTTTTTCCATAAAAAACATCAACATCTTTTGCTTTAATCTTTATCATTTTAACTCCATTTTTTCTCAAACTTATGTCTTATTATTTGGGCAAATAAATTCATTATTATTAAAAAACCAAGTAAGACCATTATACATGCCGAAACTTTTTCTACAAATCCCCTTTCAGCACTTTCAGCCCAAATATAAATTTGAACTGGTAAGCTTGCAGCAGGATCCATGGGTGATCCAGGTATCGTGTTAACAAAAGCAACCATTCCAATTAAAATTAAGGGTGCAGTTTCTCCTAAAGCTTGAGCTAAACCAATTATTGTTCCTGATAACGTGCCAGGCATAGAAAGAGGAACTGTATGATGCATTGTGGTTTGCATTCGACTTGCTCCCATAGCAAGTGCTGCCTCTCTTATACTTGGTGGAACTGCTTTTAAAGATGCTCTAGCAGCTATAATTATTGTTGGTAAAGTCATTAAGGACAAAGTGATACCTCCAACTAATGGGGTAGACCTTGGTAAATGAAATATAGCCAATAAAACTCCTAACCCTAATAGACCAAAAACTATAGATGGAACCGCTGCTAAGTTGTTTATATTAACTTCAATAAAATCAGTAAATCTATTTTTAGGGGCAAATTCTTCAAGATAGATTGCAGCTAGAACCGCAACAGGAAAAGCTATCATTAAACAAACAAGTATAGAAAAAATTGAGCCCATAAATGAACTTGCTATTCCAGCTAGCTCAGCTTCTCTTGAGTCAGCATTTGTAAAAAAACTTATATTAAATTTACTTTCAACCTTACCATTTGCAACAAGTTGATCAAAAATTTTTAATTGATAATCGCTTACTCTTCTTTGGTCTTCAGGTAAATCTCTTGGATAATTTCCTTTAAAGACTTGGTCTAAATCATCTGAAGCAGTTAGATAAACTTCCTTTGTTTTTCCTATTAAATTAGGGTCATTTAAAAGTTCATTTTTAATTTCTTTTTCAAAAAAATAAGACACCATTCTCTTCAATTCATTTTCTTGATCTTCATTGGCGTTTGGATCTAAATCAGCCATTGATTTTAATGCTATATCGTAATAATCAGCGTCCTGTAAATCTTCTTTAGAAGGATTTTGGTCTAACATCATTAATTCAGCATCGAAAGTTACTGGAACAATAAGCCATGTTTTTTGAAAAGCTGAATAGCCAGTTGAAAAAATTTTAAAAATAAAGATTGTTAAAAATAAAAGTGCCATAAAAATTGCACTCAGACCGTATAAGCGAAATCGCTGTTCAGCTTTATATCTTTTATTTAATAATTGTTCTTTATTTTTATTCATATTTTTCTCTATATTTTTTAACTACTCTCAAGGCCACAATATTTAAACAAAGTGTTACTAAAAATAATGACATACCTAAAGCAAAAGCAGCTTGCGTTTTTGGGTCGCCAAAAGCTTGGTCACCAATTAGAATAACTACAATTTGAGCTGTAATCGTTGAAGTAGACTCTAAAGGATTTAAAGTTAAATTAGCAGCTAAACCAGAGGCCATAACAACTATCATTGTTTCTCCAATAGCTCTTGAAACACCAAGTAAAATAGATCCAACTATCCCCGGCAATGCCGCGGGAAAAATAACTCTCTTAATTGTTTCTGATTTAGTTGCTCCCATAGCGTAACTTCCATCTCTTAAACTTTGAGGCACACTTGTAATTACATCGTCACTTAAACTTGAAATAAATGGTATAATCATAATACCCATTACCCCTCCTGCTGCTAAAGCACTTTCAGCTGAAACTTCAAGACCCATTGAAGTTCCTAATTCTTTCAAAAATGGTCCAACAGTTAGGGCAGCAAAAAAACCATAAACAACTGTTGGTATACCAGCTAAAATTTCAATTAATGGTTTTGCATATTGTCTAACTTTAGTTGATGCATATTCAGCTAAATAAATTCCACTCATTAATCCAATTGGGATAGCAACGCACATAGCAATAAATGCAATAAAAAAAGTACCTGCAAAAATTGGGACTGCTCCAAAAGTATCGGAATACATTGTCGGATCTAAAGCCTCAGAAGAATCTCTAACAAAAGCTTTTGCTGGATACCAGTGAGTTCCAAAGACAAAATCAAATAATGGAATTACTTTAAAAAAATCTATAGTTTGAAATATAAGTGAGAAAACTATTCCAACAGTAGTTAATATTGCAGCTAAAGAAGCTGTAAATAAAACTGCGTTCAAAAATTTTTCAACTGGTTCTCTTGTTCTAGAATTAGATGAAATTCTTTTATACGCATAAGCAACAGAGGCAATAATTGCAGATAATACTATAACAACTTTTGAACTTTGAGCTATTGATCGAAGACTTAAATATTTTTCAGCTGAAGCTTCAATAAAAGGTGTAATTTCTCCAGTGAATTGCCCTCGAGACAATGCTTTTGATTTTTCGTATAATAAATTTAATTCATCATCAAGATAACCTTGATTTGAATAATCACTTAAGATTAATAGTTTTACAATTGTGGGCTCAAAAATTGCCCATAATGAAAAAATTATAAAGGCTGGTATTGCACACCAGATTGCAAGATAATAACCATAAAATTGTGGTAATGCGGTTAATCTTTTTTTTGTAGATTGAATTGTATATGCTTTTTTGCGTCCAAAATAATAGCTTGTGAAACCTAGAAGAACAATAAATGTAAATAATATTAAGTTCACAGAATCTCCTTAAGTGAGGACTTTACTCTTTTTTTAAAAAAAAGGGGTCTAAAAAGACCCCCTTTTTAATCATTTGTTAACTGAGGAATAATTAATTACCCATAGCAACTAGCTTCGTAGCATTAGTTCTAGTTGTTTTATACAACTTAGAGTCTAATGGCACTAAACCAATGTCTGCTAAGTAACCCCCTTTTCCAATAGCTTTCTTAGTTGTGAATTCTTTCACAAACTCATGTAAGCCTGGAATTACTCCAACGTGTGCTTTTTTCACGTAGAAGAATAAAGGTCTAGCAACAGCATAACTGTAGTCTTGAATAGACTTTAATGACGGTTGTCCACCATCAATACTTGCTGCTTGCAATTTATCTTTTGCAGCTAAGAAATAACTGAAACCAAAGAAACCAAACATTTCTTTATCTTGAGTTAACTTTTGGATGATTAAACTATCGTTTTCTCCAACTTCAATAGCAGCACCATCTTCTCTGTAAAGTTTTTCAGGTTTTTTGTATTTTTTATTTCCAGCTTCAAAACCAGCTTTATAAAGAGCTTTAGCTTCTTTAGTCATACCTTTTTTCATTACTAAAGAATTCCAAGCATCTCTAGTTCCTGATGTTCCTGGTGGGATCATCACTGAAATTTTTTGTTTTGGTAAGCTAGGGTCAATTTGGTCCCAAGTTTTATAAATATTTGGAACTAATTTACCATCAACAACTGAATGAGCAGCAAGTGCTAAATATAATTGTTCTTTAGTAAAGTTTACTGGTTTTGCATCTTTGCTGTAAGCTAATGTAATACCATCGTTACCAATTACGATCTCAACGATATCATTAACACCATTTTTCTTACATAGAGCTTTTTCTTTATCTTTCATAGCTCTTGATGCATTTGTAATATCTGGATGTTGTTCACCTACACCAGCACAGAATAGTTTAGCTCCACCACCAGTACCAGTTGACTCGATTACAGGAGTTTTAAATCCTGAACCACCAAATCTTTCAGCAACAACTGTTGCATAAGGGAATACTGTAGAAGAACCAACTATCTTAATTTGATCTCTTGCTTGAGCAACAGTTGCAATTGAAAGTGCAACTAAAGAAGCAATTACTATAGTTAGTTTTTTCATTATCTTTAATCCTTTCGTTATTTATTAATTAAAAGATGACTGACTCATATAAATTTATTGAATCTTTAATATTACAGAATTGTTACACTTTTGTTAAAAAGGTAACTTTTTAGTTGTATTTTTTTGATATAATTATCTGATCAATATCAGTTTCTAGGCCACCAATACATGAAACAGGGTTTACCTGTTCATTAAGAGCAAGTTCTTTGGTTGGACGTAAAGTTATTTCTAGTTTTACTAAGTTTACTAATTCTTCTCTAATTTCTTCATCATATCTCCAGCTTGGCCATGAACTTGGGGTTGAAAATATAGAGGTTAAATAACTTGTAGCCATAGTATATCTATAATTACTCAAATTTTCATTCCTCAATAAAAAATCTCTTACAGAATTAAAAATATTCCTACATCTAAAAGAATCTGAAAAATAATTTTCCTTCTTGAGATTTCTATTCATAGGAACAGAAACAATTAAATCAATTGAATTTTTAGAATACGAGGTAACTACGTCTGTATAAAATTCAGCTTCAGTAACTTCTAAATGATCTTTAATAGAAGGATATGAAGTTTTCAAATCTGCTTCTAATCTAAAAATTCCAATATCAAAAACTGTAAGTTGCTGATTTCTTAATAATGTTGTGATATCTTTAGAAAAAACACTTGTTGTTATAGAGCTTAATAAAAAAGCAAAAATCAAAATATTTTTAAATATTTTAACCATATAAAAAATTAATTAAAAGATTAACATTAATCAAGTAAAGAATTGTTAAAAAAACCTTCTAAAACTATTATAATATAATATTTTTTAAATTTAAGTTTTCGCTGGTAAATAAATTTGAAATTCAGTTCCTTGGTTTTCCTCACTTAGAATCTCATAGTGTCCACGATGTTGAGTAATTATATGTTTAACAATAGCTAATCCTAAACCGGTTCCACCAACCTTGTTACTTTGTTCAAGATCTACTCTAAAAAATCTTTCTGTAATTCTAGAAATATATCTTTGAGGAATGCCAACACCTTCGTCTTTAATACTGATCATAAAATTTTTTTCTAACAATTTACCATCGCTAATTTTGCTTGATATAAAAATAGACTTATTTTCCTTTGAATACTTAATTGCATTATCTAAAAGATTAGAAAAAACAGTTTGTAATTTTTTTTCATCTCCAATAACAATCGTTGGATTAGCGAGAGATAAATTAATATTTAATTTCTTTCTTTTTAAAATAATCTCAAAATTACTGATGATTGTTTTGAAAAGATCATTTATATCAACTAAAGAGTTTGGCCTTATGTGTTCTTCTAATTCAATTCTTGTGAGTATTAAAAGATCATTAATTAAATTTTCCATTCTATTTGATTGATCAGTCATTATTTTCATAAATTTTTTTTTAGCCTTTTCATCATCAGACGCTGGGCCCTCAATTGTTTCTAATGATCCTTTGATAGCCATCAAGGGCGTTCTTAATTCATGGCTTACATTAGCGACAAAATCAGTTTTAAATTTTTGTGCTTTTGTAATTTCAGTAAAATCTTTTAAAAATAACACAACAGAGTCTGGTTCAGTAAACAAATGAGTTGGGCCAGGAATAATATAAATTTTATAGAATTGATATGATGGGAGGTCTATTTCAACATCGATATTTTTTGTTTTATTTTCTACGATAGCTTTTTCAATATTTTCTATTAATTCTGGTTTTCGAATTATAGAAGATATGTTTTTATCAATTAAATTACTTCCAAATCTTTTTAATGCACTTGGATTGGCATATTTAATTATGTTAAATTTATTTAATGCAAAAAATTGATCTTCAAGCTCATCAATAATTACTCTTTTTGTTTTTTTCTTCTCTTTTATTAACTATTGTAGCGGTATTTATTGATTTATTTTTTTTTTGATTAAGTAAATAGAGAAGATAAACTATCACAACTATAAGTAGAATGACGAAATATTCCATAAATTTAGATGGCTTAATTTTGCATCATTACACTTTTTAATGCAAATAAATTAAGGA
>CACFIH010000012.1 GCA_902566365.1 uncultured Pelagibacteraceae bacterium
TTGCTTTAATGAAATTTTTCCTTTTTTCTTACTTAAAGAAATTATCCATCTTTGACCCGTCCAAAGATAAAGTTTTGATGAGAGATCTTTTATAAAATTTTTATCTAAATTTTCATTAAAAGAAATTTCTATTCTATTATTTTCAAGACTTACCAGATTAACATTATTTTCTATTTCATATTTTAGTTTTAATTCTTTTTTATCGATACAAATATTTAAGAGTTCTTGAAATGAATTTATTGAAATTTTATTTTCACTTATAACATCAGTTTTGATTTCAGGTTTAACTCTTTTTTCTTGTGTTACATTTTTAATCTGATTGATCGTCTCTTTTTTTGATTCTTCAATAATATCTTTCTTTTCTAAATTTTGTGATTTTGGTGACAATTCACCTTCATTTATTAACTCATCTTTATAATTAAATGCTTTAATATGCATTAATCTAATTAATAACATCTCTACAGAAAGATTTTGATTTGAAACTATATCTAACTCATCTAAAGTTTTTATTAAAAACTGCCAAAATAGTATCAAAGTTTTATTATCTAATTTTGAAGATAATTCTTTTATTGCAGAAAATTCACCATCATTTAGAGAAAAATTTGTACTTTCTAAAGTAAGATAATTTATATTTTTAAAATAGTAGATAATTTCTAAAAAATCATTAATAAATACCTTTGGCTCAATTCCTTGATCGTAAATTTTTCTGTAAATTTCTAGAACTTTTTCTTCCTCTCCCAATAAAATATATTTGATAATCTCAATAAGTTGGGATTTGTCAAAAAAACCAAAAATTTTTTTGGCGTTTTTTAAATCTAATTCTTTATTATTATCTAATGATAACAATCCCCTGTCTAATAATGATAATGCGTCTCTTACAGATCCCTCGGATATTTTAACAATTAATTTTAAAGCTTCATTAGAAACATTTCCTTTTTCCTTGTCTTTAATTTTTTTAATATATTCGAATAATTCTGAAGATTTAATTCTAGACAAATCAAATCTTTGACATCTAGAGACAACTGTTATTGGAATCTTTTTTATTTCAGTTGTTGCAAAAATAAATTTTAAATATTCAGGGGGTTCCTCTAATGTTTTTAATAGAGCATTAAAAGCCTGTTTACTTAGCATATGTACTTCGTCTATAATGAAAATCTTAAATTTTGAAGAAGTTGGTCCATAGCGTGAAAACTCAATCAGTTCACGAACATTATCAACACCAGTATTTGATGCAGCGTCTATTTCCATAACATCTAAATGACTTGAGTTTGTAATGGCGTCACAATTATCACATTTAATTTTACATTTATTTTCTATTCCATTTAAACAGTTTAAAGATTTAGCGATAATTCTTGCCGTTGTTGTTTTGCCTACCCCTCTTATTCCAGTTAAAAGATAGGCATTAGGAATTTTTTTTGATTTTATAGAATTTATAATTGTTTCACTTATTTCATTTTGACCAATCAGATCATCAAATTTTTGTGGTCTGTATTTTAGTGCTAAGACTTTTGAATTTATGCTCATTTTTTTATTTAGGAGACTAGAACCTGAATAACTGTCTTTACGACTGCTTCTGTTAAGATCTGATCGGTTTCAAGCAGCACCCACCTCTAGCCTCCATATTCTATTATAGCAGCAATATTTTCTATTCTACAACAAAAGATTAAAATTTATTTTTCTCTCAGTTTGTCTGCTTCAAAAACACCTAGAACGTGAAAATCTTGACAGTGTAATCCTAATTCTTCTAATGATTTTTGAACTTTTGGATCATCTATATGACCATCTAATTCGCACAAAAAAAAGAAAGAATCAAAAGTATTTTTTTCTGGATAACTTTGAAGTTTTGTTAAATTGATTGAATTTATAGCAAATCCAGCAAGTGATTGATATAATGCGGCTGGTTTACTTTTCAACTTAAACAAAAAAGAAGTTATATATTTTTTTTTGTTTAGTTCAGGCTGAATAATTTTTTTTCCCATAACCAAAAATCTTGTTAAGTTACCCTTCTCATTTTCAATATTTTTTTTAAGTATGTCTAAATTGTAAGTTTTTGCACTCAATGACGAGGCAATTGCACCTTTAGTTTTATCCATTATTTTAGAGATCATTTCTGCAGATCCAGCAGTGTCCGCTCTAACATGTTCGATTAATTTATTAGATTTAATAAATTTAGAGCATTGAGATAATGCTTGTGCATGAGAATAAACATCTTTGATATCTGAAATCTTTGCCCCTTGTAAACCCAATAAATTATGTTCTATTTTTTGAAAATACTCTGCATAAATATTTAATCGATATTTAAAAATAAGATACTCAACTCCTATATTACCTGTAATTCTATTAGACTCTGGAATAATAATTTTAGAATCTGAGTCTTGAGAAGCTTTTAAAAAACATTCATCAAAAGTTTTACAAGGAATTATCTCAGAATTTGGATCAATTGAAAGTGCCGCTAAATGTGAATAAGCTCCAAAAGTTCCTTGAAAATAAATTTTACTCATCAGGATTTATATTCCATTAATTTTTTAATAGCTACAAAATCCTCTTTTGTATCAATACCTAATGCAGAAGAATTTGATAAAGCAACATTAATATCTATATTATTATCTAGTGCTCTCAGCTGTTCTAAACTATTGTTAACCTCGTTAGGTGATTGATTGTAAGATATAAAATTTTTTAATGTTTCTATTTGATAACAATATATACCTAAATGCTGATAAATATTTTTAGTTTTCTTAGAAGTTTTTCTAATAAAATTTTCTGCCTTAGGAAAATTATCTAAATTCAAATTTTTTTTCGTAATCACTTTCACTACATTTTGATTCAAATATATATTTTCATTCGAAATTTTTGAGGCTAAGGTTCCTAATTTAGAATGAAATCTAATCATTTGATTATTTAAATTTCTAATATCATTTATATCAATTAAAGGTTCATCTCCTTGAAGATTCATCACCAAATCAATGTTGGAAATATTAAGTTTTTGTAAAGCTTCATAAATTCTATCTGTCCCTGTTTTGTGGTCTTTTTTTGTAATAATTGCTCGCCCACCATTACTCTCCACATCATCAATGATTTCTTGATCCTCAGTTGCAACTATGACCTCCCCAATATTCGCCTCTTGTGCTCTTTTAAAAACATGAGAAATTATTGACAAACCATTAATTTTTAACAACGGTTTACCTGGCAATCTTGATGCTGATAACCTAGAGGGAATTATAATTAATGTTTTCATTGATATTATTTATTTTATCCTACAATATAAACAGAGGCAAAATTGTACAATAAAATATATAAGCATTTAATATTTATAGTGTTATACGTTCAAGATAATTTTTTTATAAAATGGATTCTTTTGAAATTAATAAAATAATTGCTGCAGTTCTATTGGTAGCGCTTCTTATTATAGGAATTGGGAAGCTATCAAATGTAATTTTTTACGTTGAAAAACCTAAAACACCTGCCTATGCTGTAGACGTAGAAAAAACAGCTATTAATATTTCTGAAACAACCTCTGCAACACCTGAGCAAAAAGTGGATATAAATGCCTTAATGGCTATGGGAGATCTTACAATAGGGGAAAAAGTTTTTAAAAAATGTGCTGCTTGCCATTCAATTGTGAAAGGAGGAAAAAATAACATTGGTCCTGCACTATACAACGTTGTTGGTAGAAAAGTTGGATCTGTTAGTGATTATAAATATTCGAAATCTCTATCTGAGTATGGAAAAGAGTGGACCTTTGAAGAACTAAATGGTTATTTAATTAAACCTGCCAAATGGATCAAAGGAACTAAAATGGCTTTTGCTGGATTAAGAAAAGAAAAAGATAGGGCCTCTGTAATTTTATATTTAAATCAAAATTCCGATAACCCAATACCATTACCCTAATTTATTAAAACAATATAATAAAATACTTTTTTGGACATGAACTCTATTTGAAGCTTGTTGCCAAACCTTAGATTTTTTACTATTAAAAACTTTTTCATCCACTTCTTTCCCTCTTGGCAAACAATGTAAGAATAAAGATCCTTCACGGGTTACTTTCATTAAGCTTGAGGTAATTTTAAAATTTTTAAAATCATTAATCTTTTTTTTTTTATTTCCCTTATCATTAAGTGAAATGACTTTATCTGAAAAAACTACATCTGCTTTTTTTGCTGCCTTTTTTGGATCATTAAAAATATTAATTTTTCTTTTATTCCTTAAAACCCATTGATGAACAAAATTTGGAGGTCTATAATTTTTAGGACAACCAATATTTAAGTTAAACTTAAATTTAACAGACGCTGCAATTAATGAATTCAATACATTGTTACAATCCCCAATCCAACAAATATTTAATTTAGATATTGGCTGTTTTTTGATCTCTTCTATTGTAAAAATATCTGCAAGCACCTGACAAGGATGAGAGCTCGGACTTAATAAATTTATAATTGGAATGGTTAAATTTTTACTAAATTCTTCAATTTTTTTATCACTATCTGTTCTTATTAAAAAACCATCTCCATAAGTTGATAAAGTTTTAGCTGTATCAGATAAACTCTCACCACCTCTACCTAAATGTAGTTCATTAGCTTTAACAGTTATAGAGCTAGCACCTAATTGTTTAATAGCAATTAAAAAACTAAGACGTGTTCTAGAGCTTTGTTTTTCATACATTTGAATAAATAATTTTCCTTTTAAAGGTTGATCTAAATCAACATCTAATGTGTTGAGTTTACCTCTTGATTTTTTTCTTTTTTTTGCGTCAATTAAAATTTTTCGAAGATCGTAAGCTGGAATATCTTTCAAATTAATAAAATGTTTCATTCTAATTTAACTCTTTGCAAACTTTTTCTAAAATATTCAAAGATTGATTTAATTCTTTTTTTTTCACATTAAGTGGAGGCAAAATACGAATAACATTTTCTGCTGCACGTATAGTTAATAATTTATTATCTATCAATTTTTCAATAAATTTTGACTGATCTTTATAAAGTTGAATTCCAATTAATAATCCTCTTCCTCTAATATCTTTAATAATTTTAGGATATTTCTTTTTTAATTTATTTAATCTAAATAAAAAATACTTTGATAAACTTTTTACATTTCTTAAAAATTTCTTACTAGAAACTTCATCCATTATTGTATTTCCAATTGACATAGCTAACGGATTTCCACCAAAAGTAGATCCATGAGTTCCTGGCGTAACTCTAGTTGCTACTTTTTTATTCATTAAAACAGCACCTAATGGAAATCCACCTCCTATACCTTTGGCGATTGGAACTATATCAGGTTTAATTCTAGATTTTTCAAAAGCAAAAAAATCTCCTGATCGTGAAATTCCACATTGTACCTCATCTAAAATTAATAAAATTTTTTTTTTATTACATAATTTTCTTAATTCTCTTAGACACCAATCTGGGATCTCTTTAATACCTCCCTCTCCCATGATAGGCTCTACCATAATTGCAGCTGTATTTTTGTTGATTTTTTTTTTTAATGATTTGTGATTTCCAAATATAAAATGGTCAAATCCTGAAACTTTAGGTCCAAAACCCTCAGTCATTTTTTTTGAACCACTTGCAAAAATTGCTGCTATTGTTCTGCCATGGAAAGAATTTTTAATACATAAAATTCTATTTTTAAAAGGTTTTCCAATTGAATAAAAATATCTTCTCGCAACTTTTATTGCTGCTTCAGTAGCCTCTGTACCACTATTTTGAAAAATTACAGAGTCTGCAAAAGTTTTTTTGCACAACTTTTTAGCTAATTTTTCTCCTTCTGGAATTTGAAAAGCATTAGAAACATGCCAAAGTTTTTTCGATTGATTTTTGATGGTTTTAACTAATTTAGGATGTGCATGACCTAAACAGTTTACCGCAATGCCTTGTACAAAATCCAAATATTTTATGCCTTTAGAAGTATAGAGATAGCTCCCTTTGCCATTTCTAAAGGAAATTTTTTTTCTGTTATAATTATTTGCTAAATAACTCATATTTTTGTTTTATAAATTTTAAATCTTACATACAAGTTATGATTGAAAAATATACATTCAAAATTTGAGTTATTTTTGTTGATAACTTTAATTTTTTGATTGTTTAATTTTATTTAATAACAGTATATTGTGATTAAATAATTAAATATACTATATATTGTTATATGAGTTGGACTGAGGAAAAAATTGCAAAATTAAAAGAACTGTGGGGAAAAGGCAACACTGCAAGCCAAATAGCTGAGATTATTGGAGGAGTAAGCAGAAATGCTGTGATTGGAAAAGCTCATAGATTAAACCTTTCAGCAAAAATTAAAACCAGGACAGCTACATCAAATCATAAATTTCAAAATACTTTAGAAAATAAAGATTTGAAAAATAAAAGAGTTAGAGGAAGTCGGTTTAAATCATTAATAATTGAAAAGGATTTTGAGCCAGAACAACCTAAGCAGTTAGAGGAATTAGATGAAAAATCTTGTAAATGGCCAATTGGCCACCCGGATGAAAAGAGTTTTTATTTTTGTGGAAGATCCTCATTAAAAGATTTTTCTTACTGTAAATTACATTTGCTTTATGCTTATCAACCTAAAGGTAAAAAAGAAGAAGTAATTGAAAAAGAAGAAGTTCCTGAATTTATAGAAAAAAAAATTAAATCAGCTTAATCAACATTTTTTTTCAAATGATATTTTTCAGTAGAAAACTGGCCTCCTTCAGCCCACATATATGAGTATTTTTTTACTTCATCAAAAAAAAGTTTTTTACTTGGCACACCAATCATAGCGTTAGTTTTATATTTACCTGTCTCAATATTATCATATTTCAAAAGTTTTAATTGGTCAGTTGTTATTAATGGTTTTGGTAAAAGACCAAAAATTATTGCTGTCATATTAGCTAATTGAAATGGTAAATTTATTAAAATTCTTTTTTTTCCAATTAATTCTAATAATTTTTTTATTATTTCTTTAAAAGAAAGTATTTCAGGACCAACACATTCAATTATATTTGAAGTTATTTTTTTTGAAATAATATATAAAATTATATTAGTCAGATCTGAACAATGAATAGGCATAAATTTGGTTTTTCCGGAGTAGTATAAAGGAAAGATTGGAAGTATACTTAATAAAGACATAAATTTTGTCGTGAAATTATCATCAACAGAATATACTAATGAAGGCCTCAAAATAGTAGCTTGAGAAAAATTTTTGAGTATATTTAAATCACCTTCTAATTTGCTTTTTGCATACTCTGAGTCATTTGCTTGATTTATTCCTAGTGCTGATAAATGTATAAAATGCTTTAAGCGATACTCATTACTTAATTTTGCTAATAATGTTGGAAATACCGTATGTATATTTTTAAAAGTATTTCCTTTCCTTTGTTCGTATAAAATTCCAACCAAGTTTATACAAATATCTGCGTTTTCAAAAAGTTTTCTAAGTTTCTTTTCCTCAAAAATGCTCGACTCTACAATGTCTATATAACCAGCATTTGCTTGAGTTTTTATAATATAACTTTTTTGATGGATATTTCGCGTAACTACAGTTACTTGAAAGTTATTCTTAGTTAATTTTCTTATCAGATTTCTCCCTATTTGACCACTTCCGCCAAAAATTAGACAATTTTTTTGTTTCATATATATATGTTTATAAATGAATATTGATATTAAACTTCATAAAAATGATTTACCAGATGATTTAGAATTAGGCAATGTAATAGCTGTCGATGGCGAATTTATGGGGCTTGATGTAAGAAGAGATCCACTCTGTTTAATACAAATTTCTACTGGAAATAATGACGCCCATATAATTCAATTTGATAGGTCACAATATAAAGCTCCCAATTTATCTAAACTATTCAACGATAATTCAATTGCTAAAATTTTTCATTATGGAAGAGCAGATATAGCTCATATTAAATATTACTTAAAAATTGAAACTAAAAATATTCTTGATACAAAAATTGCATCTAAGCTAGCTAGATCATATTCTGAAAATCATTCATTAAAAACTTTAATCAAAGAATTTATTAACGTAGATATTAGTAAACAATTTCAAAATTCAGACTTTGGAGGAAAATTAAGTGATGCTCAATTAAAATACTGTGCGAACGATGTAATTTATCTTCATAAAATTCACACTGAATTAGTTAAAATTTTAGAAAGAGAGAATAGAATTAATCTATATAAAGAATGTTTAAAATTTTTAAATACAAGAGTGGAACTCGATTTGGCATTTTTTAAAGATGATATCTGGTCACATTAAATGAAAAATAAAAATCATATTAAATCTGCAATAAATGTTATCAATTTAGAAATTGATGCATTAAAGAAATTAAAAAACTCACTGAATAAATCTTTCAACAAGGCTGTTGAACAAATTGTCAAATGTCAGTCTAAAGTTATTTTATGCGGTGTTGGTAAAAGTGGACTTATTGCAAGTAAAATTGCTGCAACATTATCATCAGTTGGTACACCTTCTTTCTATTTATCAGCGAGTGACTCTTCACATGGTGACCTCGGTAGTATTTCAAAAAAAGATATTTTAATATTAATAAGTTATTCAGGACAAACTAATGAGCTTAAAAATATTATTCAGTATGCAAATAGAAATAAAATTTTATTAATTGGAATAGTCTCCAAAAAAGACTCTATCTTATATCAAGCTTCTGATATCAAATTATTAATTCCACAAGTAAAAGAATCTGCCGGAATAGTCCCTACATCAAGTACAACTTCACAACTCGCATTGGGTGATGCCCTAGCAATCGCAGCGATGAAACAAAAAAGATTTAATAATGTAGATTTCAAAAAAATTCATCCTGCAGGCAGTTTAGGTGCAAAACTAAAAACTGTGGAGGATTTAATGTTAACAAAAGAAAAAATCCCCTTTGTAAATCAAAATATGAAAATGAAAAGTGCACTAAAGATTTTAAGCAATAAAAAACTTGGAATATTAATTGTACAAGATAACAAAAAAATTACTAAAGGTATAATTACTGATGGACAAATAAGAAGATTTAATCAAAATAATTCTGACCTACACTCTTTAAGTGTAAGAGATATTATGACAAAAAATCCAATTAGTATTAATAAAAATGCATTAGCAGCTAAAGCTCTATCATTAATGAACAATAAAAAAATTACTTCATTATGTGTGTATGAAAAAAAAAATAAATCTAAAACTATTGGAGTACTTCATATACATAATATTTTACAATCAAACATTTCATAAATGTTAAAAATTTTAAATAAAAAATCTTTATTACTTTTTTTTTTAATTTTAATAATATTTTCTTATATAAAAATCAGTAAAAATGAGTCAATTTCACAAAATAAGAATCCAATAAGTAACAATGTTAAATCAAAATCAAATATTATAAATGAAGTAAGTTATATAACTACAGATAATGATGGAAATAAATATACAATTACATCAACCCAAGGTGAGATAGATCTTTTGAATAATGAAATAATTTATTTAATTGATGTCGAAGCAACTATAGAATTAAAAAATTCTGAAGTTATGATTATAACTTCTGATTTTGGAAAATATAATATAGATAATTTTGATACAATTTTTTCCAAAAATGTTAAAGTTGATTATTTAGAAAGTAATATTACTGGTGAATATCTTGATTTTTCAATAGAAAGAGGTTTTATGATTATTTCAAGAGATGTGATCTATACAAATACTAAAAATACTTTAAAAACAGATGTTATTGAAATTGATTTAAAAACTAAAGATACAAAAATATTTATGTATAACAATACTAATAAAGTAAATATTAAAGGTAAAAAAAATTGAAATGGCAATAATAAAAAAATTTAGAATAAAATCTTTCAAAAAGAAAAAATCAATTATTGAATTTGAAAATATATCTTTAGCTTACGGAAATAGGCTCATTTTAGATAATATCAGTTTCAAAATCAATGAGGGACAAATATTTGGGATGTTGGGACCCAATGGAGTTGGAAAATCAACAATTTTTAATTTAATAACTGGTTTAATTAATCCTAAGCATGGTAAAATAAAAATTAATGGAGAAGATGTAACAAATTATCCAATATATCTAAGAACAAAAAAATTTAAGGTTGGATATGTACCTCAATATGGTGGTTTTTTTTATGATTTAACTCTGCTAGATAATCTAAAAGCAATAAGTGAAATAGTAGTGGAAAATAAAAATTTAAGGCAAGAAAGGATTGATTTTCTATTATCTAAATTTGAACTTGAAAATGTAAAAAATATTAAAGCAAAATTCTTATCAGGTGGTCAAAAAAAAAAGTTAGTAATTGCATTATCTCTTTTGAGTGAGCCAAGATTACTTTTATTAGATGAATGTTTTGCAGCTTTAGATGTTTTAACAATCAAAATGCTTCAAGAAATTATCGTCAATTTACAACAAGAAAATAAAATTACTATTTGTATTTGCGATCACCAAGCTAGAGATTTATTAGCTTGCGTAGATGTTGCAATGATTCTAAGTAATTGTAAAATAATAGCACAAGATACTCCTTCAAATTTAGTAAAAGATATTAACGCAAAAAATGCGTATTTTGGTGATAACTTTAGGTTTAATTAATAATAAATGCCAAATACATTTGTTGTAAAAAACAAAATCAAAAAATTTAATAAGACAATCTCAGTTAATGGAGATAAGAGTATTAGCATAAGGTGGTTATTATTTTCATCTTTAGCGTCAGGTATTTCAACAGCAACAAACTTACTAGTTTCTGAAGATGTCTTAGCAACTATCAATTCAATTAGAAAATTAGGTATTAAGATTGTCCTTAAAAAAAAATATTGTAAAGTTTTTGGTAAAGGAATGAATGGATATAAATATAAAGAAAATTTAACAATTAATGCTAAAAATTCTGGAACTTTAGCAAGATTATTACTTGGTCTTTTTGCAAACACTAATAAAAAAATAAAGTTAATTGGAGATAAAAGTTTATCTCAGAGGGACTTTAAGAGAGTGATAGACCCATTAAAAAAATTTGGTGTAGTATTTGACTTAAACAAGAAAAAAACTCTTCCTCTGAAAATAATTGGTCCAGAAATTTTAAGACCGATTAATTATTTTGAAAATAAAGGATCAGCACAATGTAAAAGTTGTGTAATTTTTGCTGGAATGAGAACTAAAGGAAGAACTCTCATCAAAGCTAAGAAGTCAAGAAATCATACTGAGATTTTATGTAAATTTTTGAAGTTACCAATAAAAATAAAAACACAAAAAAATTTTGATCTTATAGAGGTTAATGAAGTTAAAAATATTAAGCCGCTTAATTATAAGATTCCATCAGACATAAGTTCAGCAGCTTTTTTTATTACTCTTACAGCTCTTTCAAAAAATTCAAAAATTATTATAAGAAAAGTGAATATTAATCATTCCAGAGATGGAGTTATAAGAATACTAAAAAAAATGGGAATTAAAATTTTTTTAAAAAATAAAAAAATATACAAAGGAGAAAAAATAGCAGATATTCTTGTTAAAGGCTCAACGCATATCAAATCTATTAATTGTCCAACTCGATTAAATAGCAATGCAATAGATGAATTTTTATTAATTTTTTTAGTAGCTGCAAAAGCAAAGGGTGTCTCGAATTTTAGGAATATCGGTGAACTTAATCAAAAAGAGAGTAAAAGATTAGATTGGGGTGCAAAAATTCTTAATAAAATGGGAGTCAGGACAATACAAACTCAAAACTCCATAAAAATATTCGGAAACCCAAATTTAGAAGTTAAAAAAAAGATAGTTATTAAAGATTATTTAAAAGATCACAGAGTATTTATGACAAGTGTTGTTGCAGCGTTATCATTTGGAGGCAAGTGGTATATTCATGATAAAGATTCAATAAATACATCCTTTCCATCGTTCTTAAAAATTTTAGATAGATTTACTTTACAATGAAAAAAAATTATAATTTACGAATTGCTATAGATTCTCCTGCAGCAGCTGGTGCTGGAACTGTGGCTAAATCAATATCAAAGTTTTATAATCTTTTTTATTTAGATACAGGAAAAATATACAGATATATTGCTTACTTAAGTTTAAAATTTCCTAAAAAATTTAACAATAGATTTTTAAAAACAAAAATTAAGAAACTAAAAATAAGTGATTTAAATAATAAAAATTTATTATCAAATGAAATTGGTATAGAGGCATCAATTATTTCAAAAAACAAAAAAATAAGAAAACTTGTTCATCAATTTCAAATTAATTTTGCATATAAACCACCAAAAAAATATAATGGTTCATGCTTAGATGGTAGAGATATAACTTATAAAATAATCCCCGATGCAGACTTTAAATTTTTCATTACTGCAGATGTAAAAGTAAGAGCAAAAAGAAGATTTAAAGAATTAAAATATTTGAATAAAAATATATCTTATGCAGAAGTCCTCAAAAGTATTAAAAAACGTGATAAAAGTGACTATAACCGTAAAATTTCCCCATTAAAGAAAACTAAAGATTCAGTATTGATAAACACTACAAATTTATCTAAAAGAGCGTGTTTTTTAAAAATTAAAAATATTATAGACAGGAAAATTAAAAAATAATGGAAATTTATAAAAATCTTTCAGACCAAGCCTCTAAAGAATTTGAAAAATTATTAAATAGTCAACTCTCAAAAGTACAAATTGAAGAAGGAAAAATTATTGAAGGTAAAATAAATAAAATTACCGAAAAATTCGTTTTCTTATTTATAGAAGGACTCAAAAGTGAACCAGTTTTAGATATTAATGAACTTAAAAACATGGGACTTTCAGACAAAATTAAGATTGGTGAAACCATTCCAGTATTATTGGAGAAGATTGAAGACAGAAATGGTGAGGTATTAGTTTCAGCCAGTAAAGCACAAAAAATTAAAGGATGGGATCAGCTTGTAGAAGCATATGAAAAAAATGAAACTGTTATGGGCAAAATAGTTTCAAAGTGTAAAGGTGGAGCAATAGTTGAACACATAGATACAGGATCTCTGATGTTCTTACCTGGTTCACAAATAAGTGATAAACCTCTGAAAGATATAAGCCATTTAATGAATGAGCCTCAAAAATTTGCTTTAATAAAACTCGATAAAATAAGAGGGAATGCTTGTGTTTCAAGAAGAGAAGTACTGTCATCATTTAAAAAAGAAGATAAGGCGAAAATTATAGAAAAATTTAAAGTTGGAGATGTAATTAAAAATGCTGAAGTAAAAGGCTATAGCTCTTTTGGTTGTTTCTTTAATGTCAATAATGAAATAGATGTGTTAGTTCATCTACAAGAAATTTCTTACTCTCGAGTAAATCATCCTGATGAAGTTTTTAATATTGGTGAAAAACATGATCTAAAAGTAATTTCAATTGATAAAGAAAAACTACAAATTGGATGTTCTATTAAACAGCTTTCACCTGATCCCTTTGAACATATAGAAAACTACCAATTAAATAAAACTTATAAAGTTAAAGTAGTAAAAATTATGGACTTTGGTGCTTTCTGTGAGTTAGAACCGGGACTTACAACTTTATTACATACTAGTGAGTTAAGTTGGACAAGGAAAAATGCACAAGCAAAAAAAATGTTTAAAATTGGTGATGTAATTGATTGTGTGATTACAGAAATTGATAAAGAAAAAAGAAGAGTTGCTATTTCGCATAGACTTACTCAAGAAAATCCTTTTGAGATTTTTGAAAAAAAATATCCAGTAGGAACTCTTGTAGAAACAGAGGTTGTGAATAAAAATGAATACTCATTGTTTGTTAAAGTTAAAGATTTAGATATTGACGCTTTTTTACACTGTAATGATTTAACATATTTAAATAATAGTGAAGAAGAACTATCTAAATATAAAAAAGGAGATAAGCTTAAAGTTAAAGTTCTTGAAATTAAGATTACTGAACAGAAAGTTAGAGTTGGTTTGAAACAAACTCAAAGCGATCCAATAGATTGGTTCAAAGACAAGAAGGTAAATCAAACAATTACTGTAAAGATAATATCATCAGATAACAAAGGTTTAGTAGTACAACCTGAGGGCTGCGAAATGAGTTTTATAATAAAAAAATCACAAATAGCAATAAATGCTGCGGATGCAAGACCATCAAGATTTACTGGTGGAGAAAGAATTGATTGCGCTATTTCTGAATTAGATTTAGATAAAAGAAAGGTAAGTCTAAGTATAAAACTTCTTGAAGAAATTGAAAAAAAAGAAGCATTAGAAAAATATGGAACAGAGGATTCGGGTAAAAACTTGCCTTTTTCTACATTATCTGATGAATTAAAAAAAAAAGAAAAAAAGAAGTAAAATAATAGAAAAAATTGGCTGTTGTAAAATCAAAGCTTGTTAAACAATTAAAAAAATCCTTCCCGAATATTTATACAAAAGATTTGGATAAACTAGTGTCCATAATATTAAAAGAAATAAAAAGTGCTCTTAAAAGAGGTGAAAATGTTGAACTTAGAAACTTTGGAACTTGGAAATTAAGAACTCAAAAACAATCTATCAGACGAAATCCGAGAAATGGGGAAAAAATAAATGTTCCAGAAAAAAAAACAATTTACTTCAAAATGACTAAAGACTTGTTTAAAAAATTAAATAATGAAGAAAAATAAAATAGATAAAATATTCGTAGCATGTGACAACACTAGTAATTCGAAAATAAGAAACATTATAGATAAAACACAAAACTCCAAAATTCAAATTGGTTATAAGTTCGGTTTGGAATTTTTAAATTCAAAGAATGGAAGAAACTTTGTTTCAAAATTAAAAAATAAAATAATTTTTGCAGATCTAAAAATTCACGATATTCCAAACACGTGTGTTTCAACAATTAAAGCTTTAAAAGATCTGAATATAGATTATCTAACAATCCACATAAGCTCAGGGTTAGAAGCGTTAAAAGCAGCCAAAAAAAATTCAGGTAAAATAAAACTAGTCGGGGTAACGATACTCACGTCTCTAGATAATAAATCTTTAAAAAAGATAGGATTTAATAAAGACATAAAAGAAATTGTTTTACAACAAGCAAAATTGGCAAGTGAAGCAAAGCTAGATGCTATTGTCTGTAGCCCAAAAGAGGCCCAAATTGTAAAAAAAGTTTTTAAAAAAGAAATAATTACACCAGGCATAAGACTTAATTCTAAAATTAATAATGATCAAAAAAGAATCATGACACCTAAACAAGCATATAAAAATGGTAGTGATTGGTTAGTAATTGGACGACCAATTACAAAAGGAAATATTAAAAAGAATATTAAAACTTTAATAGATCATTTAAATGTATGATCAAAGGGATCAAAATATGTGGAGTGTCAGATCCTGAAACATTAGAATTCATTATTAATCATCCTAATCCACCTAACTATATTGGTTTCATAACGAATTATGAGAAAAGCAAAAGGTTTGTCGACTATGATAAATTAAAGCTACTATTAAATATTAGAAAAAAAAATATCAATTTTGTTTCAGTGATGGTTAAACCAAGTAATGAATTTTTACAAAAAATTAAAAACTTAAATTTTGATTATTACCAACTTTATGATGTAGATCCTGAAAGAACAAAATATATAAAAGAAAATAATAAAATTAAAATTATTTCGGCTCTTACAATTAATAGTAAAAAAGATATTGATAAATACAAAGATTATTTAAAAATTTCAGAAATTATTTTATTTGATGGTAAAGGATACGAGAAATCTATTGGTTTTGATCATAATCTACTTAATGAATTACCAATGACGTTTAATAAAATGATTGCTGGAAATATAAAAATAGAGGATATTTTAAAATTTAAAAATAAAGATTTTATAATAGATATTAGTGGCTCTTTAGAAAATAATGAGGGTAAAAAAGATATAAAAAAAATTAACAATTTATTAAACTTGATTAAAGAAATATGAAGTTAAAAAAGAAAATTCCACTTATAGATCAGGTAGATAAACTTGGTTTTTGGGGTGGAAAATTTGGGGGAAATTTTTGTGCAGAAACTTTGAAAAAACCTATAGAGGACTTAGAAATTTTATTCAATAAACTCAAAAATAATAAGAATTTTATTGATGAAAGAAATAAATATTTCAAAAATTGGATAGGTGTTCCAACTAGATTTATTAAATTAGATAACTTAACAAATCATATTGGAGGAGCTCAAATTTGGTCAAAAGTAGTTTCAGATGCTAATGGTGGTGCTCATAAAATTTATAATGCTACTGTCCATTGTTTACTCGCAAAAAAATCGGGTAAAAAATTTATAATTGGTGACACAGGTGCGGGTTATGCTGGCAAAATGTTAAGTATGGCAGCGAAAAAATTTGGATTAAAGTGTAAAATATTCATGGGTGCGAAAGATATAAAAAGACAACAACCAAACGTAAAAGCAATAAAAAAAAATGGAGCAGAGGTTGTTCCTGTTTACTCGGGAAGTCAAACACTTGTTGATGCAGTTTCTGAATGTATGAGATATTGGGTTGCTAATTGCAATCATGCCCACATGGCAGTAGGATCTACAGTTGGTCCTGCTATATTTGTTCGAATATGCGGATGGAGCACTAGTCAAATTTCAAAGGAACTTAAATCCCAAATTATTACTGAATTTGGATCAATACCAAAAAAAGTAAAGCTTTATAATTGTGTGGGTGGTGGATCATCGAGTTTTGGTTTTTGGAATGAATTTATGGATTATGATAAAAAACAAATTGAATTTATTGGTGTTGAAGCAGGTGGTCCTGCTAAGAGCAAAAAACATGCGGCACCTCTTACTTATGGATCAAAAATCGGTATACTTCATGGATCAGCTCAGTATGTAAACCAAAACTCTGACGGACAAATTGAAGAGACAGAATCCATTTCAGCTGGTCTTGATTATCCTGGAGTCTCTCCTCTTCATTGTTTTTTGAAAGATGTAAAACGAGCAAGATATACTGCAGCAAGTGATGAGGATGCTCTGAAAGCTTATAAGCTTGTAACAAAATTTGAAAATTTAAAACCATCTTTAGAACCAAGTCATGCATTCTCTATAGCGATTAAAGAGGCGCGCAAATTTAGTAAAGATACAATTGTAATTGTCAATAGTTGTGGAGATGCTCACAAAGACCAAGCTATTTTAAAAAAAAGATTAGGAAAAAAATATGCCAAATTTAATTGATCTGACATTTAAAAAAGTTAAGCAAGAAAATAGACCAGCTCTTTTAACATACACAGTTGCAGGTGATAATTCAAAAAAAAAATCTTTAGAAATACTTAAATCAATATCTTATTATGCTGATATTTTAGAACTAGGTGTGCCTCATAACGCTCTTGTCGCAGACGGAAACCAAATACAAACAAGTGCTTATAGAGCAATTAAAAATGGAATTAAATTAAAAGATATTTTTCAAATAGTAAAAGATTTTAAAAAAAGTATAACTCAAAAACCAATAATATTAATGGGCTATTACAATATGGTTTATCAATTTGGTGAAAATAATTTTTTAAATTCTTGTAAAAAAGTAGGTGTTGATGGGGTAATTTTAGTAGATCTTCCTTGGCCTGAAAATAAAAAGTTTGCAAACAAATGTAAAAAAAAATCAATACATTTTATTCAACTTCTATCACCAACAACTACCAAAAAAAGACTAAAAAAAATTATAAATGATTCTCACCCAATGAATTATTTTATATCAATGCTCTCTACCACAGGTGGAAAATTAAAAGTTTCTGCTAAGAAGATACTTCACAAATATGATAAAATTAAAAAAATCAATCCCAAAAAGAATGTGGTAATTGGATTTGGAATTACCGAAAAAACTATAAAACCCCTAAAAAAAGCTGATGGTTTGGTTGTAGGAAGTGCTATTTGCAAAGAAATAACAAATTCAATTAAAAAAAGACAAAATCCGGTCACAAATGTTACTAATGTTGTTAAAAGATTAAAAAATAAAATTAAATGAATTGGATAACAAAAATTATAAAAGCAGGTGAAAAAATTAAAACTGCTATCCATAAAAGAGCTACTAAAGAAGATATAGCCAATAGTGATTGGACTTCATGTTGTAAAGGACCAATTTTAAAAAAAGATTTAGAGGATAACCTTTGGGTTTGTCCAGAACCTGAGTGCAATAAACATCATAGAATAAATCCAAAACAAAGATTTGATATCCTGTTTGGAAAAAATAATTATGAAATATTTAAAACACCAATTCCAAAAGATGACCCTTTAAATTGGACAGACTCAAAACCCTATAAAGATAGATTAAAAACTGCACGAAAAAAAACAGGGTTAAACTGTGCGATGCTAGTCGCTTCTGGTTCAATAAATAACATTAAAGTGACGGCTGTTGCATCAGATTTTGAATTTTTAGGAGCCTCAATGGCTGCCGCTGAAGGTGAAGCTTTTTTATATGGTATTCAGCATGCCCTTGAAAATAAAACCCCATTTATTTGCTTTAGTTCAGGTGGAGGTATGAGAATGATGGAAAGTTTAATTTCTTTATCTCAAATGACAAGAACAACTATAGCTATTAATGAACTTAAAAAAAATAATCTTCCATATTTAGTCTGTTTAACAGATCCAACGGCTGGAGGAATTACAGCTTCATACGCAATGTTGGGAGATTTACATATTGCAGAATCTGACCACGCACTAATTGCCTTTGCTGGAGCTCGTGTAATAAGAGGAACAGTTAAAGAAGATTTACCTGAGGGTTTTCAAAAAAGTTCTTATGTTCAAAAAACAGGTTTTATCGACTTAATAGTTGATAGGAAAGACCTTCGAGAAAAAATTGGAATTTTAATTTCAATTTTATTAAATAAAAATCCTGCTATAAGCACTGAAGAAAATGAAACTTCAGAAAATTCTCAATCAATTACAAAAGCTGCATCCTAAAGAAATTGATCTAAGTCTAGATCGTATTTTAAAACTTTGTAAAAAATTAGGTAATCCTCAAGACAGAATTAAAGCAATTTCTGTTGTGGGTACCAATGGCAAACAATCTACCATAAACGCTCTTTTCTCAATACTTAAAGAAGCAAATTTCAAATGTAATGTTTATACTAGTCCACATATTCAAAAGATTAATGAAAGATTTATTTTTAATAATAAAGAGTTAAATGATGATGAATTAATAGAACTTTTTGAAGAAGTAGAAAAAATAAATGGCAATAATCCTTTAACTTTTTTTGAGGCTTTAAGTGCTTGTTACTTTTACAAAGCTGCTCAATATCCAAATAATATAAATCTGATTGAGGCAGGTTTGTTTCATAGATTTGATGCAACAAATATACTTAGAAATAATTTAGCTAGTATTGTTTGTTCAATAAGTAAAGATCATCTTGACTGGCTACCAAAAGGACAACAAACAATTGAAAAAATTATATTTGAAAAAACATCAGCTCTTTTAAATTCAAATATAATTGTATCAAAACAAAATTCTAAAGAAACAACTGAATGTATTAAGAAAACAATCTCAAAAAACTCATCTGAAAAATTTTTTTTTAATGAAAATTTTAGTTATTTAATTGGGAAAAATGGTTTTTTTTATTATAAAGATAAATTTGGTGAGTTGAAACTCCCATTGCCAAATATTCTCGGACAATTTCAATTGGAAAATATTTCAACAGCAATAGCTGCTTTGAGACACTTAAACTTGGGTATTAAAGATAATGATATTAAAAATGGAATAACGAAAATTGAGAGTATAGCAAGATTACAAGAAATAAAGTCTGGAAAACTTAAGGCCTATGTTAAAAATAACCGATTGTTATTAGATGGAAGTCACAATGAGGATGGATCTAGAGTTTTAAATGAATATCTTGAGACTTTAGATTGTAGAAAACATGTAATCATTGGAATGATGGCAAACAAGGAACATGAGAAATACATATCTTATTTCAAAGATATTTCATCCTTAACTACTATTGATATACCTAATCAACCCAATGCAATAAGCGGAAAAGAATTAAAAAAGAAATTTAAAAATATAGCTAATGTACAGTTCAAAGAAAGTATTCAAGATGCCATTACATCAATACCTTTAAAAGAAAATGACTTGATTCTTATTACAGGCTCTTTGTATTTAAGTGGAGAATTTTTAAATTTAAATTAAATATTTTTTTCTAAAAATTCTTTCATATTACTTTCAGGAACTCCACCAACTTTTCTATCAACCTCAACACCTTTTTTGTAGATTATAACTGTTGGCACACCTCTTATACCTGCGGCACTTCCAGTATTTATTCCACCATCTTCAATATCAGCATAATAAAAACCTGCTTTACCTTTATATTCATCAGCTAATTTATCCATAATCGGCTTCAAAGCCTTACAAGGACCACACCAAGCAGCTGAAAATTGAATTACTGAAACATCTTCGTTTTTGATTTTATTATCAAAATCTTCATCTTTAAAATCTGTAAGCATACAATCTATCTATAATTATTATCACTAAAGTCAACTATGCTCTTTCATATTTTTTTTCAATTGACATGATAAATTGGTTTATTTCATCTAGTTTTTTTAACTCTTCTTCATCATCTCTATTTGAAGCTTGGTCTCTTAAGTAATCAATTTCAGTATAAGCCATATTAACTGTTTGCCATTTTTCTTTATTCTTACTTAAAATTCTTCTTGCAATTTCGCTTTTAATATTTTTATACAAATCTGGTGGTAAAATTTGTGGAGCTTCTTGATAAATAATTTTTTGTCCAAACCAACTACACCTTTTGTCCTGAAACTTATCTAATAACCTTAATTTATCTTCCCAAGATGAACTGTGCCATGTTTTGAATAAAGCAGTATCTTTATTAGGTATAAATTTTTCATATAAAGTTTCCTCTGGTAATAAATCTTCCTGTGTCTTAGTTTGTTCTTTTTCCTCTGCTGCCTCTCTGTGAATAGTTTGAATATTTTTACAAAAATTTTCACTATTCCTAACTAAATATGCTCTCTTTTTAATTGTCTCTAAATCCAAATCTGAGTATGGCTTTTGTTTTAATGCGAACTGTTTTTCTAGAACGACTGGAGCTTTATTTGTTTTTACAACTCTTAAGGCTTTAGGGCTCATTTTTTTTAGAACATCCCTAAGTTTATCAATAGGTAAATTTAATAAAGGCTCTGGATCTCTACGACAGTCCCACAAATATCCCCATGAAGCATAAGATGGATGAAAGGAGTGCTTAGGGTGTAACGAGCAACCAAGATACATCATATTTCTGCCTTTTACATTTTCAAAAATAGAATAAATCCCCTCACTAGTTAAAAGTGTTTCTACACTGGATTTTGTTGATGTTTTTAAAAATTCTTCCCAATTTTCTTTATGTTTATCTTTAATAATTCTTAAAACCTTTAAAGCAGTATATGCGTCGTGGTAAGCTGTGTGTTGTTGAGAGGTATCAAATCCTTGTATTCTAGCTAATGCTTCCAAAGCAAGACTTGGATTTCCAGCCTCAGTTAATTCAGTTTTTAAAGTTTCAGGATTTAAAGTTTGAGCTGCTCTTGCAATGTGTAAACCATCATGTTCTTTATTTGGCGATGAATGAGTGGCATATGGGTATCTATTTCCTTTAAAAAAATTGAAATGAAACATCCTTCTATCAAAATTCAAATTTGACCAACCCATAAACATGGCGGGAGAACATTTTGTAAAAAAATTCTCAACAGCACCTAAAAAATCGTAATGCGAATAATTGCCCTTTGTTAATAGATCTATACTTGTTGAGTTAACAAGTAACGCTTTAGCTGATGGAACTTCACCCTCTGGCATTCGTCCTCGAATATTTAACTTTCCAATTTCTTTCAAATCCTTATCAACAACAACTGCTCCAACCTCAATTATAGAGCCCCAAATAGTACTATTGGTTGTTTCAGTGTCATAAATTACAATTTTATCCATTTTTTTTTAACCTGAATTATTCATTTCATTAAATTTTTTTAATCTACTTAAAAATAAATTTTGATAAGTTATTAGTTCAGGACCTTGAATTTTAAATTCTTGAAATAAATTATCTACTGTACAAACAAGAATAACACAAGCTGTGATATTTGATTTATAAACGACATTATGTGCTAAAGAATAAGCTGCAGTTTGTAAAAACCATGAGTCTATATATTCAGCTTTTTTTGGTTTATTGGATTGTTTAAAATCAATTATTGTTTCTTTTCCTTCATATACTCCTACACAATCTGCAGTTCCTGCATACTTTTCAGGGTAATACATTGTACATTCTACACCGTATATTTCGTCTAATCTGTTTGTTAGCCCCTTATCAATAATTGCTTTTGCCATCTTTTTATATTGCTCATTATCTTCAAAGAAACTTAAATTTTCTCTGCCCAAAAGAAAGGACTCTAAATAGCCATGCATCTGAGAACCTCTAGTACTTGCAGCTTTTGTAATTGCTTCAGCTTCTTTGTAGCCGGTTCTTTCTCGCCAATTAGCCAAAGCTGCTTTGTCCTCTTCAGATTTTGTTGTATCAAGAATAGAAGTAACACTTGGTAATTTTGTTTCTCCTAAAACATATCTTCTTATTCCATCTTCTGTAGCTCTTGATGATGTAGGATAATTATATTTTTTATTCCAACGCATGTGATTTCTTATAGTCGGTATTATCTGAAAAAAGAAATTATTTTTTAATTTGTTTATTTCTTTCAACTAATTTCTCAACGTTCTCTGTCAGCACAGCTTTTTCAACTTGTTCGGGATCTTTTATATTTTCTAAAGTTCTACTAATTGACCTTGCATCAGTACCAAACTTATCTACGACACTCATTGCTTCTTCCAATTTTTTTCTAAGTATAATTATATTGTCAAAATGTTTTCCAAATCTAGTAGTAATAGTTTTTAAATGATTATATATTTCTGTAGCTCCCTTTTGAACTTTCAGTGATTGAAAACCCATATGTAAGGATTGCAAATAGGCTGAGAGAGTGTTAGGTCCAGAAATTACTATCTTATATTTTTTCATTAATTCTTGAGTTAATAACTCTTTAGTGCTTGGATCCTGATATTCTGTTAACTCTTTGTAAAGACTTTCAGTTGGTGCATACACTATTGCAAAATCTGTTGTTTTAGGTGGAACAATGTATTTTTCCATGACACTTTTTGCTTTAACTTTAAAAGTACTCGCTAATTTTGTTCTAGCATCAGCAACCGCTTTTTTATCATCCGCATCATATGCGTCTGTGATTGCTTTAAATTTTTCTACTGGAAAATGAGAGTCTACCGGAACCAGGACATCTCCTTGAAGCTTGATTGCGAATTCTACGTTTTCACTTGTATCTTCTTTCATTTTAACATTGGTCATAAATTGAGATGCTGGCAACAAATCCTTTATTAAAGCATCCAAAGAATATTCAGCTAAAGTTCCATACTTTTTGACCCCCGCTAAAATTTTAGTAATCCCCTCTTGGCTTTGATTTAACAATTTTACTTGTTCATTAAAATTTCCAACCTTCTCGTCTACTTTGGTTAAAGCCTCAGTCATATCTTTTGTAACCCCAGTTGATAGAGAATTAAATGAAGTAGACATTGAACTTAGTGATGAATTGATTGTAGAATTAAGGCTGTCTTTTAATCTTACTATTTCAGCATTCAAATTGGCTAATTCCTCAGCTTCTTTATTTTCATTTTCATCTTTAGATTTTGATCTTAAATTTAAATATAAAATACCTAAAGTTACACTAAGTAGTACAACAAGAATTATTAATAGAATCATGTCCATATACAGAAAGATATACGTGTTTTACCCTAAATCAACCTATTACTAGATAATTAAAAAAAATATTTAAAGAATTAATTTAAGAGATAAATTACTTTGAAAGTAGTCTAATTAAATTTTTTAATCCGATTTTCTTAATATTTTTCTTTGAAATAAAAATACATGCTTGAGACTTTAAGATTTGTCCATCTTTCAATATACGTAAGTTATTTGCCCTAAGCGTTTCACCAGAAGATGAAATATCAGTAATTAATTCAGAAGAACCAGTAAAAGGGTAAGCTTCGGTCGCCCCTAAACTATCCACTAATCTAAATTGAGTAACACCTTTTGAAAACAAAAATTCTCTTGTTAAATTAGGATATTTGGTTGCAACTCTTAATCTTTTTTTCTTTTTATCTCTAAATTCAAAAGCAATTTCTTCAAGATCAGCTATCGTTTGAACATCGATCCAAGGATCTGGAATAGCCACTACTAGATTAGCATTTCCAAAATTAAGTTTTTTTATAACACTTATCTTATTCTGAATATTAATTTCACTCTCTTTTAATAAATCAAAACCAGAAAAACCAATATCTAAAGAACCGTCCCCTAATCTCTCAATAATTTCCCTTGCATGCAAATATAAGATTTTAATATTTGATTTATTTTGAATTGATCCTATTAAATCCCTCTCTCCACGTTCAGAAATAAGCTTTAATTTTTTTTTACTAAAAATTTTTAAAACATTTTTTCTTAATCTTCCTTTGCTAGGTATTCCTATATTTATAATATTTTTCATAATGAATTATTTAAATTAAGTGCGGCTCCTACAGCTGGGATTTGTTTTTTAGAACCAAGATCAGAAATTAATTTGTCATAGCGACCACCATTACAACAATTAACAATTTTTGATTTTGATTTGATGTCTATCTTAAAAACCATTCCAGTATAATATTCTAGCTGTCTACCAAAGGCTGTGGAGAAAACTACATTGAGTTTTGAAACTTTATTTTTGGAGATTGGAAAATATTTTTGATCAACAACAAGATTAATTTTATATTTTTTAAAAAATTTATTCAGCTCATTTGCAGCTTTATCAATTGGGCATTTAATTCTTAAAAATTCTCTAATTATTTTTGAGATATTTCTTCCTCTACTCGGTTTTCTCGGGTCTTTAATCTTTTTATCAAATCGTTCTAAAATTTCTTTTATTGTTCTTCCTGCAACAATAGATGATTGATCATTTTTTAACATTTTTAAATAACGTCTTTTATCAACTTCAACAATTGTTGGGTCTACATCAGAATTTGTTTCTAATCTTTGTAGCAAATCATTAAAATAGTCTTCTCTCCAAAAATGTCTTGAAAGTCTTAATTTCCATCTTTTTGGTATATCTAATTTGGAAATTAAAAGATTAAAAATTTCTACATTACCAACGGTAAGAGTACCTGATGAATACCTAAAGTCTTTTAGCAATTTTAGAGAAGTGTTTATTATTTCTTTGTCATCATTTTTTTCATCTTGTGACCCTATGATCTCAAAGCCAACTTGATCTCTAATTATTGAATCTTTTTTATTTTGGGACTTTCTATAAGCTTGACCACTATAAAAAATTTTTTCTTTACCCTTTAAATTGTTTTCTAAATATCTTAAACAAGATGCAATGGTTAAATCTGGTCTAAGACATAACTCACTTCCATTCTGATCAGTAAAGGAAAAGATAAACTTTCTAAAATTTTCTCCTGATCTTTGAACGATGTGATTAGCCTCAATAACTGAGGGTAAATCAATATATTTAAAACCCTTGGATTTTACTGATCTAAGGATTTTTTCAGATAAGTTTTTTGACTTCATCAATTAAATTTTCTTTTGGAATTGTTTTGTTGTTTTCACCCTTAACACCTTTAAGATTTTTTACAGTTACTGTATTTTCTTTAAATTCATTTTCACCACATATTATTGCTACACCTAACTCACGTTTATTTGCTAAGGTTAGTTGCTTACCTAAATTTTTCTTTGTATCTAAAAAAATTTCAGCATTTATATTGTTATTTCTTAACAGGTCCAAAATTTCATAATAATTTTTAAGATATTTTTCATCCATTACGCAGACTAAAACTGGTTTAAGACTGTTCACTTTTATTTGATCCAATTGCATTAAAGCAAATAACAATCTATCAACTCCAAAACTAATTCCAGTTCCTGGAATATCTACACCTTTAAATCTCGAGATTAATTTTGCATAGGCTCCTCCAGAACAAATACTGCCTATATCAACCTCTTTACCTTTATTATTTGTAACTTTAAAATTTAGATTTGTTTCAATAATGAAATCTGAATAATAGGCTAATCCTCTAACAATTGTAAAATTAGTTTTGACTTGATTTAAATTTGAACTGTAACCCAATACTTCAAATACTTGCTCTAATTCCTTAATACCTTCTTGAGATAAAGGGTTTTTTAAAGTTTCTTTTAATTCTTTTAAATCTTTTATTTCAAGAAAATTAAGTATTTGAGTAACTTGCTCATCATTTAAATCTGCACCCTTGGTGATCGCACCACTTTTGTCTTTTCTCTCTTTTCTAAGAAGATCTTCAACACCTTTTAAACCAAAACCTGGTTTATCTAATTTATCAATTGCCCTAATTACTTTTATTTTTTTTTTTTCTGATATTTTTAAATCATCAATTAATCCTTGAACTATTTTTCTATTACTTACATTAATTGTAAATTGATTTTTTTTTAAACCACAATCTAAAAGTGTACTTGATATTAAGTTACAAAGCTCCGCGTTTGCTTGTGAAGGATTAACATTTCCTACTATATCAAAATCTGCTTGCGTAAATTCTCTATACCTTCCATTGCCAGCCTTTTCATTTCTAAAAACATTTTGAATAGCATATCTTTTAAAGATTAATGGAAGATCTTGATTATTTTGAGCAACAAATCTGGCTAATGGACTTGAGAGATCATATCTAAGAGTAATACTTTTTTCTCCATCTTGAAATGAGAATACATCAGACATAGGATTACTATCATCTTCTGCCAAAAAAGATCCAATGTTTTCACTTATCTCAAACGAAGGGGTTTCCAGAGCTTCTGCTCCAAATTTTATAAAATTATTCTCAATAGCTTTTAAAAGCTTTTTTTTGAGAAGAAGGTTTTTATCCCAACGATCTTCAAATCCTGATGGTAATCCAGGAATTAATTTTTTTTCTATATTCATTTTTTGGTACCCGCGCTTGGAATTGAACCAAATCCTAGAGTTCCACAAACTCCCGTACTGACCATTATACTACGCGGGCATTCCCTATTTTTATATTATTTTTGTGTGGATTAAAATTATATTATAAATAAATAGCCTATAGGCTATGGAAACAGTTTCTGTGAAAACTGTTTGAAATTACTTTAAACGTAATATTTATAATCATGAAAATTGTTTTAGACAAAAATTAAGATTATTCAACCCTAAAAAGAAAAAGGACGTATATATATAGATTAGATATAACGCCCTTTTAAGAATTTTTGAAAATTAATCTAACTTTTTTAAATTCACAGCTGAAGGACCTTTTGGACCATCCTCTAGTGTAAACTCTAATTTATCACCTTCATTCAAATATCTCATGCCTGCAGCTTTTACCGCTGATGCATGAACAAAAGCATCTTTTTCCTTATCATCTCTTTCTATGAAACCGTAACCTTTTTTTCCATTAAACCACTTAACTTTACCTTGTATTGTACTCATCTTATTTTTTAGTCCTTTATGTTATTTATTAATAATTTAAAGTTAGTTTGTTTTGGCTTAATTTCAAGAGGTTAATTTATCAAATTAAAAGGTGGGACCGATAAGAATCGAACTTATAGCCTAACGCTTTTCAGGCGTTCGTGCAGACCACTTACACCACAGTCCCATAAAATTATCCTCTAAAAATGATCCTTCCTTTCGTTAAATCATAAGGTGTCATTTCAACAGTTACATTATCTCCCTGTAAAACTCTAATTCTGTTTTTTCTTAGCTTCCCAGCTGTATGCGCAGTTACTATGTGGCCATTTTCTAGTTGAACTCTAAACATAGCATTCGGTAATAAATCAGTTACTTTACCCTTAAATTCAAGTAAATCTTGTTTAGACAAATTTATTTTCTCCTCATTCTTTTTTTTACAGATAAAGCATGTCCTGCTAAACCCTCATAATTTGCAAGAGTTATAACTGATGGTCCAAGACTTTCAATACCCTTTTTTGATAAATTTATATAAGAAATTTTTTTCACAAACTCAGATACATTTAATCCACTTGAATATTTACTTGTCATATTTGTTGGTAAGACATGATTAGTTCCTGGTACACCGTAGTCTGTCATTGCCATCACTGCATATTTTCCTAAACAAATTGAACCTGCAGACTTAATTCTAGGGGCAAATGATTTGTAGTTTCTTATATTCAATTCTAAATGCTCAGGTCCAATTTTATTAATTATTTCTAAAATTTTCTTATCTGAATTTATGTACATGAGAATACCATTCATTTCTAAACTTTTTTTGGCAATAGAAGATCTAGGAACATCTTTTAATTGTTTAAAAATTTCTTTTTTTATTTGATTTAAAATATTTACGTTTTTAGAAATCAATATGCATTGAGCAAGAATATCATGTTCTGCTTGACCTATAAGATCACTTGCTAACCATTCAGGATTAGATGTTTTGTCGCAAACTATTAAAATTTCTGAAGGTCCTGCTGACATTGACTCAATTCCAACATCACCAAATACTTCTTTCTTCGCCGCTGCAACATAAACATTGCCAGGACCTACAATTTTATTTACTTGTTTTATTTTATTAGTTCCATAAGCAACTGCTGCAATAGCAGATGGGCCTCCAATAGAATAAATTTCTTTTATATTACATTTTCTTGCTGCATACATAACTGCTGGATTTAATTTCCCTTTAAAACAGGGATTTAACATAACTATTCTTTTAACTCCTGCAACAATCGCGGGAATTGCATTCATTAATACGCTGGATGGATATGATGCAGATGATCCAGGCACATAAATTGCAACTGATTCCAGTGGTAAATATTTATAATCAATCCTATTTTTATATTTATCAACTAATGAAATATTTCTAAACTTTTGTAGAGAGTGAAATTTATAAATTCTATTATAGGCTTTATCTATAGCTATTTTAACTTTTTTATCTAACAACCGAATTGCTTTATTTATTTCATTTGATTTTGGAATTATTACATTATTTTTGTTAAATTTTTTTTCATACTTTATTATAGCTTTATCACCATTTTTTTTTATATCATTTATAATTTTAGTAACAGAAACAGAATTTGATTTAAGTCTTTTTTTTCTTTTTAACAATAAATTCTCTAATATTTTTTCGAAATTTTTATTATAGCTATTTAGTATTTTCATTTATTTAATCTCATTTTGATCTTCTAGTCTTACTTCAATTGTATCTGTAGTTAAAGAAATGTGAGAATTATCATTAAAAATAAGGTTAATCTCACATTCATTTTTATTTTTTAAATAGTCTATTCCTATTAATTCTAAAACTTTATTTTGATCTAGTTGATCAATATTCTTAGATCTTACTTTTTCAATAAAATCAAAACGACATATACTATTAATTTTTTTATTCACTTGGTTTGTTTCTATCTTAATTCTTTTTATTGATAACAAAAAAATTTTATTTGATGCAAGATATTTAATGTCTCCAATTCTCACACTAGCCCCAGAACTGTAGGCTGATATCATCTGTAAACCTTCTTGATCACTGGCAATAATTTTAGCTAAGTATTTAGTCACTTTTTTATCCTTTTAATTTTTACACCAATTTTTTTTAATTTATTTTCAATTTTTTCATATCCTCTGTCTAAATGATAAATTCTATTTATTGTAGATTTACCAATAGAAACCATTGCAGCCAAAACAAGAGCAACAGATGCTCTAAGGTCACTTGACATTAGTTCAGCACCAATTAATTTGCTTTTTCCCTCAATTAAAGCTTTGTTATTTCTAATAGTGATTTTTGCACCGAGCCTTTGAAGTTCAGCAACATGCATAAACCTATTTTCAAAAATATTTTCAGTAATTAAACTTTTTCCGTTAGCTTTACACATTAAAACCATTAATTGTGCTTGCATATCTGTACTTATACCTGGCCACTCTTTTGTATTTATATTTTTTACAGATTTAATCATTTCTGGTCCTTTAATAAAAATCTTATCTTTACCAATATTAATTTTTGCTCCTATTTTTTTTAATAAATTCAATTCAGTATTAATCAATTTTGGATTTAAGTTTTGAATCTCCAAATCACCCCTGGTAAGTGTAGCTGCTACACAAAATGTACCTGCCTCTATTCTATCAGCCATTACCGAATACTCAGTTGAATTTAAAGATTTTACACCAATAATTCTACATGTTCTGCCTAACCATTTAATTTTTGCTCCTGATGAATTTAAAAAGTTAGTTAAATCTTTTATCTCAGGTTCAATCGCACAATTTTTTAAAACTGTTTTCCCTTTTGCTAAGCAAGCTGCAATTATTGAATTTTCTGTTGCTCCAACACTTATTCTTGGAAATCTTATAACTGTACCTTTAAGTTGTCCTTTTGATTTTGCAAGAATATATCCATCTTTAAGTTGATAATTCATTCCAAGTTTTTTTAATGCAGATAGATGATAATTCACTGGCCTTGCACCAATTAAACATCCTCCTGGTAGAGAGGTTTTAGATCTATTATATTTAGCAACTAAAGGCCCTAAAACCAAAATAGAGCCTCTCATTGTTTTGACTAATGAATAACTCGCAAAAGTTTTCATTTTTTTTTTATTATAAATTTTGATTGTTTTTTTGTCTTTTGATAGAATAATTTTAGACCCAAGAGATTTTAATAAGACTATCATTGTATTGATGTCTTTTACTTTCGGTAAATTTTTAATAATTACTGGTTTATCAAATAATAAAGTTGATGCTAAAATTGGTATCGAGGCATTTTTAGATCCTGATATTAAAACTTTACCTTTTACTCTACAAGGACCATTAATCAGAAATTTATCCATAAATTACTTTTTTATTTTAGCAACTTGAATAGTAGTTTGTCCTTGATATTTGCCGTTCTTAGATTTATAAGTTGTTTTCGGTTGAGTTTCAGATTTAAAAAATAAAAATTGAGCAATTCCCTCATTTGAATAAATTTTTGCGGGATTTGGTGTAGTGTTGCTTAATTCTATTACAATATTACCTTCAAATTCATTTTCAATGGGGGTAACATTGCATATAATACCTGTTCTTGCATAAGTACTTTTTCCAACACAAATACACAAAACATCTTTCGGAATTCTAAAATACTCAACAGTTTTAGCTAAAACAAAAGAGTTGGGTGGTATGACACAAAAATCTCCTTTTCTATCTACAAAATTATCATCTGAAAAATTTTTTGGATCTACTATGGAATTATTAATATTTGTAAAAATTCTGTATTCATCTGATATTCTCACATCATATCCCATGCTACTTAATCCATATGATATTTTTCCATCCGAAACCTGATGATCTAAAAATGGCTCAATCATATTATACTCTTCACACATCTTTTTTATCCACGTATCAGGTTGAATAGACATTATTTTGTTTTATCTTTAATTTTTTTTT
>CACFIH010000013.1 GCA_902566365.1 uncultured Pelagibacteraceae bacterium
TAAATGAAAGATTAATTCTCCATTGTTCAGCATTTGGATACATTCCATACATAAATCTTCTCATCCAAACTTTAATATAAGTCCAACAAGCTCCAGATCCTGAACATACATCTTTGCTATCACCAGCAAAACTAGCATCAATCAAAAACCAGCTTAGTATTGGCGGTGTAGATTTAATTACTACAAAAATTATTAACAAAGAAAGAATAGCATTAAAATTATTAGTATTTATATGTTTATTAATTAAATCTAGTTGTTTTATTCCGCTGTATTCAATTCTAACAAGGTGAAGACCTATAAAACCAAGAGTCAAAGGCAGAAAAAAACTTAATAAATTAGGTAAAAAACCAGTTAAATTAACTTTGAAAAATGAATTTAAAAAAACATCTAAAATACTAATAAAAAATAAAAAAGAGCCTAAATACAAAAATGTCTTTAAATTTGATTTATCAGGTTTTAAAAAGTTAATATTGCTCATTATTTTTCCTGTATAGCTATTCTTTTATTATACCAATTCATTAAAATTGAAATTGATATGCTTAAACTCAAGTAAGTAAACATTGTAATAGAAACAATTTCGATTGCTTTTCCAGTTTGCATTAAAGCTGTACCAGCAAAAACTAAAACTAAATCAGGATAAGCAATAGCAGCAGCTAAAGATGAATTTTTTGTTAAATTCAAATACTGATTAGTTGTTGGTGGAATTATAATTCTTAATGCTTGAGGCATAATAACAAGTTTTAAAACTTGATTAGGCGTAAGGCCTATAGAAGCTGCGGCTTCTTTTTGACCTTTGCCAACTCCTTGAATACCAGCTCTAACACACTCTGCTATAAATGTTGCTGTATATAAAGATAAAGATAAAGTTAGTGCAATTAATTCTGGTGGCAAACTTAATCCACCATCGTAGACAAATGAAGTAGCTGCCAATTGTTTTAATTGAGGAATTTCAAAAGATAAACTTACACCTCCAATTAAAAAACTTAAAAGAGGTAATATAAAAATTAAACCAATTGAAATTAAAAAAACAGGTAATTGTTTTCCTTGAGTTTCTCTTAATTTTTTTGCATGGATCCTGATTACAATAATTGCAATTAGAGCTGCTAAAATTGAATAGAAGAAAATGTTTAAATTTTCCCAAATAAAGGCAGGGACATACAAACCTTTAATTGTTAAAAAAAATACACCAAATATTGCTTCTGCATCTTGAGGTAAAGGTAGAGCTCTTAATGCAGCAAAATACCAAAAAAATATTTGTAAAAGCAAAGGTATATTTCTAAAAAATTCTACGTAGTAAGCTGCAAATTTATTAATTAAATAATTTGGTGATAATCTTGCTACACCAACAATAACTCCAAGTATTGTTGCAATAATTATTCCAATAACAGAAACTAATATTGTGTTTAATAAACCAACTAAATAGGCCCTAAAATAAGAATGTGACCCATCATACTCAATCAAAGAAAATTGAACATCAAAAGACGACTCTTGTGATAAAAAACCATAACCGAAATCAATACCCCTATTCTCCATATTGATTTGAGCGTTATATGTAAAAAAACCAAAAATAAAAACAACAGCTAAAACTGTGATTAATTGGGGACCTAGATCTTTTAATTTAAAATTCACGCTGTGATAATATATGAATTTATAAAAAAAAGGGCTAGAAAAATCTAGCCCTTTTAAATTGTTTTAAACTTGAATTATCTTGCAGGTGGAACGTAAAGTATTCCGCCTTTTGTCCATAATTGATTTGGACCTCTGTCTGGTAATATACCTGTATCAGCTATATTTCTTTTATAACTTTCACCGTAATTACCAACTTGCTTGATAATTCTTAAACTCCACTCGTTATCAAGACCAAAAGCAGCTCCTAATTCACCCTCAGCTCCAACTAATCTTTTAATTGCTGGGTTCTCTGAAGTTTTCATTGAGTCTGCATTTGCTGAAGTGATTCCATATTCTTCTGCTTCAATCATAGCATTTAAAGACCATCTTACGATATCTTCCCATACTGAATCGCCTTGTCTTACAACTGGACCTAATGGCTCTTTAGAAATTGTTTCAGGCAATACAATGTGTTCGTCTGGATTGCTCATTTTTGTTCTTTGAGCAGCTAAACCAGATTTATCTGTTGTATATGTATCACATCTTCCTGAATCATAAGCAGCTACAACTTCGTCTGCTTTTTCAAATGCAACTGGCTCATAAGAAATTCCTTTTGAGTTAAAGAAGTCTCTCATGTTTAACTCAGTTGTTGTACCAATATTTGTACAAGCTGAGATACCATTTTTGAATTGATTTACTGAAGTGATTCCTGAACTTTTTCTAACCATGAAACCTTGACCATCGTAGAAGTTTACTCCAACGAAAGTAAGTCCAATATCAGCATCTCTTGAAAGAGTCCAAGTTGTGTTTCTCGATAAAATATCAATCTCACCGGATGTTAAAGCTGTAAATCTTTCTTTAGCACTTAGTGGTGTAAACTTAACTTTGTTTGCATCACCTAATACTGCAGCAGCTACCGCTCTACACACATCAACGTCAACACCAGTCCAATTTCCCGCCGCGTCAGCGTTAGAAAATCCTGGAAGACCTTGAGATACTCCACATCTTACAAAACCCTTTTTTTGAGTGTTTTTAAGTGTTTTAGATTTTTTAGCGGCCATAGACTCTGTTGTAAAAGTAAACAACACAGCAACCATAGCAACTAAAGAAGTTAATTGTTTTAAGTATTTAAACATTATTCTTCCTTCTGTTATTATTTATTTGTTAACAAATAATTCAAAACATTGTTTTGAATATTCATAATTTAATCATTTTAAAAAACCCTGATCAAGAAAAATTTAGATGAATAAGAAAAATTAACAAATTGTCGTCAAGTAAATAATTAGAAAAAATTATTAAAAAAGTGGCTATTATGGCGCGCCCTGAAGGATTCGAACCTACGACCCTCGGTTTAGAAAACCGATGCTCTATCCAGCTGAGCTAAGGGCGCAATACAACTAATAAATATACAACAATATATTAATTTTTAAAAAGAAATTTTTTTAAAAGTAACAATAGTGTTAATAACTCAACCCTACCAATAATCATAAATAAAATAAGACCATTTTTAGTTAAAAAATTCAAATCATGAAAATCAAAATCATTTAAACCATAAATAGAAGAATTAACTGTATTCATTAAAGTTAAAATTGACAACTTAAATGAACTTTCAAAATCAATGCCATTAAGGCTTAGAAAGGAGGTTAAAATAAATAGTGATAAAATAAAAATAAATATTGTCAAAAAATATTTATTTATCTCATTAAAATTAAAATTAATATTGGTAAATATTAATTTATTCATAAAAATGTTTTTAGGTTTACTAAATGATAAAATTTGATTTATTGAGTATTTAAATAATGAATAGATCTTTATAAATCTTAACCCTGAACTTGTAGAAAAAAAAGATCCTCCAATAATAACCAAAATCAAAAACACAAAAGTCAAGTTTTTTTCATTTGGATTTAAAGAAAAACCTATATTAGACATACTGCTAATTATTGATAAAAAGTTAATCAAAAAATCATTTTCAAAACTAAAAAAAAGCAAAAAAAATAGAAACAATTAAAATTAGATATATTATTAAATGTAAATCTTCATAAAAAAAATTTAGGTTTTTTTTTTTTAAAAAAACTAAGTTATAACTAAAAAAAATACTGAAAAACGAAAATAACATTAATATCGAAATAACAATAATCTGTGTGTTTTCTTTAATAATGAGAGACAGGTCATTTACTGGTAAAAAGCCACCAGATGAAATTAATGAAAAAGCTAAATTTAAAGAATTGAATGATCTAATTGAAAAAAAATTAAGAATCAAAAAAATTATCAATGTTAACCCTGAATATAATAAAAAAATCTTAATTGCTTGTTTAAATATTTCTGAACTATCAAATGATATGAAATTTGTTAAAGTTTTTTTAAAATTTTCATCATAAATATCTATTAAAAAAATTATTGAAAATAGAAAATACAATCCACCAATCCACTGCGTAGATGATCTCCATAATATCAAACTCTGATCTATATGTTTTATATTGTCAAAAATGGTAAAGCCAGTTGATGTAAAACCTGAAATTGTTTCGAAATAAGAATTTAAAAAAGTCAAATTATAAATACTAAAGTAAAATGGTATTGACAAGATTAAAGGAAGTAAAATATAACCTAGAAGAACCGTTAAAATTTTTTCAAATATTGTTATTTTATTTTTTAAAACTCCGATTTTATAAGATAAAATTGAGAGAATAAGCGAAATAATTAAACTTAAATAGTATGTATCTAAATTCAAATATAAGTTTAAATAGTTAGAATATAAAATATTAAAAAAAGATAATAATGAAATAATTGCAAAAAAAAAACTTAAGTATCTAAGTTGTAACTTTATCATATATTTAAATTGAACTTAATCTAAAAATACTTTCTACAATTGATATTGAATCTTTTTTAACAATAAAAACAACTCTGTCATCTTTTTTAAAGATAAAGTTTGATCTTGGTATAATAACCTTATTTTCTCTTAAGATTGCACCTATTCTTAACTCTTCAGGTAAATTTGAATTTTTTAATTCTTTATTAATTAATTCTGAAGTTTCAATTATTTCTGCTTCAATGACTTCATATTCGCCATTAGAAATCGTGTAAGCATTTTCTATAGTACCTTTGTGTATATGTTTTAGTATACTAGATACAGTAGTCATCCTTGGATCAATTAAATCATCAATTTTTAATGAAGATTGTAAAAGTGAATAATTAGGTTTGTTAATTAACGCCATAGTTCTTTTGTCATCAATTTCTTTTTGATCCTTAGCAAATTTTTCCACTAAGACACTAACCATTAAATTATCTTCATCATCATTAGTTAGCGCCAAAACTGTTTCTGCCTCACCTAAATTTGCCTCAGTTAACACTTCTTCATCTAGACCATCACCATTAATAATTATTGTGTTATTTAATTCACTTGCTAAAAATTCTGCTCGAGTTTTATTTTTTTCTACAATCTTTACTCTCACAGTTTCTAAAGAATCTTCGATATTTTTTGCTAAATTGTAACCAATGTTACCACCACCTATAATTAAGATTTTTTTAGATATTCTCTCTTTATGACCAAATGCTTCAAGAGTTTCACCCATTTGTAATGAATTAATAATTACATATATTTTGTCATCTTTCTTAACTGAATCTGTTTTTTTAGGTATAAAAAATTTTGGTCCTCTATTAATTCCTATAATATTTGCTTCAAGTTTTGGATATTTTTTAGTTAATTCGTTAAATTTAATATCAATAGATTTACAATCGTCTTTAATTAAAATTTCTAATAATCTAATTCTATTTTTAGCAAAAGGTACACTATCTAGCGCGCCAGGTGCTTCTAATTTTCTTTGAATAGATTTTGCGATTTCAATTTCTGGAGATATAATCACATCAATTGGTAAATTTTCTTTATTATAAACTCTTGTAAATCTTGGATTTAGATAATCTTGAGACCTGATTCTTGCAATTTTTTTTTGAATATTAAATATAGAAAATGCTATTTGACATATAAGCATGTTAATTTCGTCATTTCTTGTGACTGCAATTATCATATCTGTTTCAACAGCATTAGCTTTTTCTAATATAGAAGGATATGTTGCTTTACCTACTATCGCTTTTACATCTAAACTATCATTAATTTTTTGAATATCTTCGCTAGACTGGTCGATTACAGTTACAGAATGGCCTTGCTCACTCAGTAATTTAGCAATTGTAAAACCTACTCTTCCAGCACCACAGATAATTATATTCATTTAATTAAATTCTTTAATTCCTAATCCTTTAAGTTTTCTATGAAGTGCACTTCTTTCCATTCCAACAAAATTTGCTGTTTTAGAAATGTTTCCATTAAATTTTTTTAACTGAAGAGTTAAATACTCTTTTTCAAATTTTTCTCTAGCTTCTTTTAGTGGCACAGATAAGCTATTTTCTGTAATTTTTTCACTTAATTCATCATTTTTTAAGGATTCTTTTACAATATTTGATATTTTTTCTTTATTGTCAGGCTGAAGAATAGCTATTCTCTCTATCAAATTTCTCAATTCTCTAACATTTCCTTTCCAATTATGATTTAAAATATAACTATCATTGTCATCAATATTTAACTTTTTTATATTATAATTTTCAGAAATCTTCTTGGAAAAATACTTTATTAACAACGGTATATCTGAAACTCTTTCGTTTAAAGGTTTAATATTCATTTCAAATACATTTAGCCGATGATACAAATCCTCTCTAAAATTACCAATTTTAATTTCTTCTTTTAAGTCTTTACTTGATGAGCAAATAATTCTCACATTTACATTTATGTCGTTATTACCATTTAATCTTTTAAATTTTTGATCAGTCAAAACTCTTAAAATTTTTGATTGAATATCTAACGGAATTTCAGATACCTGGTCAATTAAAAGTGTTCCTCCATTTGCTTTTTCTAAAGCGCCATATGATATTGATCCATTCTCCTTTTCTTCACCAAATAATTCTAATTCATATTTATTTTTGTCAAGTAAAGCTCCATTTAAAATTATAAATGATTTATTATTTCTTTTTGAGTTTTTATGAATTTTTCTTGCCACCAATTCTTTTCCTGAACCAGAGGGACCATTTATTAATATTCTACTTTCTGTTATTGAAATTTTATCTATCTGTTCTCTAATAGTTGAAATATTTTTACTTTCTCCAATTAATTCATAAGAATAAAAAAGTTGAGTTTCGTATTCTTTATTTTGAGACTTTAAATTTAAATTTTCAACAGCTCGTCTAATAAAATTTAATAATCTTGTTTGGTCAAATGGTTTTTCAATAAATTCAAAAGCTCCTTTTTTTAAAGAATTGACAGCCATCTCTACATTGGCATGACCTGTAATAATAATTACTGGGACATCTTTATTTTTTGATTTAATATGAGATAGTAATTCAATTCCATCATTATCACCTTTATCTAATTTAACATCTAATATAGCTACATCAGGCATTTTTTTATCAATCTCACTTAATGCTTGATTGTAATTTGCAGCTATTCTAGTTTTATATCCAGCGTCAATAATTAATTCATTAAGAATATTTCTTATATCCGAATTATCATCAACTATTAAAATTTCTATTGCCATTATTTAATAAATCTAATTTCTATTTTAGCTCCATCTATTATTGAAAAAAACTCAAGTTCACCATTATGATCATTTATAATTTTGTTTACTATGGACAAACCTAGGCCAGTTCCATTTTTTTTTGTGGTAAAATATGGGCTCAAGATTTCATTAATATTATTATTTAAGTTATCGAATCCAATACCATTGTCTGTTAAATTGAATTTAATATGATCATTATTATCAAAAATTTCAATTAATATTTTCTTATTAAAACTAAGGTTATTTTGAGATTTTTGTTGAATACTTTCTATTGAATTTTTGATTAAATTCAAAAAAACTCTAGCAATTTGTTCTTTGTCACAATTTAAAAAAACTTCATCTTTTTTTGACAATAAATTAATACTAATAGATTTATCTATTTCTGAAAGTAATTTTATATTATCACGTAAAATTTTTAATAAATCATTTTTTTTCATAATTGGTTTAGGCATTCTTGCAAAATCGGAAAATTCATTAACCAAATTTTCAATTTGTTTGATTTGATTATTAATTATCTTTAAATTATCTTTGAAATTTACTTTGTCTTCTTTTGAGATTTTTTCAGAATATTTGTCTCTAATTCTATCTATAGTTAGTTGTATTGGAGTAAGTGGATTTTTAATCTCGTGAGCTAATTTTCTAGCTAAATTTCCCCATGCTTTATACCTTTCATTGATAATTAATTTTTCTTGTTGATTTTTTAATCTACTTATCATTGAATTAAAATTCTTATTAAGTATCTCCATATCTTTATCTGTTTTAATTTCAGGTACTTTAGTGTTTAAATTTCCTTTCCCAATTTCAGTAGAGGCTAAAATTAGATTATTAATTGATCTAAAAAACCTTGATGAAAATCTTATAGCAATAGTTATAGAAACAAATAATAGTAGCGATACTATTATTACGTAGATTAATATAAATGATATCTTTATTCCTGTACTCCTTTCTTCGACAGTATAGTAAAAATTAATTGCTTCTTGAGATTCTGACAAATAATTGGAAATATTTTTATCTAAAAATTTTACGATATATAGAAATCTATTTTCAAAAGATTCTAATCTTATAATAGCAGCTGATATATTGCTTGGAGCATCTATAATCTTAAGAGGTCTATCATCTTCAAGAACTAAATTTAAAGCTTTATCAACAGGTGGTTTGTACTTGTTATTTTCCTCAGAAGAAAATAGCAAGTTTTTTTTTTCATCAATAATGTGAATTTCATCTACACCTCTAATAAGTTTTTGAGTCTTTAAAAACCTTGAATATTCATTTTTATTATCATTCAAAAATTTTTTACTTTTATTGGTATCAAAAGCTATTAATATGATATCTGCTTCTACTTTATTTCTAACTTCTTGAACATAATTTCTTGCTAATTCATAGGAATTATTAACAACTGTTGTAACTTTTTTATCAAAATATTTTTCTAAAGCAAAAGAGAATAAAAATAGTGAGAATACCGAAATAAGAATTGATGGTATTAAAGTAAATAGCGAAAAATAAGTTATATATTTTTTATTTGAACTAAGACCATCCTTATCAATATCATTTTTAATAGATTTCTTAATTTCTATAAAAATAAAAATGAATAATAAAATAAGTAATAAAATATTTAAAATTAATACAAATTGTAAATTATTTTGATTTAACTCAATAAAACTTCTATCAATGAATGTTAAAAATGTTAAAAAACCTATAAATAGTGTGATACTAGATAGAAAAATGATGAATATATTTTTTTTCAAAAATTCTAACATAATTTAGAATTATATTATTTAAACAAATGAACAACTATTTTGTAATATTAGCTGCTGGAAAAAGTGAGAGATTTGATAAAAAAATAGCCAAACAATTCTATAATTATAAAAATAAAGAGATTATAGATCACTCAGTTGAAAAATCATTAAAGTCTAACCTTTTTAATAAAATATTAATTGTTTCAAATAATTTAAATCATTTTAAAAAAAAAAAATATCCTAAATCAGTTATTATTATTAAGGGTGGTAAAGAAAGATCAGATTCTTCTTTAATTGCTTTAAAGTATATAAAAAAATATAAACCAAAAAATGTATTTATTCACGATGCAGCGAGACCAAATTTTTCAATAAATCTACTAAAAAAAATTTCAAAAAATTTAAAAGATAATAAGGCTGTTATTCCAGTCGTATATTCTAGAGACTCAATTAAATATAAAATTAAGAATCAAATATTTAATCTAAATAGAGATAATTCATTTTTAACACAAACTCCCCAAGCATTTAGATTTAAAGAATTATATAGACTTGCAATAAAACAAAAGAATAAAATAAATGATGAGGCTACACTTTTTATCAATGAAAGCTATAAGCTTAAATTTATACCAGGAGAAAACCAAAATATTAAGATTACTTATCTTGATGACATAAAAAGTTCAAAAACTTTTTTTGGCCTGGGCTTTGATATACACAAATTAGTCAAAAAGAAAAAACTATATCTAGGTGGTGTAAAAATTCCTTTTCATTCTGGGCTAAAAGGACATTCTGATGGAGATGTAATCTTACATGCTATAATTGACGCAATTTTAGGTGCTACAAAAAAAAAAGATATTGGTACTTATTTTCCAAATACAAAAAAATTTAAAAATATAAGATCACCAAAAATGTTAAAACCTATAGTAAATAATCTTTATAAGTCTAATTTCTTTATAAATAATCTTGATATAAATCTAATATGTCAACGGCCTAAAGTTTCAAAGTTTCGAAATAAAATAATCAATTCAATATCAAAACTGACAACATTAAATAAAAATCAAATTAATTTAAAAGGTAAAACAGTAGAAAAATTAGGTCTAATTGGAAAAGAAAAAGCAATTGCTTGTGAGGTAATAATTTCAATAACAAAATATGATTAAAACTATTAATACATTATTTGTCACAATGTTTGGATTAGGAAAAATTACAAAAATTCCTGGAACTCTTGGATCATTAGCAACGATAGTTATTCTTTATATTTTTTTTCACATATTAGATTTTTCTTCAAACTTAATATTGTCAGGTTTAATAATTATCTTTATTTTTTCTTTTTCAGCGGTTGCAGCTCATATTAAAGATAATGAAAAAAAGGACCCAAAAGAAGTAATTATTGATGAACTTATTGGTCAATCAATACCAATTTATCTTTATGAAATCTCACATGGGATAGAAAAATCACCAGATGAGGCAGTAATTTTTTATGTTGTAAGCTTTATATTATTTAGATTTTTTGACATAGCAAAACCATTTCCAGTAAGTTTTTTTGATAAAAACTTCAAAAATAGTTTTGGCGTAATCATGGATGATGTTTGTGCAGGTTTTTATGTTGTTTTATCTTTGATTTGTTTTATGGTTTTGAGTAATTATTTTTTCCAATGAAATCTTTAATAGGAATATTAATTAAAAAAAAACTTAAAATTTCATTTGCAGAGTCTTGTACTGGAGGATTATTATCAAGCAAAATTACCTCAATAAATGGGGCTTCAAAAGTATTTAATTTAAGTTTTGTCACTTATTCTAACCAATCAAAAATTAAAGTTTTAAAAGTAAATAAAGATATCATTAAGAAATATGGTGCTGTAAGTCATGAATGCTGTTCGGCAATGGTAAAAAATTTATCCAAAATATCTAAATCTAATATCAATGTTTCAATAACTGGTATTGCAGGACCAAAAGGAGGTACTAAACAAAAACCTGTTGGTTTGGTCTATATTGGAATTAAAAAAGGTAATAAAATACAAATAAATAAGTGCTTATTTAAAAATAAAAAAAGATCGTCTATACAAAAAGCTGCTGTTAAAAAGGCTTTAAATTTAATTCTTAGAATTGCCAAATAACTTTTCAGCTCTTTTCTGGAAAGCGTCAGCTATTTTTTCTAAACCAAATTGAAAAGAAACAACCATTAAAGAATTTAAAAATTTATTTTTTATTTCAAAATCAATGTCAAAAGTAACTTCTGTAATACCATTTTTTTTATCGGTGAACATCCAATTATTTGATAAATAATTCAAAGGTCCATCTATATTTTTTACAAATATCGTGTCTTCTTTTTTATTAAAGACTACATCGCTTTTATAAGTATCTTTAAAAGGTCCTTTACCAATTGTTAAATCTGCTATTATTTTTATTAAATCACCCTCATTTTTATTTTCGTGTATTTTTGCATCAAAACAAAACGGAACAAATTCAGGATATTTTTCAACATCAAGAACTAATTTGATTAAATCTTTTTTTTTACATTCAATTAATCGCTTAACTGAAGCTTTGGGCATTAATGATTGCTAATTCTATTTTGTTGGAGTTTAGCAAAGTCTTCATCGGCATGATAAGAGGATCTAGTTAAAGGAGATGAAGAAACTAGTAAAAATCCTTTAGCTTTAGCGATATCTCCTAAATCTTTAAATTCATCTGGAGTATAGTACCTATCTAAAGGAAAATGTTTTACAGATGGTTGTAGATACTGTCCAATCGTTAAAAAATCTACATCAGCAGATTTTAAATCATCCATTACTTGTAAAATTTCATCTCTAGTTTCACCCAAACCAACCATAATCCCAGATTTAGTAAAAACTTTTTTATTCATTTTTTTTGCATTTTTTAAAAGTTCGAGTGATGCAAAATATCTAGAACCAGGTCTAACTTTTAAATAGAGACTAGGTACAGTTTCAATGTTATGATTAAAAACATCTGGATTAGCTTCTAATACTTTTTTATAAGCATCCCCTTTTCTTAAAAAATCAGGTGTTAAAACTTCTATAGTCGTATCGGGGTTAGTTTTTCTAGTTTGATTAATTACTTCATAGAAATGATTTGAGCCACCATCATTCAAATCATCTCTATCTACTGAAGTTATTACAACATGTTTTAAATTTAGTTTTTTTACGGCCTGGGAAATTTTAATTGGTTCAAGCTCATCTAGTTTTCCTGGTTTACCAGTTTTAACATCACAAAAAGCACATGCTCTAGTACATGTGTCTCCCATTATCATAAATGTTGCATGTCTTTTACTCCAGCACTCAGTTATATTTGGACAATTTGCTTCTTGGCATACTGTTACAAGATTATTCTTATTTACTATTGTTTTAGTTAAAAAAAATTCCTTACTATTACTAAGTTTAGATCTGATCCAATCAGGTTTTTTTTTAATTGGGTTGATAGGGTTCTTTACTTTTTCTGGATGCCTAAGTTTATTTTTTTGTGTCATTACTTTTAATTATATAAATTGTTTCATTTTTTTTCCCAAATAGAAATCTCTCTCTAATCAAAGTTTCAATATAATCAAGATCAAGATTGTCACTTAATAATGAATTGTTAAAATCCAAGTTATATATTTCTCTAATTAGTAATAATTCCTCTTTTTTAAGATCTTTTAACATGTGTTTTTTCTCAAAATAAGAAATAAGTCCTCTTTGCCCTGACAACAAATTAAAAAAAAAGTATAAAATTAGAAAAGTTGATATTAGTAAAAAATAATTTTTTTTTATACTTTTAAGCATTAATAAATATTATTCATTCTAGCCTTTTTTCCAAGTTCTTCTTCTATGCGTAATAATTGATTATATTTAGCTACCCTTTCCGATCTAGCCAAAGATCCTGTTTTAATTTGATTTGAGTTTGTCCCCACTGCTAAATCAGCAATAAATGTATCTTCAGTATCTCCCGATCTATGTGAAATTATAGTCTTAAACCCAATTATTTGAGCAAATTTAATTACATCTAAAGTTTCAGAAACTGTTCCAATTTGATTTAGCTTAACTAAAATTGCATTAGATGATAAATTTAAAAATCCTTTTTTTAATCTTTCAAGATTAGTTACATAAAGATCATCACCGACTATTTGAACTTTTTTAATTGATTTCATTAATTTATTCCATGCTACCCAATCATTTTCAGCAAAAGGATCCTCAATCGATTTAATCTTATATTTATCAATAATCTTGATGTATTCGTTAATAGATTTTTCAACTGATATATATTTTTTTGAATGAATAGAATATTTATTTTTTTTACATAATTCATTGGCTGCAACATCCAAACATATTGAAACATCCCGACCATTTACTAAACCAGATTTTTTTATCGCTAAAACAATTAAATCTAACGCTTGATAATTATTGTTTATCATTGGCGCAAAACCACCTTCATCACCAACAGATGTGGATAAACCTTTTAATTTTATAATTTTCCTTAAATTATTAATTACTAAAAAACAAATTCTTATTGCATCTGAAAAACTTTTTGCTCGATCAGGTCTGATCATAAATTCTTGAATTCTTAAACCATTATTAGCATGTGCTCCACCATTTATAATATTCATTAATGGGTAAGGTAATTTAAAATTATTTTTAATCAAAAAATTTTGATATAGAGGTACTTTTTTTATCTTAGATGAAAGTTTTTTTACAGCCATTGATACTGCAAGAATAGCATTAGCACCTAAATAAGTTTTTTGTCTTGTTCCATCTAAATTAATCATAAGAGCATCAACTCTCTCTTGATTGTGTATATTAGATCCTTTAAGTTGTTTTGAAATTTTTGTGTTTACTAAGTTAATTGCACTAAACACACTTTTTCCTAAATATTTCTTATCATTCTTATCTCTTTTTTCAAAAGCCTCATAAGTTCCAGTGGAGGCTCCCGAAGGACAAATTGCGCTTGCACTATTATTTTTTGTAAATACTTCTGCCTCAATAGTAGGATTTCCTCTACTGTCAAAAACTTGACGGGCTTTTACTTTTAAAATTTTACTCACTAATTTTTTATTAAATTATCAATATCTGAAAGTTGGTTTAATAAACTTTCTAAATTATTTAACGGAACCATATTAGGTCCATCAGAGGGTGCATTATCTGGATCTTGGTGAGTTTCAATAAATACGCCAGCAACACCCACAGCAACTGCAGCTCTTGCTAAATATTCTACAAATTCTCTTTGACCACCACTTTTTTCTCCAAGACCTCCAGGTTGTTGAACTGAATGAGTGGCATCAAAAATAACTGGATATCCATTCTTAGCCATAATTGGAAGTGATCGCATATCAGATACAAGAGTGTTATAACCAAAGCTTGCTCCTCTTTCTGTGACTAGGATATTCTTATTTCCAGAGTCTGAAATTTTTTTTGTTACATTAACCATATCCCATGGGGCTAAAAATTGTCCTTTTTTTACATTGATGATTTTATTTGTTTTAGCTGCTGCTACCAATAAATCTGTTTGTCTACAAAGAAAAGCTGGAATTTGAAGTACATCAACATGATTGCTAACAGTAGAACAATGATCAATATTATGAACATCAGTTAGAATTGGTATATTTAATTCTTTTTTAATTTTATCAAAAACAGGCAATGAAGCATCTAAACCCGCACCTCTTTTTCCTTTTAAACTTGTTCTATTTGCTTTATCAAAAGATGTTTTATAAATAAATCCAAGATCAAATTTTTTTGTAATTTCTTGAATTTTTCCAGCCATATCCATTGCATGTTGTTCTGTTTCTAACTGACAAGGGCCTGCAATGATACATATTTTATTATCATTCGAGATTTCTATTTTTCCACAATTTACTTTTACACTACTCATTTATGATTTTTTGATGCCTTGATAAAAGATGAGAATAAAGGATGAGGAGCCAAAGGTCTAGATTTAAATTCAGGGTGAAATTGAACACCTATAAACCATGGATGATTTTTAAGCTCAATAATCTCAGGTAACATACCATCAGGGGATAAACCTGAAAAATCCATTCCATTTTTCTCAAATTTCTCTTTATAGTTAATATTTACCTCATACCTATGACGGTGTCTCTCTTCAATTATTTTTTTTCCATAAATTTTTCTTATCAAAGTATTTTCTTTTAATTTTGCTTCATATGAACCTAATCTCATTGTTCCGCCAAGATTTTTTTCAGTACCTTTAATCCTCTTACCATCTTTTAACCATTCGTTGATCAAACCTATAACAGGTAAACCTTTTTTATCAAATTCGCTTGATGTGGCTTTTTTAAGATTTAGTTTATTTCTTGCAAATTCAATTATAGCCATTTGCATACCGTAACAAATTCCAAGAAAAGGGATCTTATTTATTCTTGCAAATTTTATAGCCTCAATTTTGCCGTCTGTACCTCTTTTTCCAAAACCTCCAGGTATCAAAACTCCAGAAATATTTTTAAGTTCTGATTTTATTTCAGACACTTTAAGTTTTTCAGAATCTATTCTTACTAAATTAACTTTTACATTATTTTCAATTCCACCATGAGTTAAAGCTTCATCAAGAGATTTATAAGCATCTTTTAATTCTACATATTTACCAATTATTGCTATATTAACTTGTTTATTAGTTTTTAAAATTACTTTAGTAATTTTTCTCCATGGATTAAGGTTTACTGATTTTTTTGATTTCATTTTAAAATAATTCAAAACTTGAATATCTAACTTTTCTTTAAAAAAACTGATTGGAGCTTCATAAATAGTTTTTACATCAACAGTTTCAATTACATTTTTAATATTAACATTACAAAATAATGATATCTTTTTTCTATGATCTAATGGTATAGATCTTTCACTTCTACAAATGATAATATCTGGCTGAATACCAATACTTCTTAATTCTTTAACAGAGTGCTGTGTTGGTTTGGTTTTTATTTCATCTGAGGCTTTTAAATAAGGAACAAGGGTAAGGTGAATGAATAAGGTATTTTTTTTTCCAATATCATTTGCGAATTGTCTAATTGCCTCAACAAAAGGTAAGCTCTCAATATCTCCTACTATTCCTCCTATTTCACAAATTACAAAATCTTCTTTTGAAGAATCGTTTTTTATAAATTCCTTAATACGATCTGTTATATGAGGAATAACCTGAACAGTCTTACCAAGATATTTTCCTTTACGTTCTTTTGAGAGAACATCATTATAAATCTTTCCAGTAGTTATATTGTCAGATTTTTTTGCTGATACTCCAGAAAATCTTTCATAGTGTCCTAGATCTAAATCCGTTTCAGCGCCATCATCTGTAACAAAAACTTCTCCATGTTGAAATGGACTCATAGTTCCAGGATCAACATTTAGATATGGATCTAATTTTCTTAGTCTTACCCTATAACCCCTTGATTGTAATAAGTATGCTAAAGAAGCTGAAGATAGACCTTTTCCTAGTGATGAAACCACGCCGCCCGTGACAAAAATAAATCGCGCCATGGAAGTATCTTATAGCGAATAAAAAAGTAATTGAAAAGAACTAATTATTATTTTCTGGTATAGCTGGTGTATCTTCAGTTTTTTCTTCAACAGTATCCAAAACTGAGGAAGTTGGGGCTAAATCACCTCTAGATAAAATTGTTAATCCTAAGCTACAAATTATAAATAAAGTAGCAATAACAGCTGTTGCTTTAGTCATAAAGTTTCCAGCAGTGCGTGAAAACATAAAATTTTCTTGAGAAACACCTATTCCTAATGCTCCTCCCTCTGATTTTTGCATCAGAACTAATAGAACTAGGATAATTGCTAAAACTATATTTAGTATTAGTAATATATTTTCCATGTGGGGTTAATTATATGTTTTTTTGATTATATCAATAAATTTTTTTGCATCTTGAGAAGCTCCACCTATTAAAAAACCATCAATATTATTTATTGACTTCAATTCTCTGATATTTTTAGGATTGACAGATCCTCCATATAAAACTTTTAAATTCTTATATTTTTTTTTTATAAAATGAATAATTTTAATCAACTCATTTGATTTTGGTATCAAGCCTGTTCCAATAGACCATACTGGTTCATATGCAATAATTATATTTCTCGTATTTTTAACTTTATCTAATCCAGTTTTAATTTGATTACTTAAAACTTGATAGGTTTTTTTTTTCCTTTTTTCTTGTGATGTCTCTCCAATACAAAAAACAACTTTAAGACCTGATTTTAATGCACTTCTTATTTTATTATTTATTTTCTTATTAGACTCTCCGCGTTGCCTATTCTCAGAATGGCCAATGATAACATGTTTAGCACCAACATCTTTCAACATCTTGGAATTTATTGATCCTGTAAAAGCTCCATAATTTTCATTTTCATGACAATTTTGAGCACCCACTTCGATACGGGAATTTTTAAGTTTTTTTGACATTGGACGAATTAAAGTGCTTGGTGGACAATAAATTATTTTGACAAGCCTATTTCTTTTAAAGCCCTTATAAAATTTAATTACTCTATGTAGTGAATTTAAAGAATTTAAACCACCAAACATTTTCCAATTTCCAATAAAATACATATATTTATTTGTCATATTACAAAAATTAATCTATAGGTTTGCTTTTTATAGATCAATAAATTTATAGATTAATGATTAGTAGTTTTAGAAATTTTGCAAAAACCAAATTTGCTGGCATATTGGTTTTTATAATGATAATCCCATTTGTTTTTTGGGGAATGGGTAGTATGTTTAGTAGTGGAAATACAAACACTATAGCAAAATTAAATAAAACTAATATTTCAACTCAAGAATTTATAGATTATCTTAATACCACGGGAATTCCACAAGATAAAATTAGAGAGAATCTTCAGAATAATATTATAGAAGAATTGTTATCAAGTTTGATATCAACAACATTGCTGGATTTAGAGATAAAAGATTATAATCTTATAATTTCAGAAAATACTCTTCTAAAAAAGATAAAAGAGAATAAAAATTTTCATGATGAAAATGGAAATTTTCAAAGAATAAAATATGAAAAGTTTTTACTTGAAAATAATCAATCTGCACCAGAATTTGAACAAAGATTAAAGAAACGTGAATTACAAAAAAATTTATTTGATTATATCGGTGCTGGAACTATTTCCCCTAAGTTTTTAATAGA
>CACFIH010000014.1 GCA_902566365.1 uncultured Pelagibacteraceae bacterium
AAAGTAATTAAAAAGCTTAGATCAAACAGTAATCTTTCAAGAATTGAATCTGATTACAATCGAAATAAACCAGAAGTTAAATTGATAATTAACAAAAATAAAGCTAAGGATCTAGGTGTTTCCACAAAGGCAATTGGCGAAACTCTTGAAACTCTTTATGGTGGAAAAAAAATCACCACATTTAATAAACTTGGTAAAGAATATCCTATAATCGTCCAGCAATATTTATCAGACAGAAGAAATAAAGAGGGGATTTCAAAAATATTTGTTCGTTCTGAGACAAATGGGAAGCTAATTTCTTTAGCAAATTTAGTTAGTTTTAAAGAAGAAGGTTCTGCAAAAGCGCTTGCAAGATATAATAGACAACGGGCAGTAACTATTTCTGCAAATATAAATGAAAACTATACTCTAATTGAAGCGATTAAATTTTTTGAAAAAACGATATCAAGTATAGCTCCTAGTAATCAAATTACTTGGAAAGGGAAATCTGAGGAACTTAAAGAGACAAGCAATGAGTTATTTATAATTTTTGTTTTAGCTTTGTTAACTGCATATTTGGTTATGGCGGCAACGTTTAATTCCTTCATTCACCCGTTTATAATTATCTTAACAGTGCCTTTGGCCATCTTTGGGGGACTCGTCTTTATTTTGTTTTTAAATAGTTCGGTGAATATTTTTTCTCAAATTGCTTTAATTATACTCATAGGTATATCTACCAAAAATAGTATTCTTATAGTTGACTATGCAAATCAAATTAGAAGGTCAGGAAAAAATATTGAAATAGCTATTAAAGAAGCATGTGCTGTAAGATTTAGACCTATCATTATGACTTCCATTAGTACAATGATTGCGATGATCCCTCTAGTGATTGGAAATATTGGACCAGGTGCAGGAGAGGGTTCACGACTAGCTGTTGGATCAACTATATTAGGTGGAATGATTATTTCTACTTTTTTCACACTTTATGTAACTCCATCAATGTATTTAGCATTAGCAAAAAATACAAAGAGAATTGATGCCATTGATATAGAGTTAAAAAAAGAATTAATTAAAAAATAATATATTTATTTTTTTTAAGTGAATTGTTGCATTCATTCAATTGCTTCTTATAAATCCTAGATTGTTTCTCAACTTTTTTGGCTAAATGAATTACTTTATCATTTTTTTTATAATTTTTATAATTTCCCCAACCCTCATGATAAGCTAAGTATTGTCTAAACGCGTCTTTTTTTGAAATTTTTAAAATTGACTCTGTTTTATTTGTATACCAACCAATAAAATCAACACTATCTTTAAATCTCATTCTTGTTGCTAATTTATTTCCTGTCTCTTTTTTATACTGCTCCCAAGTACCTTTTACAGCTTGTGAATAACCAAAAGAACTTGAAGGACGTTTAAATGGAATCACTTTAAAAATTTTCTGTCTTGCAGGTTTGGCCAACCAATCAAAATCAGACTCCATTTTGATTATAGCTAGTTGAATATAAATTGGAGTTCCCCACTTTTGTTCAACTTTTTTTGTATGTTTGTACCAAAGATACCTCTCATTAAAAATTGAACAACTATTTAACGTATTAGAAGGAATTGAAGAACATGCAGAAAAAAGCAAAAAAAATAAAATTAAAAATTTATTTTTTAAAGTATCCATACTTTTTTATAATTGTGGAAATCAAAATTACAACAAGTACTCCCCCCAAATTCCCAAACAAATCTGGCAATTGGAAACTTCTATTAGGTATAACCAAATGCAATATTTCAAGAATAACTGATAAAAAAATTAAATAAACTAAGATTATTCTTAAATTTTTTAAATTTATAAAGGTTAAAAAACTCACTATTGTAATTAATCCAAATGCATAAAAATGATTCGAAGAGACAATATAATCAGATGTAATTTGAGGTTGAATTTTACAATCTTTTAAAAATATACATCCTAATAAGCTACCTGGGAATAAGTACAAAACAATTAAAGTAAAATTAGAAAAATAAAAAAATATTTTGTTTTTTGAAAAAAAATTTATCATTTAATTTAATAGTTTTATTTATAAATTTAATTTAGAAATAACAACATGAGTTTTTTAATTCTAGTAAGACATGGTCAAAGTATTTGGAATTTGGAGAAAAGATTTACAGGATGGGTGGATGTAGATTTGACAGATCAAGGAAAATTAGAAGCAGAGAAAGCTGGCTCATTGATTAAAACTACTAATATAAATTTAGATCTTTATTATTCTTCTTTACAACTAAGAGCAAATAATACCCTCAAGATTATTCTAGAAACTTTAGGAAAAAAAAAAGATTTTACAAAGGCTTGGCAACTTAATGAAAGACATTATGGTGCGCTTACTGGTCTTAATAAAATTGAAACAATTAAAAAACTTGGTGAAAAAAAGGTTCATGAATTTAGAAGATCCTGGGATACAAGGCCTGAGCCATTAAATAAGGATAACCCCTTTCATCCCATAAATATAGATACATATAAAAATTTACCAAAAGAAATTATACCTAGTACTGAGTCGTTAAAGGATACATATGAAAGAGTTGTAAAATTTTATGAGGAAAAGGTAAAAAATAATCTAAAAGATAAAAATATTTTAATTTCTGCGCATGGAAACTCAATTAGAGCTTTATGCAAATATCTATTAAAATTAGATAATAATCAAATTTCAAAATTAGAAATACCGACAGGAAACCCTTTAGTAATTGAAATTGATAAAGATAATATAAAAAATTGTAAATATTTAGACAAAGAAAGAGCTAAAGATCTTGTAATCTTTTAAAAATTTCTAAATTTGTGAGGTGGTAAAATTTATTTTCACTTTCATAACCATTTAATTCTTTAGTTTGTAAAAGATTTTTCCATATCTCTGAGATCGAAAAGCTATTAATTTGGTAATTTCTAAACAATTCTTTATTCAAAATTTGGCACCCAATAAAAATAAATTTTTTACTGTCCTTTGTTATAAGATTATTTTTTAAATTGAAATCTCCAGTCAAATTTAAATCAAAACTATTATGCTTTTTTGTCAATAAAAGAATATTATTTAAATTTTGTGAAAAATAGTATTCCTGCATTTTTTTTATATCTTGATAATATTTTTCATTCCACAAAGTATCAGGATTAAAAATTAAAAAATCATTTTCTAAAGAAGAATTAATCATATTTAAAATACCTCCACCTGTATCTAAAATTTTTGCCCCATCTTTTTTAATTTCAATATTAATAGAAAAATTTTTTTTTTTAATGAAATCAATTATCTTATCTTCTAGATGATAAGTATTTAGAATTATATTTTTAATTCCTAAACTTATCACTAAATTTATACAATGCTCTAGCATTGATATGTGTTTAATTTTTAGTAATGGCTTTGGAGTTTCTAAAGTCAAAGGATTTAATCTTTTTCCAAGGCCTGCACATAATATTAATGCAGTTTTAATTTTCATGTTTTTTTTTAAAATATTCATTTAATAAAAGTTTTAATTCATCAAAAATTTTATTTTTATTTATTCTTCTATTAATTAGTGTCCAAGTATATGGAATTGAATTTAAATAATTTTTTTTATTATCTCTAAAAGCTAATCTGGTGAAAATTCCTATTATTTTAAGATTTCTTAAAACTGATAAAATTTCAAAATCATTTCTAAACTTATTTTTGTCTATTTTATTTTGAGTTTGAACATAGTGTTTATAAATCTTATCTTTTAATAAATTAGAGGTTTTAAGTCTCACATCATCTATCAAAGATGCTAAGTCATATGCTCTATTACCTATTAATGCATCTTGATTATCAATCACCCCTATTTTTCCCCCTTTTATCATCAAATTTGAAACATGAAAATCTCTATGAACGAAAGTATCATTTTTTAATTTAAGATTTAAAATTAACTTAATTATTATTTTATTAAATTTCTTTTTAAATTTTATTTTGAACTCTTTAGGCAATTCTTTTTCAACATACCAGCTACAAAACAAGGAAGTTTCTTTGAATAATATCTTTTTATTATAAATTGGGATTGTATAATACTTGTTTTTAAAATTTTTAATTTTTTTATCTTTAATTGATTGAATTTGATTTAAAACATTTATTATTTTTTTGAAAAGATTTAATTTATTAGAATTTTTTTTTTTTAAAATATCATAAAGTGTATTTTTACCAAGGTCTTCAACTTCAATAAAATTATTAGTAAATCCTTCATTATAAAGTTTTGGTGCAAAGATTTTATTCTTAATCAATACTTTATTAATTGCATCATATATAAGAAGGTTTTTTTTCTTTTCTTTTTTAGCTGTGATTATAATTGATGTAAAATTATTTTTGCTTTTTCTAAAAAATTTTCTAAATGATGCATCACCTTTTATTTGTTTTACTCTAGTATTATTTGACTTTTTCATTTATCTTAATTAACTGACAGTCCTTTGATTTGTAAAAATCTTTTTTTATAATCATCACTATATTTAAATAAGAACTCTATTAAATTTTCAGGTTTTTTATCAATAATTTGTGGCCATTCTATTAAAGTAATTAATTTATCACTATCACCAAACAAATTTAAATCCTCTAAATCTCTTTTTTCTTTTAGTCTATAAAGATCATAATGATTAATTTGAATATCTTTTATTTTATATTCATTAAGAAGATTAAAAGTTGGACTCATTACTTCAGATAATCTAATATTACTATTTTTTTCAAAGTGATTTATTAAGTATTTTATAAAAGTTGTTTTACCAACTCCCATTTCTCCATATAAGAATATTACGTCACCTACTTTAATTTTTTTTTGAATTTTTCTAGCTATCTCTTCTGTTTTTTTTTCTGAAGATATATCTATATTATCACTGCTAGTAGCGATATGCATTAGGTTTAAATGGACCTTCAACTTTTACACTTATATAATCGGCCTGATCTTTTGACAATTTTGTTAATTTTGCTCCAACTTTTTTTAAATGCAGTGTTGCAACTTTTTCATCTAAATGTTTAGGTAAAACATAAACCTTCTTTTCATAATTTTTATAATTATTCCAGAGCTCTATTTGTGCAATAACTTGATTAGTAAATGAAGCACTCATCACAAAACTTGGATGTCCTGTGGCACACCCTAGATTAACCAATCTACCCTCTGCTAAAAGAATTATTCTTTTCCCATTAGGTAATTCAATCTCATGTACTTGGGGTTTTACTTCGCTCCATTTATAATTTCTGAGAGCCTCAACTTGTATTTCATTATCAAAATGTCCAATATTGCATAATATTGCTCTATCTTTCATATTTCTCATATGGTCTGCAGTCACAATATCTTTATTACCAGTAGCGGTTACGACAATGTCAGCTTTATTTATCACTTCATCCATCAATACAACTTCATAACCCTCCATAGCGGCTTGTAATGCACAAATTGGGTCAGCTTCAGTAACCAAAACTCTTGCTCCACTTTGTCTTAAAGATGCGGCGCTACCTTTTCCAACATCTCCAAATCCGGCAACAACTGCAACTTTTCCTGACATCATAACATCTGTAGCTCTTCTAATTCCATCAACTAAACTTTCTCTACATCCATAAAGATTATCAAATTTTGATTTAGTCACTGAATCATTTACGTTTATTGCAGGTATCATTAATGATTTATTTTTTTCCATCTTGTTAAGAGCTTTTATGCCAGTAGTTGTTTCTTCAGATACACCTTTAACTTCTTTTAATAAATCTTTATATTCATTATGCATTATAGCCGTCAAATCACCACCATCATCTAGAAGCATATTTGGTTTCCAATTTTCTTTTCCAACTATTGTTTGTTTAATGCACCAAAGATATTCCTCTTCAGTTTCACCTTTCCAGGCATAAACAGGAATTCCAGCTTTAGCAATTGCAGCAGCTGCATGATCCTGAGTTGAAAAAATATTACAAGAAGACCATCTAACTTCTGCTCCTAAATCTACTAAAGTTTCTATAAGTACTGCAGTTTGAATTGTCATGTGCAAGCAACCAATAATTTTTGCACCTTTTAAAGGCTTCTTACCTTTATATTCTTCTCTTAATGCCATTAAACCAGGCATTTCGCTCTCTGCAATTGAAATTTCTTTTCGACCAAAGTCTGCTTGTGTTATATCTTTTACTTTGTAATCCATAGTGATGAACTTCTAACAAAAAAAATTAATTAATCAACACAACTTTATACCATAGGAAGAATGACTTCCATTCTTGCACCTTTTTTATCAATTCTATTTGACGCTAATATTGTGCCATTATGCAATTCAACTAAATTTTTAACGATATTCAGTCCTAAACCAGAATGCTGCCCAAATTTATCAGGTCTGTTACTATAAAACCTTCTAAAGATTTTATTAGTATCTTTTTCTTTAAAACCCAGCCCTTCATCTAAAACATCAATTGCAATTTTTTTATTTTCTATTTTAGAAACTTTAACATCAATATTCATATTATCGTTACTGAATGAGATGGCATTATCTAAAAGATTTGCAATTATTTGTTCAATTCTATTTTCAATACCATTTATAAAATATTTACTTTTACCATCATTTTTATATGTGATATTGATACCTTTTTTTACTTTATAGATATTATTAAAATCATCTACTACTGATTTAATAATAGGTTCAATGTCAATTTTTTTTGTTTTTTCTTTGCTTAAAGCCACTTCATCTTTTAACATTTGAGAATAATCTGTGATTAATCTCTCAATTCTTTGAACATCATGACTTAAAATATTTATCAACTTTACTCTTTGATTAATATCGTTTGTATCCTGTAAAATTTCAGATGCACTCTTAAGTGAAGCTAGAGGGTTTCTTATTTCATGAACTAAGTCAGTTGAAAAATTTTCAGCATGAGAAATTCTTTTTTGAAGTTCTAAAGTCATATCATCTAAAGAATTTGATAATAATCCTAGTTCGTCATTACGTAATTTAAGTGTTTCAATATTTGTGCCTTTTAAATTTTTCTCTTTAATTGTTTTTGTATAGCTAACTAAATTTTTAATTGGTTTTAAAAAATATCTATTCAACACAAAAGAGAAAATTATTATGACTATTCCTACTGCGATAGCAGTTCTTATTATAAAAGTTCTTCTCTCATCTATTGCGGTCTTTATATCGTTGGCATTTTCACTTATTGCTAAATATCCTATATTTTTATCTTTGTTCATTACATTTTTGATAGTTGTTAATTTAAAATTATTGAATTCGTTCTCTGTGAAAGTGTAAGGGATACCATAATTTTTTGAGCTAACGTAATTATATAAAATATCTTTTAATGAAACTGAATTATCATTTCCAATATCTATATTTTTTGTTTCTGTAATTTCTTTTGTTTTTTTTTCGTCTAATATTTCTAATTCTACTAAATCTAATCTTGTTGAAAATGATCTAGGATCAAGATCTAATGTATCTGTATCTCCTACTAAATTTAACTCATTGTCAAAAAATATAACCCTATCTAAATTTTGAAAAAGAAACCTTGTTGAAAATAAAAATTTTCTTATATCCTCTTCAATAAACTTAACATCTAATCTATTTAAATTATCTATTGTATTATTTATAATCTTTATGTGATTAGATGATTTTTTTTTAATTAAATTTGGTTGAATATTTTTTAAATAAACAAATGTAAACAATCCGATAATTGTAAAAAATATTAAATTAATAAATAAAAATTTTTTTAAGATTGATAAATTTTTAAGGAAATTGCTAAACATTAGCTAACATTCCATCTATATCCACTTCCATATCTAGTTTCTATTGCTGAAAAATTTGGATCAACTTTTTTAAATTTTTTTCTTATTCTTTTTACATGACTATCAATTGTACGGTCTTCAATATCTGTATCCTCTCTATAGGCTATATCCATTAGTTGAGCTCGCTCTTTAATTATTCCAGGTCTTTTAGCTAATTCTTTCACTAATAAAAATTCTGTTGTAGTTAATTTGTCAGGCAATTGTTTTCCATCCCATTCGCATTCGAGTTGTGAAGGATCTAATTTCAACTTGCCGTGAGAGATTATACTTTTGTTTTCTTCAATAGTTTCTTTGGTATCTTTTTTTCTTAATTGAACTCTTATCCTCTCAATTAAAACTTTAATTGAAAATCCACCAGATTTTTTTACAAAATCATCTGCTCCTAATTTTAGTCCAAGCAATTCATCTATCTCATCATCTTTTGAAGTTAAAAATATAACTGGCATTGAGGTTTTTTTTCTTAATTTCTTAAGAAGTTCTTCTCCATCCATTTTTGGCATCTTTATATCAACTATCGCTAAATCTGGAGGTGTTCTTGTTAATCCAATTAGAGCACTTTCTCCATCAATATAAGTTTGAACTTTAAATCCCTCTTTCTCTAAAGCTATACTTAAACTAGTAAGAATATTTCTGTCATCGTCTATTAGTGCAATTGTTTGTTTATGCATAAAACATTATAAAAATACTAAATTGTTCTAATTTGGGCAACGAATTTTAAATCAATGAAGTGCGCCCCAATTATTACCTATATTAACATCTACAGTTAACGGTATTGAAAAAGAGTGCTGCTCACTATTAACAACACTTGTCATTTCTTCAATTATTACCTTCTGAATTTTTTTTGTATCTTCTTTGGGTGTTTCAAATATCAGCTCATCATGAATTTGCAATAACATTCTTGTTTTTTTGTATTTTTGATCTTCTAATTTTTTTGACAATCTTATCATAGCTAATCTCATTATTTCAGATGCAGACCCTTGAATAGGAGCATTAATAGCTGCTCGTTCTTGAAAATTTCTAACATTATAATTTCTATCATTGATATTTATAAAATGTGATCTTCTTCCAAAAATGTTATTTACAAAACCATTTTTTCTACAAAACTTTATTGTTTTATCCATATAGACTTTTATTTCTGGAAATTTTGCAAAATATGAGTTTAAAAATTCTTCAGCATCATGATTGCTCACATTAATTTGTTTTGCTAAGCCATATTGCGATATCCCATAAATAATACCAAAATTTATTGCTTTTGCCTTTCTTCTTTGATCCTCATTTACTTTTTTAATATCGATATTAAAAATCTGGCTTGCTGTTAAAGAGTGAATATCATCATTGTTCTTAAAAGCTTTTTTAAGTTCTTTTACATCTGCTAGATCTGCTAATATTCTCATTTCGATTTGGTTGTAATCTGCTGAGATCAAAGTAAAATCTTTTTCTGCAATAAATGACTTTCTGATATCTTTGCCGTCTTCAGATTTTATTGGAATGTTTTGTAAATTAGGATCACTGGATGCTAATCTACCGGTTGTCGTTGCTGCAAGTAAAAAAGATGTATGAACTCTTTTTGTATTAGGGTTAATATGTTCGGGTAAGGAGTCTGAGTAAGTATTTTTTAATTTAGATAATTGTCTCCAATCTAGAACCAATTGAGGAAACTTATGGCCCTTAAAGGCTAAATCTTCCAAAACAGACGCACTAGTAGCAAAACTACCTTTTTTAGTTTTTTTAAGATTTGCAATTTTTAAATCATTATAGATTATTTCTCCTAATTGTTTTGGTGATGCAATATTAAATTCTTTTTTTGATATTTTAAATACCTCCTTTTGAATTTTCTCGATTTTTTTTTCAAATTTAGTTGATAAAATTTTAAGAAATTTACTATCAATTTTGACTCCTTCTATCTCCATAAATGCTAAAATTTTAATCATTGGCTTTTCAAAAATTTCATAAATGTTAAATAATTTTTCTATTTTTAGATTTCTTTTAAATTTTTTATACAATCGCAAAGTTATATCTGCATCTTCAGCAGCATAATCTTTTGCTTTTTCTATATCTACTTGACTAAAATTTATTTCCTTTTTACCTGACCCAACTAAATCTTTAAAAGCTATAGTTTTATGGTCTAAATGAATTTCTGAAAGAGTATCCATGTTATGTCTATTTTTTCCAGCATCTAAGACATATGACATTAACATAGTATCTTCCATCGAAGTTAATTCAATTCCATGTTTAAAAAAAACTATAAAATCAAATTTAATGTTTTGACCTATTTTTTTTGTACTTGGATCTTCTAATAAAGGTTTGATTTTTTGTAAAACAAGACCCTTATCAATACATTTTTTTGAATTGTGACCTAAAGGAATATAACAAGCTTTTCCAATTTTTGAACTTAATGAAATTCCAATCAATTCTGCTTGATGAGGATCTAATGAACTTGTTTCTGTATCTACAGCTACTTCACCAACATCTTCCGCTTCTTTTATCCAACTATCTAGATCTTCCAATTTTGTTATTAAATGATAATGATTTTTATTTATTGGACTTTGTTTTTCTTTATAATTTTTTTCCTTTTTATTATCTACAAAATCAGGCTCACCATAAGCTGAGATTGCAGAACTCAGGAGTCTATTGAACTCCATTTCTCTCAAAAATTTATATAGTTTATCTTTATCAATTTTTTTAAGCTCAAATTCGCTTAGATCTCTATCAATTGGTGCATCATGTTTCAAAGTTACCAATTGTTTACTAATTATAGCTTTGTCTTTATTTTCTATTAAAGTTTCTCTTCTTTTATTTTGCTTAATTTCAGTTGCAGAATTAAGAAGCTTTTCTAATGTTCCATATTTATTTATTAATTCTGCTGCTGTCTTTACCCCAATTCCTGGGACACCGGGAACGTTATCACTACTATCTCCTGCTAAAGCCTGTACATCAATAACTTTTCCAGAATCCACTCCAAACTTTTTTTGAATATCTTCCTCTGAAATAAATTTATTTTTCATCGGATCATAAATACGAACATTTTTTCTATAAAGTTGCATTAAATCTTTGTCTGATGATACAATTGTAACTTTTCCTCCTCCTTGTAAAATTTTGTCTACGTAAGTAGCAATTAAATCGTCAGCCTCATAATTCACAAGCTCAACTGATGGTAAATTAAAAGCTAAAACAGATTTTCTTATGTATTCGAATTGAGGAGCTAAATCATCAGGAGCCTCAGCTCTATTTGCCTTATATTCACTATAAATATCATTTCTAAAAGTTTTTCTAGCAGAGTCGAAAATTACTGCAAAGTGAGTTGGTTTCTGAAGATTTTTATCAGATTTAGAGTCCTCAAGAAGTTTAAACAGCATACTACAAAAACCACTCACAGCTCCTGTAGGTAAGCCATCAGTTTTCCGTGTTAATGGTGGTAAAGCATAGTATGCTCTAAATATATATCCTGATCCATCAATCAGATAATAATGATCTGTTTTTTGAATTTTATTCATTTTAATTAAATATTACAATGTCAATTTGTTCTGTACATAAAAAAATATCTTATTAAATAATATCTAGATTATTAAAAAAATAAGAGTATTATTATTTTATGGAATTAACAAAAAATATCATTAGCAATTCAAGATTAATTAAATCAACTCTATTTATATTAGTTGGAACAGCTTTGCTAACTATTTCCTCCAAAATTCAAACTCCATTTACTCTGGTGCCTGCAACAATGCAAACTTTTGTAGTCATGTTTATTGGAATAACTTTGGGATATAAACTAGCAACATTGACTGTTTTTTTGTATTTAGTAGAGGGATCATTTGGATTACCTGTTTTTGCAAAAGGTGGTGGAATAGGATATTTGCTAGGTCCTACTGGGGGATACTTAATTGGATTTATTTTTACTGCATTTTTTGCTGGCCATGTAAATGATAAAAAAGATCCAATAGTAATATTTATATATTTGTTATTTTCTGTAAGTATAATTTACATATTTGGGTTACTAGGTTTATGGAATTTTATGGGATTTGATAAAAGCTTTACTGAAGTTTTTTCTATTGGAGCTAAACCATTTTTATTAATAGAAATCTATAAAATATTGATACTTACAGTATTATCAAAACAAATTTTAAAATTTAGAAAGTTTACTTAGGTGATCTTTTAGACAAAATTCTTTGTAAAGTTCGTCTGTGCATTTTTAATCTTCTTGCAGTCTCTGACACATTTCGATTGCACAATTCAAACACTCTATGAATGTGTTCCCATTTTACTCTATCAGCAGACATTGGATTTTCTGGTGGAGCAGCCTTCTTTGATGGATCTGCTAAAAGTGCTTTTTCAACATCATCTGCATCGGCTGGCTTAGCTAAATAATCTATTGCTCCTTCTTTAATAGCCGCAACTGCTGTAGGTATATTTCCATAACCAGTTAACATAATAATTCTACTAGATGAGTTGCTTAATTGTATCTCTTTTACAACTTCTAATCCATTACCATCGCCTAGCCTCAAATCAACAACTGCAAATCCAGGTTTATTTGTTCTTACCGAATCGATGCCTTTTTGTACACCTTCAGCTTGAATTACATCAAAACCCTTTTTTTGCATTGCTCTGGCCAAACGTTCTCTAAATGGATTATCGTCATCAACTATTAATAGAGATTTATTCTCAAAATCAGCTAAATTTTGCAATGTTCCTTCATTTTTCATAATGTTAATATGGTGATTTTTTTCCACATTTCAATAGATCATTATTTTCTTTACATTGATAACTATTGGGATTAATTCCTCGAATTATTAAAGTTTTTTTAATAAAAAGCTTTTTTTTTGTTAAATTTTTTTTGGGGGGCATATTTTGATGCAAAAATTTAAGTCAGTTGAAGATTTGGTTGATCAACTGAGACCTGATAAACCGGTATACTGTATAAGAAAGAAATCAATTCTTTCTGCATCAAAATTTTTTCAAAAAAAATTTCCTGGTAAAATCCTTTATGCTGTAAAAACTAATCCTAATTCCGAGGTCATAAAAACTCTAATCAAAAGCGGAATTAATCAGTTTGATGTTGCTTCAGTTGAAGAAATAAAGTCCGTAAGAAAATTTAGCTATACAGCAAAATGTTCTTTTATGCATACTGTCAAAAGTCGTGAAAGTATTAGTAATGCTTATTTTAAATATGGAATAAAAACATTTGCGCTTGATACAAAAGATGAGTTAATTAAAATAATTGAAAGCACAGGTCGCGCGAAAGATTTAGAGCTTTTTGTAAGAGTTGCTGTATCAAATGAACATGCTGAAATAGATTTATCAAAAAAATTTGGAGCACATAATGCAGAAGCAATAGGACTACTTAGATTAGTTAAACAATATTCAACGAAAATTGGTCTAAGTTTTCATGTGGGGTCTCAATGTATGCACCCTATCTCATATGCTAAAGGTATAAAGGAAATAGGAAATATAATAAAAAAAACAAAAATAGTTCCAAATTATATAAATGTTGGTGGAGGATTTCCAACAATCTATCCTGACTTAATTCCACAATCTTTAGATAGTTATTTTGATGAAATCAAAAAAAGTCTCGAAAATTTAAAGTTAAATAATTTGCCAGAAATAATATGTGAGCCAGGAAGAGCATTAGTTGCAGAAAGTGGCTCAACAATTGTGAAGGTCAATTTAAAGAAGAAACAAAAACTTTATATAAATGATGGAACATACGGAACACTTTTTGATGCAGGAACACCAAATATAATTTATCCATCTAAAATGATTAAAGATAGTTCAAATAAAATAATATCAAAAAAATTAACTGCTTTTGATTTTTATGGTCCAACATGTGATAGTATGGATTATATGAAAGGACCCTTCCTTTTGCCAAACAACATAAAAGAAAATGATTATATAGAACTGGGTCAATTGGGTGCTTACGGATTAACTTTCAGAACACAATTTAATGGATTCTTTTCAAATGATATATACGAGGTAGAAGACAATCCAATAATGAGTCTTTATGATAAAGATGTAGGTAAGGCTACTCTAGTTGCTTAATGCCTGAAAAGAAAAATCTAGGTCATAACAGCAAGAAAGATTTTCTTAAAAATCCTGTTGAACATATAGATATAACCTCTTTTGACTCTAGAAAGATTATTTCATCTATGGAGAAAATGTCTTTCGTATCAAGAGAAACTGCAAATGCTGCAAATATATATAATCAAATGCTTAAAGATAAAGATTGTACAATATTCTTAACATTAGCAGGATCTACTTCTGCAGCTGGATGCATGAATATTTATAAAGATTTAGTCAAGTATAATATGGTTGATGCTATTGTAGCAACTGGAGCTTCCATAATTGATATGGATTTTTTTGAAGCCTTAGGATTTAAACATTATCAGGGCTCGCAATTTCAAGATGATACAGAATTAAGAAAAAATTATATAGATAGAATTTATGATACATATATTGATGAGGACGAACTTCAAATATGTGATAAAAAAATATGCGAAATCGCAGATAATTTAGAACCAAAAAGCTATACATCACGAGAATTTATTTATGAAATAGGAAAGTTTCTTAAAAAAAATTCAGTTAAAAAAGACTCATTAATAGAAACTGCTTACGACAATAATGTTCCGATTTTTAGTCCTGCTTTTACAGACTCTAGTGCTGGTTTCGGATTAGTAATTCATCAGGAAAAAAATCCAAAAAAACATATAACTATAGACTCGATAAGAGAATTTAGAGAATTAACAGAGATTAAAATTCGGTCAAAAGGATCTGGTCTTTTTATGATTGGTGGTGGAGTACCAAAAAATTTTATCCAAGATACTGTAATTTGTGCTGAATTATTAGGAAGAGAAGTTGATATGCATAAATATGCTATACAAATAACGGTTGCCGACTCAAGAGATGGTGCTTGTAGTAGTTCAACTTTAAAAGAAGCAAGTTCATGGGGTAAAGTGGATATATCAAAAGAACAAATGGTTTTTGCAGAGGCAACTAGTGTACTACCTTTAATAGCTAGTGATGCTTACCATAAAGGTGAATGGAAAAATAGAGTTAGAAAAAATTTTTCTAAAATTTTTGGATAAATAAATTGAAATATCTTTTAAATAAAAATGGATTTCTTGGAATTGATAATAAATTCAATTTTAAAGA
>CACFIH010000015.1 GCA_902566365.1 uncultured Pelagibacteraceae bacterium
AGCTCAAAAAGACAAATTTGAATACAATAGAAAATTATTAGAAAAAATTAAGAGTAATAAATTTGATAATAGTGATTTTTCTAAAATGGGTCAAAACATGATAGAAACTACAAAATTAAATTCAATTAGAGATAATAACAAATTTGATATAAATTCTGTACAAGTTTTATACTCAATTCCAATAAATTCATTTACATTAATTAATGATGAAAAAAATAATATCTATCTTGCGAAAATTAAAAAGATTGAAAATCAATCAATTAAAGATGATCAAAAATTATTAAACGAATATATTAATAAACATAACTCTAACAGTAAAAATGAAATGTTGAAATCTTATGATTTATATTTAAATAATAAATATAAAGTAACATTAAACCAAAAAACAATAGATCGAGTTAAGAATTTCTTTCAATGATAGTTAATCGAAACTTCAAAGATTTTAAGTTTCGACATAGAAGCAAAAAAAATCAAATAATATATACTTCAAAAAAAGTAAAAAATGATGATGAGGTTTTAAATCTAATTGATAATTTTTTGATTGAAAAAAATAGTTTTATATTTGAATCAGTTGAAAAAGGTAAAATCAAAGGAAGATATACTATATTTGGTAAAAATCCCGACAAAATCTGGGAGTTTAATAATAACAATTCTTACATAATCAAAAAAAATAAAAAGATTAAATTAAAAGAAAAACCAGAGCTATTAATTGAAAAAATAATTGAGAATTTTAAGTTCGAAACACCAAAAAACTTACCAAATATTTGTTCACTTATATCGGGATATTTTTCTTACGATTCAATCAGATATATAGAAAAAATTCCTAACAATTGTAAAAATGATCTAAACCTACCAGATGTCAGACTTTTAAGACCGAGAATACTAGTCATTCATGACAATCTAAAAAAAGAAATATTTTTTATAAATAACATTTTTAAAGATGAAAAAATTACAAATTATCCAAAAAAATATGAAGAAATTAAATCTGATCTTCATAGATTATTTGTTCAATCATCATTGAAAAATATTGATGATCAAATAAGTCAAAAGCCTAAAAATATATTAGTCAAATCAAATACATCGAAAAATAAATTTTTAAACATGGTAAATAAAGCTAAAAAATATATACGGTTAGGAGATATTTTTCAGGTGGTTTTAAGTCAAAGATTTGAAGCTAAGTTAACAAAAAAACCAATTGATATTTATAAAAAACTTAGAATAACTAACCCTTCACCTTTCATGTTTTTTTTTAATTTTAGTGACTTTCAGATAATTGGTGCAAGTCCAGAAATACTAGTAAGACTGAGAGATAATAAAATTACAGTAAGACCTATCGCTGGGACAAGGCCTAGAGGTAAAACAATTAAGGAGGACCTTTTTTATGAAAAAGATCTTCTTAAGGATAAGAAAGAACTTTCAGAACATTTAATGTTATTAGATTTAGGAAGAAATGATGCTGGTAAAGTTTCAAAAATAAACTCAATTAAAGTAACCGAAAGCTTTATAATTGAGAGGTATTCACATGTAATGCATATAGTTTCAAATGTTGTTGGAAATTATAATAATAAATTCTCAAAATTCAAATCACTTTTGGCTGGTTTTCCTGCTGGAACTGTTTCTGGAGCCCCTAAAATAAGAGCGATGGAAATTATTGATGAGTTAGAAACAACAAAAAGAAAGGTTTATGCAGGTGGCATTGGATATTTTTCAGCAAATGGAGAATTTGATACATGTATAGCTTTAAGAACAGCGATCGCAAAAAAAGATAAATTTTATGTCCAGGCTGGAGCTGGTATTGTTGCTGATAGTAATCCTTTAAAAGAATATGAAGAAACAGTTAATAAAGCGAAAGCTTTAATCAATGCATTAAAATGAAAAAAATAATTTTAATAGACAATTATGATAGTTTTACATTTAATCTTTATCATTATTTATCATCTTTAAATCTGGATGTTGATGTAATTAGAAATGATAAAATTTCTCCAACAGACATAATTAAAAAAAAATATAACAAAATTGTAATCTCGCCTGGACCAGGTAACCCAAGCCAATCAGGTAATTGCCTTAAAATTGTAAAATCTTTATATAAAAAAATACCTATACTTGGAGTTTGTTTAGGTCATCAGATAATAGGACAAGTTTTTGGTTCAAAAATTATTCAGGCAAAAAAGCTGATGCATGGAAAAACTAGTAAAATTTTGTCAAAAAAAACTGGTATATTAAAAGATCTTCCAAAAACTTTTGAGGCTACTCGTTATCATAGCTTAATTATTGATAAAAAATCACTGTCTAAAGATCTTGAAATTACTGCTGAAACTAAAGATGGATTAATAATGGGAGTGAGACACAAAAATTATGATGTTCATGGAGTGCAATTTCACCCTGAAAGTATTAAAACTAAGATAGGTATTCAAATTTTAAAAAACTTTATTAAAATTCAAAATTAATGAAACAGTTCATAAAAAAAATTAATAATAAAGAAAATTTATCATTCGAAGAAAGTAAGACAGCTTTTGAATTCTTAATGGAAGGTAAAGCTGAAGACCAAGAAATTTATGATTTTTTGACACTTTTATCAGCTAAGGGTGAAGCTTCAGATGAAATAGCTGGTGGTGTTTTTGTGCTTAGAAATAAGTCCAAAAGAGTAAATGTGGAAAATTGTGTTGATACATGCGGCACAGGTGGAGATGGTATGAATACACTCAATATATCAACAGCCTCTGCATTGTTGCTTGCAAGTATGGGTGTTAAAGTAGCTAAACATGGTAATAAAGCAGTATCATCTAAATGTGGATCTGGTGATGTGTTAGAAGCTTTAAAGATTAAAATTAATTTAGAACCAAATGAGATTGAAACTCAAATTAATAAAAATAATTTTGGTTTTATGTTTGCTCCTAATTATCATAGTGCAATGAGGTTTGTTGGTCCAACTAGAAAAAAAATTGGAAAAAGAACTATATTTAATATGATCGGACCGTTAAGTAGTCCTGCGTTAGTAAAGAGACAAGTGGTTGGTGTTTTCGATAAAAAACTTTTAAAGATATTTGCTAATGCCTTAAATAATTTAGATATTAAATTTGCATGGATTGTAAATAGTGAAGATGGTTTGGATGAGATTTCACCCTATGCCAAAACTAATATTATTCAATTAAAAGATAATAAAATTTCTGAAATTACCATTGATCCAAAAGAATTTAATGTAAATGCAGAAAAATTTGACAATCTTGTTGGTGATGATGCAAAATTCAATTCAAAAAAAATAATTGATATATTCAAAGGGGAGGATAATGATTTTTCAAAAGCTGTTTGTTTAAATGCTGCTGCTGGATTAATTGTAAATGAGACTCATCAAAATTTTGCTGAAGCATATAAAAATGCTAGAGAACATATCTTATCAAATAAAGTAATCAAACATTTAGAAAAAATACAAAATGACTGAAAATGTTCTTGAAAAAATAATTCAAAAAAAAAATGAAAGAATAGTAAATTTAAAAAAGACTATTTCATTAGAATCTTTAAATGAATTAATTAATACAAATAAAAAATTTGTCAATTTTAAAGAAAAAATTCAAAATAATATAAAAGAAAAAAAATTTTCAATTATTGCTGAAATAAAAAAAGCTAGCCCCTCAGCAGGTATAATTATCAAAGATTATGATCCTGTTAAAATAGCTGATACATATAATAATAATAAAGCTACTTGTTTATCAGTTTTAACTGAAGAAGATTTTTTTTTAGGAAACTTAATTCACATTAGTAAAATTAAACAAAAAATTAATTTACCAATTCTTTGTAAGGACTTTTTTGTAGATAAATTTCAAATACCTCTTGCTAAAAGTTATGGTGCTGATGCAATATTAATAATCTTAGCTGGTGTTTCTGATAAAACTGCAAACGAATTGTATGAAGAAGCTTTAAAATTAAATATGTCTGTAATTGTTGAGGTGCATACAGTTGATGAAGCTAAACTAGCACTTAAATTTAAAGATGCCTTAATTGGAATAAATAATAGAAATTTAAAAACTTTAAAAACTGATATAAATACAACTTTTGATATACACAATGTTTTAGTTAATCACTCAGGTCCATTAATTTCAGAAAGTGGAATTAAAACAAAAGATGAGCTTATTGATTTATCAAACAAAACATCAATAAGAACTTTTTTAATTGGTGAATCACTTTTAAAAAACTTGGATAACAATTCTATTTTTTCAGTCTTGTAGTTAAATAAACCCCAATTTTACTAGTTTTTTTACTATTGTGAATTGAATAGAACTTTTGTAGAACAGTTTTTGTACGATATTTGTTCTTATGCTAACAAAAAAACAAAAAAACCTGCTTTTATTTATCAACAAAAAGTTGAGAAACTCCGGAGTTTCCCCATCATATGAAGAAATGAAGGAGTCTTTAAATCTTAAATCTAAATCAGGAATACATAGACTTATTAGTGCCCTAGAAGAAAGAGGTTTTATCAAAAGACTTGCACATAAAGCAAGAGCTTTAGAAGTAATAAAATTACCTGAAACTGCTTCTGCAAATGATATTTTTAATAATTTTTCACCAAGTGTTATTAAAGGTGGTTTGGATGAAGAAAGTGCTTCATCAGATGAGTCTGAAGTTCCAGTTCTGGGTAAAATAGCAGCAGGAACTCCTGTGGAAGCTATTCAAAATGAAGTTTCAAGAATTCCACTGCCAAGTAATTTAGAAAAAAATGGAGATTACTTTGGATTAAAAGTTCAAGGTGACTCAATGATTGATGCTGGTATTCATGAGGGTGATACAGTAATTATAAAAAGAACTAATACTGCTGACAATGGAAAAATTGTAGTAGCTTTAATTGATGAACATGAAGCAATGCTAAAAAGAATTAGAAAAAAAGGTAAAGTAGTAGCTCTTGAGAGTGCAAATAAGAACTATGAAACAAAAATTTTTGGCCCTGATAGAGTAAAAGTTCAGGGCATACTAGTATCTTTATATAGAAACTTCTAAAAAAATAGTCTAAATAATATTAATGAACAAAGTAGCAACTAGATTTGCTCCGTCCCCTACAGGAGCTTTACACATAGGTGGAGTAAGAACTGCTTTATTTAATTGGTTATATTCTAAAAATCAAAAAGGTGAATTTTATTTAAGAATTGAAGATACTGATAAAGAGAGATCTAAAGAGGAATATAAGAGTCAAATCATAGAATCTCTTAAATGGATTGGTATAAATTATGATGGAGAGGAATATATTCAATCTAAAAAAATTGAAGATCATATCAAAGTAGTAGATGAATTATTAAAAAATGGTCATGCGTATAAGTGTTATTGCTCAAGTGAAGAAATTGAAGAACAAAAAAAAAGAGCAAAACAAAAAAAAATTCCTTATATCTACGATAGAAAATGGAGAGATAAAAAAGAAACTGATGCACCTAAAAATATTAAGCCTGTAGTTAGATTCAAAAGTAAAATAGATGGAACTTCTATTTTAAAAGATTTAGTTCAAGGGAATGTTGAGATTGATAATAATACTATTGAAGATTTTGTTATCTTAAGAAACGATGGTACACCAACTTATAATTTATCCGCTTCTGTAGATGATCATTTAATGAATATGACGCATATTATCAGAGGAGATGATCATAAGATAAATACTTTTAAACAAATTCAAATTTATGAAGCAATGAAATGGGATCTCCCTTCTTTTGCTCATATTCCTTTAATACATACAATTGATGGAAAAAAACTTTCAAAAAGAGATAAAGCATCTACCTTGGATGATTATTCAAAAATTGGTATAATGCCAGATGCATTAAGAAATTATCTTTTAAGACTTGGTTGGTCCTATAAAGATAAAGAAATATTTACACTTGAAGAAAGTATTCAATATTTTAACCTTAATGGAATTGGTAAATCACCTTCAAAATTAGATATGAGCCGAATTTTATCAATAAATGAACATTATATAAAAAATATGAATGAGAAAGATTTATTTGATCAATTACTAAATTATTGCAAAATCTTTAAAAAAGAAATTCAAAAAAATAAGGAGAATAAAATTAAACAATCATTAAATTTTCTTAAAAATAAAGCTAAAACAATGGAAGATATTTTTAACAACAGTCAATATATTTTAAATGACGAAGTGAATTTTAATAAAGAAGATTTAAAGTTGTTAGATGGTAAAGCAAAAAAAATTATTTCAGAATTTAATGTCAAATTCAAAAAAATTAATGACTTAAATAGAGAAAATTTAGAGCCAATCGTGGAAAATTTAATTAAATCAAATGAAACAAATTTTAAAGGAGTTGGACAACCACTAAGAATAGCCTTAACAGGATCAAAATTTGGACCTGGTATTTATGATATAATTATTTCGCTTGGTAAAAGTGATGTTGAGAAAAGATTAACTAATAAGGCTTTCTTTTAAAATTAAAGCAACTTCATTTGATGATGACGATTTAGATCTAATGCCCTCAAGAGTTTGATTACAATAATCTAATTGTTTTTTAGCTAATTCTGGATTTTTAAGCATATATGTTACGGAATTATAAATTTCTTTTGCATTACATTCGTTTTGTAATAATTCAGGAATAATTTCTTTATTATTTATAATATTAATTATATTTGCAAACTTAACATTAACTAATAATTTGAAAATCATAAAATTAATAAAACTAAGTTTGTAAATAATTATAGACGGAACATTAGAATTACAAACTTGTAGTGAAACAGTACCGGATTTACATACAGCAAAAACTGAATTAGATAATATTTCTTGTTTAATAATTTCATTCGAAATTATATCTACATTATCAAAATTTTTGTCTTTTATGCGATCAATAATATATTCTTTATTTTCATCAGTTGTATGAAAAACAAAATTATAATCTAAATTTTTTTTATTCATCATTTTAATAAAATCTAATAATATTGGTAAAAGTGCATCTATTTCTGATTTTCTACTACCAGAAAAAATAGAAACAATTTTTTTATTTTTAGGAATTAAATTATTTATGTCTGTTCTCTTGGTTTCAATTTTTTCAATTAAAGGGTGTCCAACAAAAGTATTTTTTATATTTTCTTCATCAAAATATTTTTTTTCAAAATTGAACAATAAGAGAACATGATCTATAAATTTTTTAATTTTTTTAACTCTATTTTTTCTCCAAATCCACACTTGAGGAGCTACATAATGAATTGTTTTTATATTATTATTTTTCTGTTTTACTTTTTCAGCAACCCTTAATGTAAAATCAGGACTATCAACACTAAATAAAATATCAGGATTAAATTTTATTATTTCATTAACCGTTTGATCGATTTTTTTTTTTATCTTAAAAATATTGAGTAAAACACTTGTAAAACCTAAATAAGTAACTTCTTCTAAATTAAAAATAGACTTAATACCAATTTTTTTTAAATTTGTGCCTCCAACAGATAAATATTCAATATCTTTAAAATCTTTTTGAAGTTTTGAAATAGCAGTTGATGCTAATTTATCACCTGATGGTTCACCTGTCAGAATAAAAATTTTTTTCATTTTATAGAAATAAAGATTTTATATTTGTTAGCAAATTTAATGCATTCTTTTTTATCAAGAAAAATGTTCTTTTTTGATTTTAAAACTATTCCCTTAACACCAAATTTTTTGCAATCTTTAAGAGTTTTAAGTCCAATAGTTGGTAAATCTATTCTTAAATCTTGTTTTTTTTTTGGAAATTTAATCAAAATACCTTCTGTTTTTTTCTTTAGTTTTGACATCATTTTTTTTGTACCTTTTTTATCTTCCTTTAATAGAATTTTTTCATTTTTAACAATTAAAGCTTGCACATGATCTAAATTATTTGATTTACCTAGATATTTTATTCCTTTATCTATAGATTTATTGTCAAGTTTTGAAGGTTTTACTTTTGTGTAGACACCTTTTTTAATAGCTAATTCAGGATTAAAATAAATTGAACTTATGACTTTTATATTCTCATTATTCAAAATCTTAATTATTGATTTAATAATTGCTGCATCACCTAATTTAGCCGCCTTAATTACACTGGGCATATAATAAAAACCTTTGAAATCTAATCTCAAAGTGGAAAACTTAGGTTTAGCAATTTTTCCTGCAAAAAGTACTTTATTTGATTTATTTTTTTTAATTACACTTATTATTTTTCCAAATTTTCCAATACTTATTCGATATGAATTTTTCTCTTTGGCAAATTTATTTTTTTTTGAAAAATCAATTATGAAATATTTTTTTTTTAATTTTTTAACTTTTTGTAATACTAGATTTGGAAAATCTGTATCGCCTAAAAATAATCCAATCATTTTATTTTGAAAAAGGTGTGCAAATTGGCCTTTTTTTATCTTTTTCTAAAAAATTGACTACATCTTTAACAAGTTCATTTGATCTAAGTTCTTTGTTAAGATTTTTTAAATTTTCAGTTAAATTTTCATTTTTAAATATTTCTTTATATGCTTCACTTAATTGTATTATTACCTTATTAGGTATATTTTTTCTTCTTAGTCCTATTAAGTTTAAACCCTGAAGAATACTTCTGTTTCCATGAGCTATTCCGTATGGAATAACATCTCTGACTACACCACACATTCCACCAATCATTGCTGATTTACCTACCCTTGTAAACTGTTGTACCGCTGAATTACCTCCTATAATCACATTTTCTTCTATATGTGCGTGTCCTCCCAATGGAACATTGTTAGCTAAAATAACATTGTCTTCAACCAAACAATCATGAGCAATATGAGATGACACCATGAATAAACAGTTGCTGCCAATTTTAGTTAATCCACCTCCTCCTTTTGTACCTGGATTTATAGTTACATATTCTCTTATTTTATTATTATTACCTATTACAAGATTTGTTTTTTCACCTTTAAACTTTAAATCTTGTGGATCATTTCCAATAGAAGCAAAAGGATATATAGTATTTTTTTCTCCAATTTTTGTATTTCCTAAAATACTGACATGAGATTGAATGATTGTATTCTTTTTAATCTCAACATTTGCTCCAATTACACAGAATGGTCCTATTTTTACATTTAAATCAATTTTAGCTTTTGGATCTATAATTGCTGTTTTATCTATCATTATTTGTTCTCTCTTAAAAATTCTCTTATATTTTTAGCAGGATAACCCATCACTTTAGTGTTGCTTGGAATATCCTTTATAACACCACTACCTCCAGCTATATCAACATTATCTCCTATTTTTAAATGTCCAGATATTCCTGCCTGACCTCCAATTCTTACATTGCTTCCTATTATTGAACTTCCAGCAATTCCAACTTGACCAGCTATAATAGAATTTGCACCAATTTTAACATTATGTGCAATATGAATTTGATTATCTAAAAAAGTATTTTTTCCAATTTCAGTATTAGACATTGAGCCACGATCAATTGTTGCGCCACATCCTATTTCACAGTTTTCATTTATTAAAACAATGCCAATGTGAGGATATCTAATATTTTTTTCTTTATTAGGAAAAAAACCAAATCCTTTTTTTCCAATAATACAATTATCTAGAATAGTCACATTATTCTTTATTATAGAATTTCTAATAATTGTATTAGATCCAATTTTACAATTTTCTCCAATATGAACATTTTTTTCTATGATTGTATTATGACCTATTTGGCAATTTGATCCAATTTTAACATTTTTTCCAATTAAAACATTTTTTCCATGTTTTATTTCATCAAAACTAGTTTTTTCAATTTCAATTACTGTTGTATCATAATCATCATTTGTTGAATCTGGATAAAATTTTTCAGTAATTAAAGCAGTAGCAATTAAAACATTTTCAACAATAATTGATTGACATGTTGATGGTAAATATTCTTTTAGATTATCTTTTGTTAAACAATATGAAGCTTTCGTAGATTTTGCCAGTTCAGAATATTTTTTTGAATGAAAAAAAGTTATACAATTTTTACTAGCACTATTTAAATCTTTAATATCTTGAATTCTAATAGCTGCAAGATCAAGTTTAGATTCTAAATTTAATAATTTAAATATTTCACTTAATAATATTGACTCTTTTTTTGAAAAAAAAGGATTTAACATATTTGCTTTTACCAAAGCAAATTTGTTATTGTCATCAATATTTATTGCTAATTATTTCTTGTCTACTATAGTGGCTGACCAAATTGCATCTGCCATCTTTTTTTCATTTACAAATGCTTCACCTTGATATTTCCAAACTTTACCATGTGATCTTATTGCTTTGATTTTAAGAAGAAGTTTACAGTCAGGTATAACAGGACTCCTAAATCTTGCTTTTTCAACTCCCATCAAAAATACTAATTTATTTTCATAAGTTGATTTATCTAGACCATGAGCAGTCAAAGCTGCAGCAGCTTGACCAAATGACTCCACAATGACTACACCTGGCATCACTGGTTGATTTGGGAAATGACCTTGTACAAAAAAACTATCTTTTTTTACATTAACAACTCCAATAGCTGAGTCTAATTTCTTAATATTATAGATTTCATCAATCAATAACATAGGCTCTCTGTGAGGGAGCAATTCTTCGA
>CACFIH010000016.1 GCA_902566365.1 uncultured Pelagibacteraceae bacterium
TCCTGATATAACTGATTTTTATATTCTTCACGAAGGGTTAGTAGCTAATCTTGATGATGAATTAATTGAGGAAGACTACGATGATATTCAAGAAAAAAAATTCACAAGAATTGCTCAAAAAGGATGGTTAGGGATTGGAGATAAATACTGGATTACTTCATTGATTCCTCCTAGAGATAAAGAATTTAAAACCACTTTTGATTACAAAAATAAATTTAGAGCAAATTTTATTACAACTGAACCATTGTCATTAAATGAAAAAAGTTCTATTGAGGAAAAATTACAAATTATTGTAGCTGCAAAAAGAGTTGATGTTATTGACGGTTATGCAGAGTCATTGAATATCGATAAATTTGATTTAGTTATAGATTGGGGGTTCTTATATTTTATCACGAAACCACTTTTTTTTGGGATTGATTATTTCTTTAAACTATTAGGAAATTATGGTTTAGCAATAATAGCTATTACTATATGTATTAGATTAGCTTTTTTTCCGTTAGCAAATTTTTCTTTTAGGAGTATGGCCAAAATGAAAGCTCTTCAACCTGAAATGATAAGATTAAAGGAGCTTCATAAAAATGATAAAATGAAGCTTCAACAAGAAATGATGGCACTTTATAAAAAAGAGAAAGTTAACCCAATGTCAGGGTGTTTGCCAATACTAGTTCAAATACCAGTTTTTTTTGCATTATATAAAGTTTTATTCGTAACAATTGAGATGAGACAAATGCCATTTTATGGGTGGATACAAGACCTTAGTGAACGTGATCCAACAAGTTTATTTAATTTATTTGGTTTATTGCCTTATGATGTACCGTCATTCTTAGTTATAGGCGCCTGGCCGGTGGCTATGGGAGTTTCAATGTGGATACAACAAAAACTAAATCCAGCTCCTACTGATGAAATGCAAAAAAAGATTTTTGCGTTTTTTCCCCTTTTCTTAACTGTGATACTTGCTCCATTCCCAAGTGGCTTGGTAATTTATTGGACTGTTAACAATATCTTAACAATGGCTCAACAGGTATTCATAATGAAAAGAACAACAGTAAAAACTGCTGTATAACTTAAATTATAAAGAGATGAACATAAATAAGATTCTTCCAGAAAATGGGCCTCCAGTAGATGAGGTCTTAAAATATATAGAAAAATATAAAAATGAAATAATTGTTATTAAATATGGAGGAAACGTTTTTATTGATAGAAATATATTCAATAATTTTATTTCAGATATAAGTATTTTAAATAAATTAGGTTTATCAATTATCATAGTCCATGGAGGCGGCCCAAGAATTAAAAGAGAATTAGAAAAATCTAATATTCAGTCTAAATTTATAAGGGGATTGAGAGTAACAGATGAAAAAATTATAGATATAGTTGAAAATGTTTTAATAGATTTTAATAATGACATCGTAGAGTCTTTAAAGGAAATAGGCACAAATGCAGTTTCATTACATACTAAAGAAAATAACATAATTGAAGTAGTTCCAGAATCAGAGGAGCTGGGATTCGTTGGAATACCAAACAAAATTGACAACAATGTTTTACTCAATATAATTAAAGAAAAAAAAATTCCAATAGTTTCACCTTTAGGTTTACAAAAAAAACAAACTTTTAACATAAATGGAGATATTGCAGCTGGAGCAATAGCCAAATCATTAAAATCTAGAAGATTGCTTTTAATGACAAATGTTAAAGGGGTTTTGGATAAAGATAAAAAATTAATAGAGGAAATATCTTCATCCGAGGTTTTAGAAATGATTAAAAATGAAACTATTACCGAAGGAATGATACCAAAAATAAATACATGTTTAGATGCTGTGAAAAATGGAGTGACTGCTGTAGGTATAATTGATGCAAGACCAAGTCACTCAATATTGTTTGAATTATTTTCTGATAAAGGTTCAGGAACACTTATAAGACAATGAACTTAAAAGAGAAAAAATTTCTATTATTAGATTTAGATGGCGTCTGTTATGGAAAACATAATAATTACTCATTAGAGAGGGTATTTGGTCAAGTATCAAAAAGAATGACACAATTTATCTCTGAAAGACTTAAAATTGATCATAATAGAGCCAAAGAATTACAAACTAATTATTTTTATAAATATAATACTTCATTGCGGGGGCTAATGATTCATGATGGCATATCTCCAGATGAATTCTTGTCTTATGTACATGATATAGATTTATCCTTTATGAAGAAAGATATGATAATGAGACATGAACTCGAACAACTAAATATGGAAAAGTTTATTTTTACAAACGGAAGTGCAGAGCATGCAGAAAATATCTTAACACATTTGGGCGTTTACGATTTATTTGGAAGGGATAAAGTTTTTGATATTAAAGATGCTGGGTATGTACCTAAGCCAGAGGCTGAAACTTTTGATTTAATGGTAAAAAAATTTGGAATTAAACCAAAAGAAACAATTTATATAGAGGATATAGCTAAAAATCTCAGTATTGGGCACAAACGAGGCTGCACTACTGTTTGGTTAATTAACGAAGAACATTTTGGAAAAATAGATGCTGATAAAGATTTTATTTCTCACAAAATTGAAAATCTGTCTTTATTTCTTAAAGAAATAAGGTTATTAAAAAGTAATTAAACTATGTCTTTAGAAAAAATTATTAATGATGCCTGGGAAATTAAAGATCAAATAAACCCAAACTCTGATCAAACACTCAAAGATTCAATCAATCAAGTAATAAGTGATTTAGATAGTGGTAAATCAAGAGTAGCAGAAAAAATTAATGGAGAATGGGTAACTCATCAGCATCTTAAAAAAGCTATAATGTTAAGTTTTAGAATTTATCCGATGGAAAATTTAAATGGTCCGTACAGTAGTTGGTATGATAAATCTCATTTACTAAAGGGTAAAACTGCAGGGTGGTCAAAAGAAGATCATGAAAAAGCTGGCTTTAGAATGGTTCCTAATTCACCAGTAAGAAAAGGATCATATGTTGGAAAAAATGCTGTGCTTATGCCATGTTACGTTAATATTGGAGCATATATAGATGAAGGGACAATGATAGATACATTTGCCAGGGCTGGTAGCTGTTGTCAAATTGGAAAAAATTGTCATATTTCTGCAGGTTCAGGTGTTGGAGGTGTTTTAGAGCCTGCACAAGCTTTACCTACAATCATTGAGGACAATGTATTTCTTGGAGCAATGTCAGAGGTAGTTGAAGGTGTGATTGTTGGTGAAGGCTCAGTTTTGAGTATGGGAATGTATATTGGTCAATCAACTAAAATAGTAGATCGAAAAACTGGAAAAATTACTTATGGAAAAATTCCACCTTACTCAGTAGTTGTTCCAGGTTCGTTGCCTGATAAGAATAATCCATCGGCACCATCTTTGTATTGTGCTGTAATAATTAAACAAGTTGACGAGAAAACAAGATCTAAAACATCTATTAATGATCTTTTAAGAGATTAAAAATGAAAGTTTTAAACGAATTACAGTTAGCTAAAGAGCTAATCAAGTTTCCTTCTATAACACCTGTTGATGCTGGTGTTATGAAGTTTTTAGAAAAGAAACTAAAAAAATTAGGCTTTAAATCGAAAACATTAGAATTTAAAGAAAAAGGTTATAAACCTGTAAAAAATTTATATGCAAAATTTGGGACGAAAGAACCTAATTTTTGCTATGCAGGTCACTTAGATGTAGTGCCTCCAGGAAACATAAAAGATTGGACAACAAACCCTTTCAAGCCTTCTATAAAAAAAGGTCACTTAATTGGAAGAGGTGCAAATGATATGAAAAGTTCGATTGCATCTTTTGTTTCAGCAGTAAGCAAATTTTTAAATAAAAATAAAAGTTTTAATGGTTCAATAAGTTTATTAATAACAGGTGATGAAGAAGGTGATGCTATTAATGGAACCAAGAAGGTAGTTGAATACTTAAAAAAAAAGAAAGAGAAGATTAATTTCTGTTTAGTTGGTGAACCAACAAATCCTAATAAATTAGGTGAAATGATAAAAATTGGCCGAAGAGGAAGTTTAACTGGTAAATTAGAAGTATTTGGATTACAGGGACATGTAGCTTATCCTCATAGAGCAAATAATCCCTCAACAACTATAGTAAAAATTTTGAAAGAAATAAAAGAAATAAAATTTGATGAAGGTACAAAAAATTTTCAACCTTCAAACTTAGAGGTGACAAAAATTAATATTAATAATACAGCAGATAACGTAATTCCTTCAATTGCTGAAGCAACTTTTAATATTAGATATAATAACAAACATTCATCGTCATCTATTAAAAAAAGACTAAATAAAATTTTTCATAAAATTAGCAAAAAAGATAAATCTAGATACAAAATTAAATATAGAGTTTCTGGTGAAGCTTTTTTAACTAAGCCAAATGAAACAACTTACATGATACAAAATATCATAAAAAAAATCACTAAAATAAAACCAAAACTCTCAACTACAGGCGGAACTTCAGACTTGAGATTTATAAGGCAAATATCACCAGGTTTAGAATTTGGTTTAGTAGGAAAAACTATGCACAAAGTTGATGAAGCAGTATCTTTAAAAGATTTAAAAAATTTGACTATAATTTATCAGAATATTCTACAAAGTTACTTCAAGTGAAAACAGGTATAATTACATCTAATGCTTACCAATATCATGATACAGGTCCTGGACACCCAGAGCAAATAGCAAGAGTTTCGGTTATTATTGATAAGCTTAAACAATATAGTAATAAAAATATTTTATGGAAAAAACCTTCAATCATTAGTGAAGGCATAATAAAAGACACTCATGATGCTAGCTATGTTAATTTAGTTAAAAATTCATTTCCTGCTAAAGGTTTTTCGTCACTTGATGGTGATACAATAATTTCTCCAGGAAGCAAGAGGGCAACTTTTGATGCTGCTGGATCAATTATTTCGGCTATTGATGGTGTGCAAAACAGAGAATTTAAAAATGCTTTTTGCAGTGTACGTCCTCCTGGTCATCATTGTAGTCAAAATAAAGCAGCAGGATTTTGTATTTTAAATAACGTCGCTATTGGTGCAAAATATTTACTTAATAAATATAAGTATAAAAAAATTGCTATCGTTGATTTTGATGTACATCACGGAAACGGTACACAAGATATTTTTTACGATAACAAGAATGTATTGTTCATTTCAACACATCAATATCCTTACTATCCTGGAACTGGTTCTGATAAAGAAAAAGGGAAATTTAATAATATTTGCAATATTCCATTACCTGCTGGTACTAATTCTGAGGAATATTTGAATGCATTTGAATTTGCTTTAAATAAATTAAAAAAATTTCAGCCGGAATTTATTCTTATCAGTGCAGGATTTGACGGACATAAAGCAGATCCACTTGCTCAGCTTAAACTGGATACTAATGATTATTATGAAATAACAAGAAGAATAATGGAAACCTCAAAAAATTTTTCTAATGGTAAAGTGGTTTCAATTCTTGAGGGTGGATATGATTTACAAGCACTTCAGGATAGCGCTAAAAGGCATGTTGATGCGTTAATTGAATTCAATTGATAATCATCTTATTAATTATAAATAATCCAAAATGAAATTATATCAAATTAAAAAATCAAAAATAGATAACAGGGGTCGTGGCTTATACGCAACAAAAGATATTAAAGCTGGTACTAAAATTATAAATTATATTGGAAAAATTATAACAAACAAAGAAGTCGATGAGTCTGATAAATTTGATAACAAAAAACCTATATATTTATTTACACTAAATAAAAAATATTCTTTAGATGGGGATTTCAAATGGAATACAGCTGGGTTGATTAATCACTCATGCAATAACAATTGTGATTATGAAGGTAAGGGTCTTAAAATTTGGGTAACAGCGATAAAAGATATTAAAAAAGGTGAAGAGTTTACTTGTGATTATGGTTTTGGTTATGACAAAGACTATAAACAATTTCCGTGTAAATGCAGAGCAAAAAATTGTTGTGGTTATATTGTTAGAGCAGAGTCAAGATGGCGAATTAATAAAAGATATTCAATGTCAAAAAAAAAAATTAATAAATAATTCTTGCTAAAAATAGCCCTTCAGGAGGGGCAGGAGGAGCACATAAAATTCTTTTTTTTGATTTCATTACACTTTCAAATTTCTTTAATGACCATTTATTTTCTCCGAGGTATTTCAAACAGCCAACCATTGAACGAACTTGTCGTTGTAAAAAAGATTGAGATCTAAATTCTATTTCTATTTTATCCTTATTTGATCTTATCTTAACAAGTTTCATTGTTTTAATTGGACTTTTTGCTCTACAACTAGAGGCTCTAAAAGTTGAAAAATCTTTGGTACCAACTAGTTTTTTAGCACCTTTTTTCATAGCAGAAACGTCAAGTTTATTCATAATATGCCATCCCCTATTTCTATCTAAAACCGGCCCACTTAAACGATTAATAATAATATATTTGTATATTCTCAACTTAGCAGAAAATCTCGAATGAAAATTTTTACCTCTTTTTCTAATTTTGGTGATTGCAACTCCTTCTTTGTTTAAAAAATGATTAATTGATTTTAAAAATTTATCAAAATAAATTATTTTTTTTACACAATCAAAATGAGCTGATTGTTCAGTTGCATGTACACCAGAATCAGTCCTACCAGATCCTATGACTGTTATTTGTTCGCCTAAAAAATTTGAAATTTTATATTGAATAAGACCCTGGATAGTTTTACCCTTTTTTTGAACTTGCCAACCTCTAAAATTTGTTCCAACATACTCAATTAAAATTTGATACCTAAACATTAGATATTATTAAACCTCTTCTTATTCGAGTTCCAAGCATAAATTCGTCAATCTTTTGGGTTCTTTTTCCCTGTCTCTGTATCTCAAGAATTTTAATTGATTGATTACTGCCACAAGCAATTTCCAATTTATCTGATATTACTTCTCCTGGTTTACCTCTTCCGTTTGCAATTTCTGCTTTAAGTATTTTATGTCTTTCTCCATTAAAATTAAAAAATGCACCCGGTACAGGGAATAAACCATTTATTTTAGCTAATATCTTTGCAGCATCTAGATCCCAATCAATTAGACTTTCGCTTTTATTTATTTTTTTTGCGTAAGTAGCTTTTGAATGATCTTGTTCGATAAATTTTGCCTTATTATCAATTATTTCATCAACATTATCCAAAATTTTATCTGCAGCTAAAGTTGATAGTCTATCTGATATATCCTGTGCATTGTTATTATTGTCTATCTTAATCTTATAAATTTTGTAGATTGGTCCACTATCCAATTTTTCCTCAATTTTCATTATACTAATACCTGTTTCATTATCTAAATTCATAATAGATCTTTGAATAGGTGCTGCGCCTCTATATTTAGGAAGTATTGAACCGTGTATATTTATAAATCCCTTTTTAGTTAAACCTAGATATTCCTTAGGAATTATTTGTCCATAAGCAACTACAATTGCGAGATCAGCATTTAGATTTTTTATAAAATCAAATTCAACTTTATTGTCTTTTAATGTATCAGGCGCTCTAAAACTTAAATTTAAAGTTTCAGCAATTCCTTGAATTGGTGATTTATTAATTTTTTGACCACGATGAGATTTTTGTGGAGGCTGAGTATAAACTACCGATATCTCATAACCATTTTGATATAAAGACTTTAGAACTGGCACAGCAAACATTGGTGTGCCCATAAAAATAAGTTTTTTAGACATCAATTAAACAACTATTCGGTCAAATTTACCTTTAGATAGTTTTTTGATAATCATTGATTTTTTAAGTTTAGATAAATAATCAATAAAAAGTATGCCTTCTAAATGATCCATTTCATGTTGTATGCAAGTTGCTAAAAGACCCTCAGCTTTTAAAACTTTTTTTTCACCATTAAAATCTAAATATTCAACTTCACATTTACTAGGTCTATTGATTTCGGCAAATTGATTGGGAACAGATAAACATCCTTCCTCATAAGTAGATTTTAAATTATCTTTATTTTTGATAACAGGATTGACAAAATATCTAGGTTGTTTTTTTTCACCATCTTTAGAAATATCCATAACAATAATTCTTTTTGGAACTCCTATTTGAATAGCTGCAAGACCAATGCCATTGGCATTATACATTGTCTCTAGCATATCTTTCATTA
>CACFIH010000017.1 GCA_902566365.1 uncultured Pelagibacteraceae bacterium
CCAAGTAAATTTAAATTTTATTATTTCCTAATAGTCCCAATTGCTCTTTATATTTTGTTGAAATACTTTCTTTTTTTTGAGGAAACAATTGAACTAGGGAAGTTAGATGGTTTAAATTGGGTAGAAACTGGTGCTTGGGGAGGTTTATCTCTTACTTTTATTATATCTTTTTTCTGTCTCATATTCTGTTTTCCTATAGGAATGGCTTTTGCATTAGGTAGAAGATCAAGTTTTCCATTAATTAGATATATTTCGATCGGATTTATTGAATTTTGGCGAGGCGTTCCATTAATAACTGTTTTATTTATGTCTGCTGTAATGTTTCCAATGTTTTTACCAGCAGATTTTTTTATAGATAAATTAGTCAGATGTATAATTGCCATATCATTATTTGAAGCAGCTTATGTTGCTGAGGTAATTAGAGGTGGGCTACAAGCTCTGCCGAGAGGTCAATATGAGGCTGCGAAATCTTTAGGTATGGGCTATTGGAAAATGCATATATTTGTAATCTTACCTCAAGCTTTAAAATTAGTTATTCCTGGAATAGCAAATACATTCCTTGCTTTAGTTAAAGATACTCCGTTAATATTTGTTGTTGGTCTTTTGGAAATTGTAGGAATGTTGAATTTAGCTAAAACCAACCCAGAATGGTTAGGATTTGCTATGGAAGGTTATGTATTTGCTGCTATAATTTTCTGGATTATTTGTTATGCAATGAGTAAATATAGTTATAACTTAGAACAAAAATATAAAACTGATAGATAAAAAATATGTCCGATAGCATTATCCAAATTAGAAATATGAATAAGTGGTTTGGAGATTTTCAAGTTTTAAAAGGAATAAATTTAGAGGTTAAACCAAAAGAAAAAATTGTGGTGTGTGGACCATCAGGCTCAGGAAAATCAACTTTAATTAGATGTATTAATAGATTAGAGGAACATCAAGATGGAAATATAATTGTTGATGGGACAGAGTTAACAGAGGATACAAAAAATATAGAACAAATTAGAGCAGAGGTTGGAATGGTGTTCCAACAATTTAATTTATTCCCGCATTTATCAATCTTAGATAATTGCACTCTTGCTCCTATTTGGGTAAAAAAAATGCCTAAAAAAGAAGCAGAGGATTTAGCTCTAAAACACTTAGAAAGAGTGCAAATACTTGATCAAGCAAAAAAATATCCAGGTCAATTGTCTGGAGGACAGCAACAAAGAGCTGCAATAGCTAGAGCTTTATGTATGGAGCCTAAAATAATGCTTTTTGATGAGCCTACATCTGCATTAGATCCAGAAATGATTAAAGAAGTACTTGATGTTATGGTGAATTTAGCAAAACAAGGAATGACTATGATAGTTGTTACTCATGAAATGGGGTTTGCTAAAGAGGTTGCCGATCAAATGATTTTTATGGATGAAGGAATGATTGTAGAAAAAGCTGATACCAAGGAATTTTTTGCAAATCCTAAGAGCGATAGGACAAAACTTTTTTTAAGCCAGATACTATAGTCAGGTCCTTTTTCAACAAATATTTCTTTAATAATGGCTCAAGTAATGCTTGACAGGTATTATTAATAATCAGATTTTCTTAAAAAAATAAAAAAAAATCTTGTTGCAGTAGGTATTAAAAACTAGTTGAATTAGTTTTTTTAAAAAATTAAGAGGGGTCTTAATGGAAGATAATTTTAATAAGCATTTAGGCAATAAGCTTAAGCTTAGAAGACTTGCACTAGGTTTAACTCAAACTAAAGTAGCAAAAGCAATTAATGTCACATTTCAACAAATCCAAAAATATGAAAAAGGAACTAATGGGGTAAGTTCAATAAGATTACTACAATTATCGAACTATCTAAAAGTACCAATAAATTATTTTTTTGAGGATTTTTCAGAATATCTAGTAAATGTAGAAAAATCACAAGAAGGGCACATGAATGTAAATTATAACTTTTTAGTGAAATTATATTCTGAACTAAATGCTGATCAAAAATTAAAATTTAATAAATCATTACAGGTAGCAAGCAACAATATCTCAAAGGTTGGATAATTTTTGGCTCCTCGGGCAGGACTCGAACCTGCGACCAATTGATTAACAGTCAACTGCTCTACCAACTGAGCTACCGAGGAATGTAAAAAGTCAACTTACTTTCTTTTTTTACTAAAACAAGAATTTTTTTGGAGGCAACGCCCGGAATCGAACCGGGATACAAGGATTTGCAATCCTCTGCGTAACCATTCCGCCACGTTGCCTTATGTTTTAGATGATAGCTACAAGGGTTTTATATAAAATATTTGCAATTAGTCTATTAAATAACGTTCCAATTTGATTATTGTTAATTTAGATTATTAAATTATAAACTAATTATACCCATGATAAGCGATAAATATATACATTCTAAAGTAGAAGATAAAATTTATGCTTATTGGGAGAAAAATAAATTATTTAAACCTCAAAAAAATTCAAAAAAATTTTCTATCGTAATTCCACCACCAAATGTAACTGGAAGCTTGCATATGGGTCATGCTTTAAATAACTCAATTCAAGATTTCTTAGTTAGATATTATCGAATGAATAATTATGAAACTTTATGGCAACCAGGCACTGATCACGCTGGTATTGCAACCCAAGCACTTGTTGAGAGAAAATTAGAAAAAGAGAATTTAGATAAAAATAGTCTTGGAAGAGAAAAATTTATTAAAAAAGTATGGGAGTGGAAGAGTGAATATGGTGATATAATAATTAATCAATTAAAAAAACTTGGGTGTTCTTGTGATTGGTCACGTAACGCTTTTACTATGGATGATAATTTATCCAAATCTGTAATTAAAGTTTTTGTCGAATTACATAAAAAAAAATTAATCTATAAAGCTGAAAAATTAGTTAATTGGGACACTGTACTTAAAACAGCCATTTCAGATTTAGAGGTTGATCAAAGAGAAATGAACTCTAAAATTTACTATATTAGATATCCAGTCGAAAATTCCTCAGAATTTATTACTATTGCGACAACAAGACCTGAAACAATGCTCGGTGATACGGCAATCGCTGTAAATCCAAAAGATAAAAGATATAAGACATTTGTTGGCAAAACAGTAACTATACCAATAGTAAGTAGAAAAATTAAGATTATTAAAGATAATTATGCAGATCCTGAACAAGGGACAGGTGCATTAAAGATTACACCAGCACATGATTTTAATGACTATGAAGTGGGCCAAAGAAACAAATTAGATATAATTAATATATTTACTGAGGAAGGAAAAATAAACAACAATGCTCCTCAGGATTACGTAGGACTTGATAGATTTGATGCTCGTAAAAAGTTATTAGAGGAACTTAAAGAAAAAGATTTTTTTGTTAAAGAAGAAAATATAAAAAACAAAGTTCCTTACGGTGATAGATCCAATTCAGTTATAGAACCTTTTTTGACTGAACAGTGGTTTGTTGATGCAAAAAAATTAGCAGTAAAAGCAAAAAAAATAGTTAAATCAAAAAAAACAAATTTCTTCCCAACCAATTGGTCTAAAACTTATTTTCAATGGATGAATAACATTGAACCGTGGTGTGTTTCAAGACAACTTTGGTGGGGTCATCAAATTCCAGCTTGGTATGGACCTGATAAAAAAATATTTGTTGCAATAAATGAAGCAGACGCAAAAAAACAAGCTAAAAAATTTTATAAAAAGAATGTTGAAATAACTAGAGATCCAGATGTTTTAGATACATGGTTTTCATCTGGTTTATGGCCTTTTGCAACATTAGGTTGGCCTGATAAAAAAGATTATGTGAAAAAGTTTTATCCTACCTCAGTTTTGGTTACAGGTTTTGATATTATCTTTTTTTGGGTTGCTAGAATGATGATGTTTGGAATGGAGTTTTTAAACAAAGAACCTTTCAAAGATATTTATGTTCATGCACTTGTAAGAGACGAAAAAGGACAAAAAATGTCTAAGTCTAAAGGTAATGTTATTGATCCATTAGATTTGATAGAAAAGTATAGTGCTGATGCTTTAAGATTTACTTTATTATCAATGGCATCACCTGGCACAGATGTAAAACTTTCTGAAGATAGAGTTAAAGGTTATAGAAATTTTTTAAACAAACTATGGAATGCTAATAATTTTTTAATAACAAATAAATGTGATTTTAAGAAAACTGATAAAGTTCCAAAAACCACACTTAACATAAACAAATGGATATATTCAGAGTTAATAGAAATTAAGAACAAAATTCAAAAAAATATCGAAGATTACCGTTTTGATGAGGCTGCTAAAAATGCCTATCAGTTTGCTTGGCATTCTTATTGTGACTGGTATATCGAGCTTTCAAAAACAATTCTTTATTCTGATGATAAAAAAGCTCAAAAAGAAGTAAAAGAGGTATCTGCTTATATTTTCAAACAAATACTCGTAATGCTTCATCCTTTTATCCCATTTGTAACTGAAGAAATTTGGTTAAAAAATAAGTTTGATAAATCAAATAAAAATTTTCTTATGTATAAAAATTGGCCTTCTGGTAAAGCGAAAAAAGATCAATCTCAAAAAGATGTTGAAAAGATAATTGATATAATTTCAAA
>CACFIH010000018.1 GCA_902566365.1 uncultured Pelagibacteraceae bacterium
GGAATATATTTTAATCGAAAATGATAAGATTAAAAATGCGTGGTGTATGCCAGGAGGTAAAATAGCTGTCTATACTGGAATTCTTGAAGTCACAAAAAATTTAAATGGATTAGCAGCTGTCATGGGTCATGAAATTGCCCATGCTGTAGCTAAACATTCTGTTGAAAGACAAAGTGCAGCTTTAGCAATTAATGCTACTTCAACTATCTTAGATATTTTTACTGGTGGCAAGGTCTCTAGAGCTCGTAATACAGTTGGAAGATCAACGGGTATGGATATCTTTCAAATTGGATTATTAAATCCCTTCAGTAGAAAACAGGAGTCTGAGGCTGATTATCTTGGTATGATATTTGCGTCATTATCTGGATATGATTTAAGAGAAACACCTAAAATTTGGGAAAGAATGAAGAAAATTAACAAAGGAAAAACACCGCCAGAATTTATGAGCACACATCCTTCAGCAAATAATAGAATCAAAAAAATTAACGACTGGATGAATGATATAATCTTGGATTACCCACCAATTAAATCTTAATGGTGAGCCGTGATGGACTCGAACCATCGACCCATTCCTTAAAAGGGAATTGCTCTACCAACTGAGCTAACGGCCCATTTTTTATAACAGTAGTAAATCTATATACAGAAAAAACTAAATAATTCAAACAGGAATTAATGAGACAAATAGTTTAAGGATCATAACTTATCCACATATTTATCATGAAAATCATCAAAAGTACCGTTCTTAATATTCTCTCTAATACCAGACATTAATTCCTGGTAAAAATTTATATTATGTAATGTTAAAATCATTGAGCCTAAAATTTCATTTGTATTAAATAAATGATTAAGATAATTTTTTGTGTATTTGTTCAAATCAAATTTTTTACAGTTTACATCTAAAGGTGTATCATCATTTTGATACTTATTATTTCTTATATTTATTCTACCATTCCAAGTAAATGCTAAACCAGTTCTACCAGATCTCGTTGGAAGAACACAATCAAACATATCTATACCTCTTTTTACTGCACCTAAAATGTCAGAAGGTGTTCCAACGCCCATTAAATAATGAGGTTTTTCTGATGGCATTAAGTCTTTAATGTCATCTAATACTGAAAACATTTCATTTTGTGTTTCTCCGACAGCTAATCCACCTACTGCGTAGCCATCAAAGCCTATTTTAATAAGCTCTTCTAAAGATTTAATTCTTAAATCTCTGAAAAGACCTCCTTGAATTATTCCAAAAAGAGCTTTGTGAGGATTTTTTCCAAAAGCTTTTTTTGACCTTTCAGCCCAATATAAAGATAAGTTCATAGATTTTTTAATGGTTTCATAATTATTTGTTTTCTTTGGACATTCATCCATGATCATAAGAATATCTGAATTTAAACCTAATTGGATTCTTATGCTCTCTTCAGGACTTAAATAAAATTTCTTTCCATCAATATGTGAATTAAATATTGCACCTTTTTCTCTATCTATCTTATTCAATTTTGATAAAGACATTACTTGAAAGCCACCCGAGTCAGTTAAAATAGGTAAATCACAATTCATGAATTGGTGAAGACCACCTAATCTTTCAATTCTTTGCACACCAGGCCTAATCATTAAATGATAGGTATTAGATAAAATTATTTCAGAGCCAGTCTTTTTGATATCATTTATGCTACAGGCCTTTACTGTAGCCTGTGTTCCAACTGGCATAAAAGCTGGCGTTTGAATATTACCTCGTTGTGTCTCAATTAAACCAGATCGAGCGTATTTATCAGTGTTTAAAATTCTAAAGGCAAATTCTTTTAATGCCATTTAAATTTATAAAGATTTAAAACTTATTATCTTATCCGGATTAGATACTGCACCATTATTGTTATCATCACCACGTTTTATCTTGTCTACATTCTCCATTCCTTCAATTACTTTTCCAAAAACAGTATATTGTCTATCAAGAAATGGTGCGGCTTTGAAACATATAAAAAATTGACTATTAGCACTATTAGGATCTGACGATCTTGCCATCGACAATGTCCCTCTCTCGTGAGGAAGGTTGTTAAATTCTTCTTTTAAATCTGGTAAATCAGAACCTCCCATTCCAGCCATCTTTAAATTGAAATTCTTTGAATCAGAATTTCCAAACTTTACATCTCCGGTTTGAGCCATAAATCCATCTATAACTCTATGGAATACAACATTGTCGTATTGACCACTGTTGGCTAAATCTTTGATTCTTTTTACGTGATTAGGTGCTACATCCTCGAATAATTCAATTTTTACATCTCCATCTTTAAGTTTTAAAATCATTATATTCTCCTCTGACATTGTATTATTTATATTAAGAACAAAAATAATTATTAAACTAAATATTAATTTATTCATATTTCTTTTTTAATGATTTAATTGTGCTTTTAGTAGTAAATTTATTAATGTTTCCTTTTAGTTTTACAATTTCTTTTATAAATTTTGATGAGATAATTTGATTTTCAACATCAGACATTAAAAATATAGTTTCAATATTATTATTCAATTTTCTATTCATCCCTGCTAATTGAAATTCATATTCAAAATCTGATACTGCTCTTAGGCCCCTGAGAATGATATTAGATCTATGTTTATTACATAAATCGGTTGTTAATGATGTAAAAGATATAACCATAATTCTTTTTTTATTTAATTTTAAATCTGAAAACAGTGCTTTCTTAGTTATTTCTATTCTTTCATCTGCATCAAAAAGATAATCTTTATTATCAACATTTGAAACAGCAACAACTATTTTATTAAAAAGTTTTAATCCTTTTTTTATTACATCAATATGACCGAAGGTTATAGGATCGAATGTCCCTGGATATATTGCTGTTTTATTCATTACATCAAATTATCATCAATTTTATCAGCTGAAACTACTTTTTCATCACCTGACAATTTTATAATTCTTACGCCTTGGGTATTTCTACCTGCTGATCTAATTTCTTTAACTGCAACTCGTATAACTCTACCTTTATTGGTTGATATTAATATTTCATCACCTTCAAAAACAGGAAATGAGGAAGAAATATTCCCATTTCTTGGAGAATTAATTATTCCAATAATTCCTTTTCCACCTCTGTTAGTAACTCTATAATCGACATGAGAAGTTTTTTTTCCAAAGCCATTCTCAGTTATTGATAATATAAATTTTTCTTTAGCTTTTAGTTCTGATCTTTCATCCTTTGATTTTTTTGTATTTTTTGATAATTTGTCATTATCTATAATTGATAAAGAGACAATCTCATCATTTGGTGCTAAAATAATCCCTTTTATTCCTTTCGATGATCGACCTTTAAAAATTCTTAATTTCTTAGACTCAAAACGAATACATTTTCCAAACTTAGTACTTAAGATAATATCTTGATCATCTTTACAAATTTTAACACCAACTATTTTATCATTTGTATCTAATTTCATAGCGATTTTGCCTGAAGTATTAATTGAAGAAAAATCCTCAAGACTATTTTTTCTAATTTTTCCTTTAGATGTTGCAAAAACAATTTGATAATTTTTTAACTCAGAGTCAGTATCTGGAAAAGGCATTATTGAACTTATAGATTGATGATTTTTGAGTGGTAATATATTAAATAAAGACTTGCCTTTTGAAACAGTAGAGCCCTCTGGAATTTTCCAAGCTTTAATTCTATAAACTAGTCCCTCTGTTGAAAAAAAAAGAACTGAGGTGTGAGTGTTAACAGATAAAGTTTGTACGACAGAGTCTTCATTTCGTGTAGTAATACCTGTTTTGCCTTTTCCTCCTCTTTTTTGTGTTCTTACATTATTTAATGATCCTCTTTTTATATATCCTTGTAAAGTTACTGTAATCAAAACCGATTCTTTATGAATTGTTTCTTCTATATCATAGTTTAATACTGCATCTATGATTTTCGTTCTTCTAGGTGAAGAATATTTGTCTTTTATTTGTTTCAATTCTTCACTAATAACTTTTAATAATTCTTTTTTTGATGAAATTATTTTTTTATATCTTACAATTAATTCAGAAATTTTTTTTATTTCAATTTCAATTTCATTAATTCCTATAGCTGTTAACTTTTGAAGTCTCAATTCTAAAATAGCAATAACTTGAGACTCACTCAATGTGTAAGAGCTTTTATTTTTTTTGTTTTCTATTAAAGAAATCATTTTTTGAGATTTATTGATTTTCCATTTGATATTTAGTAAAGATTTCTTTGCATCATCTGGAGTTTTTGATCCTCTAATAATCTTTATTGCTTTATCTAAATTTTCAACTGAAACTGATAAGCCAATTAAAATATGGGCCCTTTCTTCTGCTTTTTTTAAATCAAACTTTGTTTTTTTTATTACAACATCTTCTCTAAAACTTAAAAAACTTGATAAGAAATCCTTTAAAGAACAAGTTTGAGGTTTGCCCTCAACTATTGCTAATGTATTAAAACCAAATGAACTTTCTATTTGAGTATTTTTATAAAGTTG
>CACFIH010000019.1 GCA_902566365.1 uncultured Pelagibacteraceae bacterium
ATGGTTGATGTTTCATCAAAAAAAGAAACATTTCGTAGAGCTTTGGCTTCAGGTAAAATTTATGTAGGAAAAGAAGTTTTTGATTTAATTAAAAATAAAAAAATGCCTAAAGGAGATCCAATTACCCTAGCTGAAGTGTCAGCTGTTTTAGGTGTAAAAAAAACAAGTGAACTAATTCCTTTATGTCACCCACTTCCAATTGATCATACTGCAACAAAAATAATTATGAATGAAGTTGATAATTCATTAGAGGTTTTTTGTGTTGTGTCAGCTGTTGCAAAAACTGGAGTTGAAATGGAAGCTATTATGGGTGTTAATTCTGCATTAATTACAATTTATGATTTAAGTAAAATAGTAAATCCTCATCTTAAAATAGATAATGTGAAATTATTAATTAAAGAAGGTGGAAAAAGTGGTTTGTGGACTAATCCAGATGGATTGCCTGAATTTTTAAAGAATATACTCTAATTACAAATGTCCGTTTATCTTAGTACTCAAAAAGTAATTAAAGACTGGATTGATTATAATGATCACATGAATGTTTCATATTATCTATTAATGTTTGATAAATATGGTGCCGACACATTAAATAATATTTTTCAGATGGGTGAACACTCAGCAAAAACAACTAAGAAAAGTACAATGATTGTAGAGTCTCACATCACCTACAATCAGGAACTTCAGCTAAATGATGAGGTGGATATTAATTGTGTTTATTTTGATCATGATAAAAAACGACTTCAATATAAAATGGAAATGATTCACAAAGAAAAAAAATTTCTAGCCTCGACAATTGAAATTCTAGCTTTGTATGTAGATCTCAATGAAAGAAAAGTTGCCGAATTTGAGGAAGAAAAAGTAAAGATAATGGACGACTTTATAGATAAGAATAAATCTAAATTTAAAAATGAAAATTTAAAGTTTTCATCTAAGCTTAAAAAATGAAAAAAATAGTTATAATACTTACTTTGAGCTTATTTGCTTCAAGCAATGCGTTTGCTGAGAGATTAAATTGGTTTTTTAGTAAGTGGCTTTCTGAAAACGGACATCATCAATATTTAAATGAGCAAGGATCTCACAATCTAAATATCAAAATAAAAAATAAAGCATTATCAGCTACTAATATTGCCTATCATTCAAACCCAAACAGAGATACGCTGATTTATTATTTATGGAAATATTCATATAGAGATAGAAGTCAACATTTAAAAGAGTTTAAACCAACAAATAGTTCCTACGATTTTAAATTCAACTTAATAGAAGATAAATTTGTAAAAAAACAAATGAAAACCAAAGGTATCCTTAGTTATTTATATTATCAAGATGGTGAAGTATTAATTGATGAACTTTCTCCTAAAGAGAGACTGGGAGAGTTTTTGAATAATGAAACAAAATTTTACTCAATGTCAATGGGTAAGTCAGTAACTTCTTATTTAGTAGGTCACGCAATATGTGATGGTTATATTGATGGAGTTGATGCTAGAGTAAATGACTGGCCTATAATAAAAGATTCTCTTTATCATGATCAAAAATTAATTAATTTTTTAAATATGAATACTGGTGATCAAAAATACATCGATGAATTTGAAGATGGTACCAGTAAATTAGGTGCATATGAAGATAGAGATATTGCAACAACCATGCGCTCTTACTTTAATAACCAAAATACAAAAAAATCTAAGGAAAGATACAATTACAATGGATTTGTCACTCAGTTAATTTTAAACTATATGAAATTTAAAATTGGTGAAGATTATGACAAATTTTATAGCAAAGTTTTCAATGATAAAATAAAGATCAAAAATAGCATTCGTTATGGCTATACAAGTTTAAATGAAATTTGGGGAAATGGACATCCTAACATAATGGCAACGAGATTTGACTATCTTAGAATAGCTAAGGCTATAATGGATGATTATCAGAATGATACTTGTGTTGGAAAATATTTAAAAGAAATTTATAAAAGAAGAATACCAAAAGAAAGCAAAGAAAAAGAAGAGCCTGGATTTAATCGTACAAAATCATATGGGGGTCAATTTCATATGGATTTTCCAGGATTAAAAGACAAAATTATATTTGGCATGGGTGGCTATGGTGGGAATATGATTTTAATTGATGTAGAAAATTCAAGAATTCTGGTTGTTAATTCACTCCATTATAATAATGGACAATATAAATATAATCACAAAAAACTACTATTAGATCCATTTAAAAAAGGTAAAGAAATAAATTGAAAATTAAATTAGAACTATTTGGAGCTAGCAGAGATTTCAGCGATAACGATCATTTAGAGATTGAGGTTCAAGACAAAGCTTCAGTTGAAGATCTTAGAAATGAAATTATCAATTACATAGATAAAAATTTTAAAGGTAATGAAAGCTTCATTAAAGTTGTAAAATCCTCAGCTTTTTGTTCTGAAAATAATGAAATAATTAGCGACAATTATAAAATCACAAAAGATCAAAAAATTGGTATTATCCCTCCTATTGGAGGAGGTTAATGCTTCATACAAAAATAGTAGATACTAAAAAAGAGAAGATACTTACTTCAAATGCTGAAAAGTTTATAAAAAACTCTAAGTTTGGAGCATCAATTTATTTTTTAGGCACTGTAAGAAATATCAATGACAATAAAACAGTCACTGGAATTACTTATGATAGCCATGACGAGATGGTGATCAAAAGCTTTGAAGAAATTTATAATGAATCAGATCAAAAGCTAGATATAAAAGATAAAGCTGTATTTATTGAACACGCAAAAGGACATCTAAAATTAGGTGAGATTAGCATAATTATCGCAGTAGCTTGTAAGCATCGTGATCAAGCATATGTTCTCTCAAGATATATAATTGAGGAAATAAAGAAAAGATCTCCAATTTGGAAAAAAGAACATTATGAAAATGATGAAAGTGAGTGGCTGAAAGGTAACCCTATTGCTAATGAAAAAGTTTAAACATTCAGAAATTACTCCAGAAAAAATTTACAATAAAAGAAGATCTTTTATAAGATCTATGGGTTATGGTTTAGGTACTATTGCGTTAAGTTCAGTTCCTTTAATCAATGCCAGGGCAAATATTTCAAATGAACCGACTAGTTATAAAGATATCACTACGTATAATAACTACTATGAGTTTGGTACTGGCAAA
>CACFIH010000020.1 GCA_902566365.1 uncultured Pelagibacteraceae bacterium
GATTAATTATTGAATGGGTGAACTTATCAAAAAAAATACCAAATTTAGAAGTTTTATTTAATTCTCTTGCCAAATCTCCATCAATCGTATCAAGGATATTGTGAAGTATGAAACAAAACCCGGCATAAATTAAAAATAATGTATCAAAAAAAAATAAAAAATATAGAGCAACTAAACCAGTTATAAACATTAAATAGCTGATAAAATTTGGTGTAATTGGAGTTTTACTCAAAATTGCTGTGGAATAAGCAGAAATATATTTTGTAAAGATATGGTAATAAGGTTCGTCAACTGTTGGATTATTTATGATTTTTTTGTAGGTTTTTTTTAAACTATTCATTATAAGGAAAAAAATATCTTAAATATTATATATATGAAAGCAGTAATTTTAGCTGGTGGCCGTGGATCAAGAATAAGTGAGGAAACAGACTTTAGACCAAAGCCAATGTCTGAAATAGGAAACATGCCAATTCTTTGGCATATAATGAAAATTTATAGTTATCACGGTATAAAAGATTTTGTTATTCTAAGTGGTTATAAGTCACATCATATCAAAAATTTTTTTTATGATTATAATCTCAGATTAAATAGTGTTGAATTCAATCTTTCTTCAGGAAGAACAAAAATAATTGGAAAAAAAATTAATTGGAAAGTAAAGGTTATTGATACCGGTAACGAAACAATGACAGGTGGTAGGATTTTGAGAGCAAAAAAACATATTGGTGAGGAAGATTTTCATCTGACATATGGAGATTGTATAGGAGATATAAATCTCACTGATTTAAAAAAATTTCACACTAAACATAAGAAGATTGCTACATTAACAGGAATCATCCAACCTGGTAGATATGGATCATTGTCTTTAAGTGACAATAAAGTTTCTAAATTTAGTGAGAAACCTATAAACAAAAAAGACTACATTAATGGAGGTTTTTTTATATTTAAAAAAAGAATTTTTAAATATTTAAAAAATGATGAAACAATTCTTGAGAGAGAACCTTTGTCTAAATTAGCCGATGAAAATAATCTAATGTGTTTTAAACACAATGGATTTTGGCATGCTATGGATACACTTAAAGATAAAAGAACTCTGGATTTAATGTGGAAAAATAATAAAGCTCCTTGGAAAAGGTTGATAAAATAAATTTTCTTATGAATATTGGAGTTATTGGTGCTGGTTATGTTGGATTAGTAACTGCTTTGGGCTTAAGTAAAATAGGACATAATGTTATAAACTATGAAAGGGATATTTTTAAATTAAAAAAAATATCTGATAAAGACCCAATAATAAATGAAAAAGGTTTAAAAGAATTATTAAAAAAAAAAATTAATAAATCATATTTTATTACGAATAACCTTGATGATTTAAAAAAATGTGAAGTATTATTTGTTGCAGTAAATACTCCTCATACAAAAAAAGGTATATATTTAGGAAATGTGATAGATTGTCTGAAAAAAATAAAGACAAAGTTACCAAAAGATAAAAAAAAAATAATTGTAATAAAAAGCACTGTTACACCAGGCACATTGGTAAAAAAAATAAAGCCAATGTATAAAAATTTTAAAAATGTTGAATTCGTAAGTAATCCAGAGTTTTTGAGAGAAGGAACTGCTTTAGATGATTTTTTAAATCCTGATAGAATTATAATCGGTACAGAAGATAAATTCTCGAAAAGAAAATTAAAAAATATTTATAAAAAATATAAAAGTAAAATTATAATTACTAATGAAACTGAAGCTGAAATGAGTAAATATTTTTCAAATATTTTTTTAGCTAATCTAATATCATTTTCCAATGAATTTTCTAATTATTGCTCATTATTTGATAAAGTAAATTATTATAACGTTGTAAATACATTTATTAATGACAGAAGATTCAAAGTAGAGAATAATAAAAAATTTTTCTATCCATCTATAAAAGAATATATGACACCTGGACCAGGTTACGGTGGGAGTTGTTTTCCAAAAGATACAAAGTCATTATTGAAAGATGCAGAATTTAAAGGCTTGAATATGGGAATTTTAAAAGAATCCATTAAAATTAATGACAAAAGAGCGGATCAGATTTTAGATGCTATTCGAAAACATTATAAAAAATTTAGTAAAAAAAGATTTTTAATTATTGGGCTAGGTTTTAAA